>JAIMBT010000021.1 GCA_023511295.1 Alicyclobacillus sp.
CGGCCACAAGGGAATGGTGGTCCGCTGTTGGTCGGACAGAGGCGCCCGTTTCGCGGGACAGCGGAACCGCAGGGTCTTATCGCCCGGCGAGACATTGCGCCAGGCCCTCGACAGGCACTCCCCGGCGCCAACAAGGGAACGCGGTTCCGCTGTCCGCCCGCGCAGCACCCGAGCCGCGGACAACAAGGGACTCGCGTTCCGCTATCCCACAGACCAACCCCCGATTTCAAGCCGAACAGAGGGCTGGACACGCCAATAGCGGAACGCGAGTCCCTTAACGCCGCCGAGATCGGGCCCCCGGTGCAAAATAGAGGAACGACAGTCCGCTACCGGGGCCAGCCAAAGCCAGCCAAAGCCAGCCAAAGCCAGCCAAAGCCAGCCAAAGCCAGCCAAAGCCAGCAAAAGCCAGCAAAAGCCAGCAAAAGCCGGCAAAAGCCAACAAGGCCGCCAACGCCCGGCAAGGAGCGGGAGCGGCCGTTCCAAACCCACCCCCGCCAGCCCGGGCGCAACCTTATCCCTCCGTCGTCGAGCTCGGCGCCGCCGCAGGTGAACCCGTGATGTCCAGCACCAACTGCTCCAGGATGTCGCTGTCCTCCAGCCCCGTCACGTCCCCGCGGACCTCGCCGTCACGCAAGATCTCGCGGAGCATGCGGCGGATGATTTTGCCGGATCGCGTTTTCGGCATAGCGTCCACGAAGTGGATCCGCTCCGGCCGCGCGAACGATCCGATGTCGTCCACCACCTTCTGCTTGAGCTCCGCCACCAGTCGCTCCTCTACCGCGCGCACCCGGACGGCACCAGCACCCGCCCCCGCGCCGCCGTCCGAGCCGTCGCTCCCACCGGCGTCACTGCCGGCCGCCATCGCCGCAACATACCCCTGATCTAACGTGATGAACGCCACCGGCACCGCACCTTTGACCTCGTCCGGCTGCCCTACGACCGCTGCTTCCACCACCGCAGGGTGCGTGATGAGCGCGCTTTCCATCTCCATCGTGCTAATGCGGTGGCCGGACACGTTGATGACGTCGTCCACCCGTCCCAGCACCCAGAACTGGCCGTCCGCGTCGCGTACGGCGCTGTCGCCAGTGAAGTAGGCCCCGGGGACCTGCGTGAAGTACGACTGCAGGTACCGATCTCGGTCCCCGAAGATGCCCCGCGCCAGACTCGGAAACACATTGCGGATGACCAGATACCCCGGCGTGCCGTCCGGAACGGGTGTGCCCTCTGCGTCCACGACCTCCAAACGGTGTCCGAAGAACGGTACCCCGCATGAACCCGGTTTCATCGGCGTTGCGCCAGGCAGGGACGCGAGCGGCGTGCCGCCGGTCTCCGTCTGCCCCCACGTGTTGTTGATGACCACCTGTCCGTTTCCAAAGGCCTTGCGCATCCACTGCCAGGCCTCCGGATTGAGCGGTTCGCCCACCGATACCAGCAGTTGGACGGAGCGCAGATCGTAGTCCCGCGCCAAATCCAGCCCGTACTTCATCATCATCCGGAACGCGGTTGGAGCAGAGAACAACTTGTTCACCTGGTACCGCTCCATCACTTCGTACAGCCGCCCGCGTTGCGGGTAGTCGATAGCCCCTTCGTAGAGGATGGTGGTCGTCCCGAGGGCCAGCCCGCCAACCAAGACGAAGATATGCGACGTCAGCCAGCCGATGTCGGCGGTGTTCCAGTACACGTCTTCCGGGCGCAGGTCGAGCTGGTATTTCGTGTATGCGTAGGTTCCAAGCAAAAAGCCGCCGCCAGCGTGCACAATCCCCTTCGGTTTCCCGCTTGTGCCGCTCGTGAAGATGAGCAGCCCCGGGTCGTTGCAGTCGAGCGGCGCGGGCGGGCAGGTGCTGTCCACCGACGCCATCAGCTCGTCGTAGTCCAAGTCGCGGTACGGCGTCATCGGCGTGTCCAGGCCCGGAATGCGCCGGTAGACCACCACATGCTCGACGCGATGCGGCCCCTCCAGTGCCGCGTCCACCGTCTCCTTGAGGCGCAAAGTCTTCCCCCGGCGGTAACTGCCGTTGGCGCAGACCACGACGCGCGCGCCGGAACTGACGATCCGCTCCCGCAACGCCTCCGGGGAAAACCCGGCAAAGACTGTGTTGTACAGCACGCCGATGCGCAGGCAGGCGAGGAGCACGACGTACGTTTCCAGCAGGTTCTGCATGTAGACGCTCACCACGTCGCCCTTCTCCAACCCGAGCGACTTCAGGACGTTTGCGAACTTGCTGACCTCCCGGTGGAGTTGCCCGTAGGTGAGCGACCGCCGCTCGCCGTTCTCACCTTCGAAGAACAGGGCCACCTTATTGCGGTACAGCGGGTCCTTCGCGTACCGGTCCACGCAGTTTTCCGACACGTTGAGGGTGCTCCCCGGAAAGAAGGCGAAGTCCGGCATCTCGCCGGAGATCACCGTGTCGCCCCGATGCTGCCAGACCAGTTCGTCTGCAATCTCCGTCCAAAACGACGCCGGGTCCTCGATGGACGCGCGGTACTTTGCGAGGTATGCATCGGCCGATGCGCAGTACGAGTGTGCGCGGTAGGTCTGTGGCGGATCAATCTTCGGACTGCTGGCCAGCAACTTGAGTGTCTCCTCGGTCGACATCCCATCACCATCTCCTCGTTGTGCGCGGGCGAATCCACCGAGATCGAAAGACGACCCGGCGCGCCCGTTTCCCGGCAACCGACAATGTTCCGTCTATTCCATCATAGGAGGGTCTGGTAGGATGCGCAACCGGTGGGTTTTGTCGAACGGAATCGAGCTTTGTCGAACGAGGCGGTTCGATCCGCCATCGGACGCCGCCCCATCGTCCCATCCCCAGTTCAGCAGCCGAACAGAGAAACGGCCAGCCCCCGCACGGCGGGAACTGGCCGTATTTCCGCAATCGGTTGTTATACGTCGAGATCATCGCCGGCACCCGTAGCGGAGGCTTTGCCCTGGGCAATCGCCAACTGCCAACGCAGGTACGCGTCGATGAAGGAGTCCAGCGCCCCATCGACCACCGCCTGTACGTTGCCGACCTCGTGGCCCGTACGGTGGTCTTTCACCAACGAGTACGGGTGGAACACGTAGGAGCGAATCTGGCTGCCCCAAGCGATGTCCTTCTGCTCGCCGCGCAGCTCCGCCAACTGTGCCTCCTGCTCCTGCCGGCGCTTCTCGTACAGGCGGGCGCGGAGCAGGTTCATCGCCACCGCGCGGTTTTGGATCTGGGACCGCTCACTTTGACAGGTCACCACAATCCCCGTCGGCAAGTGCGTGATGCGCACAGCCGAGTCGGTCGTATTGACGTGCTGGCCGCCGGCCCCCGTCGAGCGGAACGTGTCAATCCGCAGGTCTTCGGCTCGAATCTCGACGTCAATCTCGTCGTCAATCTCCGGGATGACGTCGACCGAGGCGAACGACGTGTGCCGACGTCCGGAAGCGTCGAACGGCGAGATCCGCACGAGACGATGCACGCCCTTCTCGGCCTTCAGGTAGCCGTACGCGTTGTGCCCTTTGATCATGAGCGTGGCGCTCTTCAACCCCGCCTCGTCGCCGGGCAGGTAGTCGACGACCTCGACTTTGTAGCCGTGATCTTCCGCCCACCGCATGTACATGCGGTACAAGATGAGCGCCCAATCCTGCGACTCCGTGCCGCCGGCGCCGGGGTGGAGTTCGAGGATGGCGTTGCTCTTGTCGTACGGGCCGGAGAGCATCAGCTCCAACTCGAACCGCTCAATCGCCTCGCTCTGCCGGCGAGCGCCCTGGTCCGCGTCCCGGAACAGGTCCCAATCCTCCTCTTCCGCCGCCAACTCCAACGTGACTTCGAGGTCCTCTTGCGCAGCCTCCAGCGCAGTCATCTTCTCGACCACGCCTCGGATTCCGTTTAATTCAGAGATCACCTTTTGCGCGGCCGCTTGGTCGTCCCAGAACGACGGCTGTGCCATCTTGGCCTCTAGCGCTTGGATGCGGGTCTCCTTGCTGGAGACGTCAAAGAGACCTCCTGATATCCGCTAAACGCTTAGCCATATTTTGCAGCTCCGACCGGAGCTCCCCGAATGTCTCTGCCACTGGCCATCAACCTCCTTGAATCGGGACCGTATCATGCACCGGCAACGGCTGCGGCTGCGCGGTGACGGTCGCCTTGAACACGTACAGTATGACTTCTTCCTGAATGCTGTGCACCATCGCTTCGAACATCTCGAAGCCTTCCTTTTGGTAGATCACGAGCGGGTCCGCCTGTCCGTAGGACCGTAGGTGCACGCCCTGCCGGAACTGGTCCATCGCGTCGATGTGGTCCATCCACTTCGCGTCGACCGTCCGCAGCACGACAATCCGCTCCAGTTCGCGAAGGAACTCGCCGAGCTCCGCCTCGCGCTGGTTGTAGTTCTCGAGCATCAGCGCTTCGAGCTGCTCGGCCAACTCCTCGCGGTCCAGCCGGCGCAACGCCTCCTCCGTCACCTGCCCAGGGTTCAGGAAGTGGCGCTCCGCGTACGCTATCAAACCCGGAATATCCCAGTCCTCCGGCACCTGCTCCTCCGAGCAGTACACGTCGAGCATATGCTCAATCAGGTCTTGACCCATCCCCTCGACAATCGGCCGCAGGTTCTCGGACTCCAAGATCTGTCGCCGCTGGCGGTAGATCACCTCGCGCTGCTTGTTCATCACGTCGTCGTAGCGCAGCACGTGTTTCCGGATGTCGTAGTTGTTGCCCTCGACCTTCTTCTGCGCCCGTTCCATCGCGCCGGTGAGCATCTTGTGGTCAATCGGCTGGTCCTCTTCCAACCCGAGCCGGTCCATCAACCGCCGGATGTTCTCCGAACCAAACAGGCGCAGCAGGTCGTCGTCGAGTGACAGGTAGAACTGGGACGACCCAGGGTCGCCTTGGCGCCCGGCGCGGCCCCGCAACTGGTTGTCAATCCGCCGGCTCTCGTGCCGCTCCGTCCCGATGATGTGCAGACCGCCGAGATCCTGTACGCCCTCACCGAGCAGGATGTCCGTCCCGCGGCCGGCCATGTTGGTCGCAATGGTCACCGCGTTCCGCTGCCCGGCCAGCGCGATGATCTCCGCCTCACGCTCGTGCTGCTTGGCATTGAGCACCTGGTGCAGAATGCCTTTCCGGCGCAACATCTGCGAGAGAACCTCCGACTTGTCGATGGAAGTCGTACCGACCAGTACCGGTTGGCCCGTCTGGTGCCGCTTTGCAATCTCTTCGACCACCGCGTTGAACTTCGCACGCTCTGTCTTGTAGATGATATCCTTCATGTCGTTGCGAATCATCGGTCGGTTGGTCGGGATGACGACCACATCCATGCCGTAGATCTCGACGAACTCCTTCTCCTCCGTCTTCGCGGTACCCGTCATGCCAGCCAGCTTGTCGTACATCCGGAAGTAGTTCTGCAGCGTGATGGTGGCGAGGGTCTTGGTCTCGTCCTGGACCCGTACCCCCTCCTTCGCCTCAATCGCTTGGTGCAGGCCTTCGCTGTAACGGCGGCCCTGCATCAAGCGCCCGGTAAACTCGTCGACGATGATGATCTCGTCGTTGTGCACGACGTAGTCCTTGTCCCGGTGCATGAGGCCGTGAGCCTTCAGGGCCTGCGTGATGTGGTGCATCAACGTGACGTTGTCCGGGTCAAACAGGTTCTGCACCCCGAAGAACCGCTCGGCCTTGGCGACGCCAGACTCCTCGGTGAGGTTCACTGTCCGCATCTTCTCATCGACCACGTAGTCGTCCTTCGACAGGGTGCGCACGAACAGGTCCGCGCGGAAATACAGGTCCGCAGACTTCTCGGCCGGGCCAGAAATGATGAGCGGCGTCCGCGCCTCGTCGATGAGGATGCTGTCCACCTCGTCGACGATGGCGTAGTGCAGGTGCCGCTGCGTCATGTCAGACAGCTGCATCACCATGTTGTCACGCAGGTAGTCGAAGCCGAACTCATTGTTCGTCCCGTAGGTGATGTCCGCCTGGTACGCCAGTTTCTTCTCCTGCGGAGTCATGTCGTGGACGTTCAGGCCGACGGTGAGGCCGAGGAACTGGTGGATTTGCCCCATCCGCTCGGCGTCGCGGCGAGCCAGGTAATCGTTGACGGTGACGACGTGAACCCCGTTGCCGGTCAACCCGTTCAGATACGAAGGGAGCGTCGCCACGAGGGTCTTTCCTTCGCCGGTCTTCATCTCCGCCACGCGTCCCTCGTGCAGGACGATGCCGCCCATCAGTTGGACATCAAAGTGGCGTTGGCCGAGCACGCGCTTCGAAGCCTCGCGGACCACGGCAAACGCCTCAAACAACAACCTGTCCAGTTTCTCTCCGTTCTCCAGGCGCTGCCGGAACTCGACCGTCTTCGCCCGGAGCTCATCGTCCGTCAACCGCTCTATATCCGGCTCGAGGGCGTTGATCTTGGCCACCATCTTGCGAAGGCGGGCAATCTCGCGCTCGTTGCTGTCGACGATCCGTTTCAGGACTCCCACCTGAAGGTCACGCCCCTCTCGACAATTCGTCTCCTAAAGCTCCATTGTACATGGAGGGGCGTGATATCACAACTGTTTACAAAATGCAAGTGTTGCCGATATCAGTCGTCGACCCGTCGCCCCCCGGTGGCCATCGCGGTGACAATCCCGAGCAACACACCGGTCATACCCATCAGCCACCAGACGGAGTGCGTCGCGCTGAAACCAATCAGTAACAGGATGGCAAGTGCGACATTCACGCCGAGATCCACTGCCAAGGTCCTATCCGCCCGTTTGCCGAGGACATATCCGGCTCCCCAATAGACGGCTTTCCAGAGGACGAAGAAGAGCAAAATCTGACCAATCCAGTCAAGGATGATCACGGCCATCTCCCCCTTCGCATGGGCGAATGCCTATTCTCGGCACATCCTATGCGACTGGGACGGCGCGCGTGACGGACGCGGTCGCGGGCGTGGAGGCGGACATCCGTCGCCAGAGCCCACCTGCCCACGACGGCGGGAGCATTTCCTTCCTGCTTGAAACGGCAAAAGGCATCCGTCCAAGACGGATGCCAAACGTTCCGGTTCATCGGACGGTGCGGCAACCCGTGTGTTCAGCTCGGCTGAATCAGCCCGTAGCTGCCGGCGTTGCGCTTGTACACCACGTTCGTCTCGTTGGTCTCGGCGTTCACGAAGACGAAAAAGTCGTGACCGAGCAGGTCCATCTGGAGGATGGCCTCCTGTACGTCCATCGGTTTCATCGGGAAGCGCTTGACCCGTACGACCTCGGCCAGGTCCTCGCTGAGTTCCTCCTCCGTGTCCGCTGCGGCTGCGGCCAGTGCGTACGCGCTGTTGTCCGCACGCTGCCGGATGCGCGTGCGCAGCCCTTGCTCGCGAAAGCGCTTGTTGACCTTCGCCTTGTACCTCGTCAACTGCTGTTCCAGCTTGTCGACCACGAGGTCGATAGAGGCGTACATGTCCTCGGACTTCTCCTCCGCCCGAAACAGGACCCCGTGTACCTGGAACATCACTTCCACGCGGTGCAGGCCTCGCTGGACCCACAGTGTCACCGAGACTTTGCCTTCAGGGGGAGCATCAAAGAACTTCTCGAGCCTGCGGATCTTCTTCTCTACGTAACTCTGCAACGCCTTCGTTACTTCGATATGATCTCCGCGCACTTGAATGTCCATGACGTCACTCCTTCCCGTATACCTCCATTGTACCGCACAGGGTCCACATATGACAGACAAGTTTGATAAATTTGCGGGGGCACGGATACGTGCGACGAGCAGACTTACGCACCGTTCGATTCCGGCCAGACACATGAGGGGACGGCGCAGGCCGCTCGCCGATGCGCAGGTCCTCCCACCGGTTTCCGCAACCTCGTGCGCCGCTGCATCTGCCAGCCGACTCCGCGAGGAGACGGGCTGCCAGAGGCAGCCCCCGCCCCTCACACGGACCAATCTCGGGTCAATCCTCTGGGGTTCGCTGTCTCCACGAAGTGCCGCAGCCCTTCCGGGGGGAACCGCTCAATGACCGTGCCCGTGGCCTTGTCCACCACGTTCAACCACACGTCGTTCGTCGGAGCAGACGTGTCAATCTCGACCCGCGTTGGACCGCCGGCGAGCAGCTGATTCAGCCGGTCCACGCTCTTTTGCAAGGCCGTGTCAGACAGCGTCCCCTCCTCGGCCATTTGCGTCGCGCCGGCTTGTTTCGCTTCGCTTGCGGACCCGGTGGTGCCGGCGGTCCTCACCTTCCCGGTGGCCCCCGCGTTCAACACCTTGTCGACCAAGGACCCGGTTCCCGACGCCGAGCCCACACCCGTCACCCCATGACCCCCGTAGTCTTCGAATCCATCCAAAGGACTTCCCTCTCCTTCGCCGGCAATGGTGTGATGAAACCGAACCGCCACGCGTCACGATGCACATCCCCAACCGCTGCGGTGCGCAGGATGACGCGTGCGACACGCTGATCTTCAGACGCCTTGTCCCGTCCCAGTGCCTTGCGCCGACTGGCTTCGCACGATGCGCGCCGCCTCGACCCATGCCTCCCGCAATTCTTCGATGCGGGGCAGGATGTCATCCAACGGCGCCACGGATTTCTCCACGTTGGCCTCCAACAATCGCTTGTAGAACCAATCGTACAGCGCAGCCAACGCGTGCGATATCTCGTATTCCATCTTGAGCGTGTTCCGCAACTCAACGACAATGTCCTGCGCTTTGCGAAGGTTCGTATGAGCATTCGGCACATCGCCCTCGACAATGGCCGCCCGCGCCTGACGCGTGAACCGAACCAGCCCGTCATACAACATGATGAGGAGGCCTTCAGGTGTCGCCGTTTGGACGGCGGTGTTGCGATAGGCTGCATAGGCACCGTATGACACATGCATTCCCCCTGTCTCTTCGATACTAGGCCGCTGTGCGTCCGTCCCTCGATGGTTCAGTGACGCCCAGTCCTACCCGACAAAATCTCGGACGCCCGTGGTGTATGTCACCGGATGATAGGTCTGTTCCAACCGCTGCTGCTGTTCGACTTGCGCCGTTCGCTGGCGCAACCACGCCATGCGTTCCGCGAGAGCGGACTCCAGTTGCGCATTCTGCAGCAGTACGGACTGGAGCATCTCTTGGGCGTCGCGGCACTCCTTCGCACACATCCCGGATTCCCCGTCGCTCGCTGACGGTTCCGCAACGCCGAATTCGTGCCATTGCAAGTTCAAGCCGCTCGCGACCATTTGTTCAATCTGAACGTAGTGAAGGGCGCGATGGTGCAACATCGGCAATGCGCCACTGCGCTCCTCTGCACTGCGCAGTTCAGAGAGGGCACGTTCCCCCAACGCCAACATGTGTCGCGCGTGATCCACGATGGTCGCATAGAGCGTCCGCTTGTCCGTTCCCATACCAACTCCCTGCCCTTCATCAGCCGCCGGACGCGGAAGATCCGGACGAGCCACCGCCCAACATCGCCATCAGTCCGCCCGACTGGTTGTTGATCTGCGCCAATGCCTGTTCCATCTGCGAGAATTCGTTCTGGTATCGCTGCTGCAACTGGTTGAGTTGCTGCTGCATACTGGTCGCCTGGCTGTCCATCCCGCTAATCTGCTGGCCCAGATAGCTCGTGTCTACCGAGTCCGTCCCGAACAAGCTGCTGAAATCGGCGTTCGGGTCAATCAGCGTGTACGTCATGAGGCCCGCTCCCGTGATGGTGGCGCCACTTGCCGTGGTTGTCTGGATTTCAGAGCTGACATTGGGGTTGGCCCCCGCTTGAGCGGTCAACTGCTGAATCTGGCTTTCGAGATCATTGTACAGCTGGACGCCGATTCCAGTTCCGACGCCCGAGGTGGCGCCTGGCAGCTGGGGGTTGTTGGTAAACAGGCGCATCACCGCCTGCGGGTTCGACTGAATCGCGTTCTGTAGTTGGGTCGGATCTACCTGCAAGAGCCCGTACGTGTTCCAACCGGTCGTCGTCACCCCCGGTGCAATAGCGCCGGATGCGGGACCGGTCAGGGGATCAATCGGAGAGATGCCAATCGCTTGCAGGGAATTGTAGCCGGAAGGCTGTCCGCTAACAATCTGTTGTATATCATTCTCCAGTGTATTCATCGCACCGCCCAGCGTCGGGTCATTCTCCAACACGCCAGTCTGTGCCTTCTGGTTCCACTGGTCAATTTGCGTCTGCGTCATTTGCGAAGCTTGCTGTTGCGTCAGCGGTTGATAACTGTAATCCCGCTTTTCGTTGTACAGTCCCTGCATCAATTGAAGGGTTTGGTTGTACTGCTGGACAAAGTTTTCGATGGATTTGACCACAGAAGACACGTCCGGCGTCACACTGATGTTGACCGGAGACGACGAAGTCCCTTGCAGGTTCAACTGCAACCCGTTGAACGTCGGTTGGTTGGTCGCGCTCACCTCATCGACGCCGTTCACCGTAAACGTCGCGTCCTGCGCCACCTGTTGCGCTTGCGCTCCCGAGTATCCAGGAAATCCAAACACACCGGAGGGATCTGAGACGCTGATGAGAGACAGCAACTGTTCAGATGTCCCACCGCTATCGGTCGACGTCGGCATGAGCGTGATGTTGGAGCCGCTGCTGGAAATCTGAGCGGTCACACCGGTGGTCGCCGAGTAACCATTGATGGTCTGGACCATGTTGGACAGGGTTCCGGACAGGCTCATCTTTTGCCCGTTGATATAGATGGTTGCGGCGGTGCTCAGACCGTTGCTCAGGTTCGTTGCCCCAGTCAGTCCCGCGGACTTCTGTGCGTTCTGCACGTCAAACGCGTCGCTGAAAAACTGAGCGGTCGCTGCGTCCACATTGACCTTCGCAGCTCCGCCGGTCGCGGTCGTCTGGAACACAAACCGGTCGGAGTTGGTATCGAAGAACGCCGTCACACCAACTGACGGATTGCTGTTGATTTGATTCAAGACGTCTTGCAGGGTGTTCGTGCCGGAAAAGGAGAACGACTGACCATTGATGGTTAATGTGACCCCATTCGCATACGTGCCACCCGTCGCTCCATCCGCAATGGACGACAACGGTGTATCGCTCGGGTAGCTCGCATCCGTCGTCGGAATGGCCGCCGCAGAGGACAAGGTTGCCCCCTGAGCCAGCTGCCCGACCGTTACACTGTACGTCCCCTGCGGCGTCACCGGACTCGCAGATGCGGTGACGACGCTGGCGTCGGATGACGTGGTCTGGTTCGCCAAGAAGGTCGACTGAAGCTGCATGTTCTGAACCTGGTTTTGCAGGTCGGTCAGCGAGGCATTCACCTGTTGGTAGCGAATCTCCTGCCATTGCAACACCTGCCGCTGTTGCAAGAGCTGGATGAGCGGGACCTGAGCAGCGCCCATCAACCCCTGAACCATCGCGTCCGTATTCACGCCGGATGCCAGTCCAGACAACCCGGACCCAGGTGTGTAGCTGACGGACCCAACGCTGGCAGACCCGCCGGTCCCCCCTTGCAGCGAACCGATATACGTCAATCCAGACCCACCTTTCTCATCGAAGGTCACCGTACAGTTCGAATGCGCCGTGCCACTTCGCGGTCACCAGCCACAAGTGACGCGGCTTGCGACATGGCCGTGCGCGATACGGAGCTGGCCGGCTGGCCGATGCCAGCCGGCGCGCGACTCCAACGAGCTTGCCTACCGAGGCCCCATCAACCGAGGAGCTTGAGTACCAGCTGCGGCTGCTGGTTCGCCTGCGCCAGCATGGAGATGGCTGCCTGCTGCAGGACGTTGTCCTTCGTGAACTCTGCCATTGCGGACGCCATGTTGGTGTCCGTGATCCCCGCCTGCGCGGTCGACAAGTTCTGCGAGGCGGTATCCACGTTGTTGATGGTACTCTGCAAACGGTTCTGGTAAGCGCCGAGATTCGCCTGCTGCAACGAGACCGTTTGCAACGCGCTGTCGAGTTTCGTGATGGCCGACTCCGCGCCACCCTGTGTGGTGATATCCAGATTCCCCACGCCGAGGCTGTTCGCGTCCATCTCGTTGATGGTGATGTTCATCGTCTCGTTTTGGTTGGCGCCAATCTGCAGCGTCAACCCGGAGCCGACGGTGATGGTTTGGTTAGCGCTGAGGGTGTTCGACGTGTCTCCGCTGGAGGTTGGCGCGAGCGTGAAGGACAGCCCTTGCTGCGCACCGGTGAGAATGGTGACTTGGTTCCCCGCAACGGAATAGTCGCCGCTCGTGAGGCTGTTACCCGCGGAATCCGTGATGGTACCGGTGATGGTTGCGTCCGTACCGGTTGTGCTCACCGGCGTCGTGTTCAGAGTATCCGAGCTCGACAACATGCCGTCCGCGCTATCCTGAATCTTCAGGGTCGCCGCCTTGCCAACGTCAGAGGTGGTCAGGGTCAACGTGTTGGCGGAGGCATCGTACTTCGCCGTAACCCCGGACACCGTGCTGGTGATAGACGACGCCAAGTCGCTGAACGATTCCCCGGCCGTCACACCGATAGCGTACGTCTTGCCGTCGTACGTGATGTTCATGGAACCGTCTGTCGTGTTCAGTGTCTTGCCGCCACTGTCCACCGAAAGGGTTTCCGTGGCAGCCGTCGCGTACGTCAACGTCGCTCCGGATGCAATCGTCAGAGAGCCCGCCTGCGTCGCGTTCGTCTGAGCGAGTTGCGTAAAGTTGGTGCTGTCCGAGGTGCTCAAGCCCAAGGCCCCCGTCAGCAGTTTCTGGGTGTTGAACTCCGTCGTGTTTGCGATGTTGTTGATCTCGCTGGTGAGCTGGCTGACCTCTGCCTGCAAGGCCTGGCGGTCCTGGCTGGTGTTCGTGTCGTTTGCCGATTGAACGGCCAGTTGCCGCATGCGCTGCAGGATGTTCTGCGTCTCGTTCAGGGCGCCAGATGCCGTCTGGATGAGCGAGATGCCATCCTGCGAGTTCTGTGACGCCTGGTTCAAACCGTTGATTTGCGACTGCATTTTCTGCGAGATGGCGTAACCCGCTGCGTCGTCTGCCGCGCTGTTGATCTTCTTGCCGGTGGACAGCTGCTGTAGAACCTTCTGCAGCCCGTCCTGGTTCTGTGTCAGTGCGGACAGTGCGCTCATGGACCCCAGGTTGTGATTGATAATCAACCCAAAACTCATGACCTTCACCCCTCCTCAAAGTCTTGGCCAGCTTCAGCGGGGGTCGCACCCGTCGGAAGCCTTCCACTCCTTATATCGGCAGGAGTCGTCCCATCTTGCATACGTTCGACACAAAAACTCGGTTTTCCACTATCTCATGGGCGTCACGTCACGCTACTTCCGCATATCTATCAACGCCCCGACCGGTGGTGACGAGATCTGCAACTCCGGCGGCTGCGCGGCGTAGGCGTGCACCCGTTCCGGGGTGAGCGCCACCCGAACGGGCTGGACCTGTTCTTCCACTCGGGGCGGCTGGACGTCGACGTAGATCTGCACGCTCCCAGGCTGGTAGTGGATGTGCACCGAAAACGGCCCTGGTACCAGCGTGGGCCGAAACTGCCGTTGCTCGGCCGCGTAACGGGAAACGTACTGCTTCGTCGGGTCCCCCTTCTCGATGTGCAGGAAACGCTGCCCCCATGCGGCAGTCGATGCCGTTCCGTTCGCTGCCGCTTCGGCCGCGAGAGCCGCTTGGTGGCGCATGAATTCAATCGGCGCCCGCAAACCCTCGTCCGCGAACGCCTGCGTCTGGTCAATGGTGAGTTGGCCCGGTGTGTACTGGATGTCGAGGGTATCGGTCGCGTTTTGAATCTCCAACCGGCCTGCCGGCGCGTCGACCTGCCACTGCTGCGGCGTGTAGCGCAGGCCGATTTGACCCAGGACCTGGTGGATGTCAATCTGCGGGACCATATGGCGGCCGCTCCTTCCGAAGGCACCGCAAGTACGCGGCAGTTGACGTGGTACCGCCGTGGTTACTTCAGGAAGTTCGCCAACGTCGGCACCAAGATCTGCGCCCCGACGGAGAGCGCCGCTTGTTGGACCGTCTGGGCGGTGGTCAGTTGCGTGATGACCTGCGCCATGTTGGCGTCCTGAACGTTTGCGAGCAGGCTCTGCAGGTTATTCGAGAGGCTCTGCAGCCGGTTCTGCGTCAGGTTGACGCGGTCCGATCTCGCACCCGCATCCGCCTGCGCAGCGGACATCGCCGACAGCCGCGAGTCGAACGCTCCCAACAGGTTCGTGATGGCGCTCGCGTCATTGTTCTTCAGGTCGCTCGAGAGTTGGCTGAGCAACCCGAACGCGTTGTCCGCAGCACCCGCCTGCCCGAAGAAGTCGTTGCCCGGCGTGTTCACCGCGACATGCGTCCCGTCCCCGATGTCGTACAGCACTGCGCCTTCGTTGGTCTTCGTGTTCTCTGCCCCAGTCGCGGGATACGGCGGTTGGTCGGTCGACTGCCCGCCGAAGATGTACTGGCCGTTGTACTGGGTGTTGCCGATGGTCACGAGCTGCTGGTACAGCTGGTCCACTTCCGACGCAATCGCCGCCCGGTCGGACTGCGTCTCCGTCCCCGAACTGCCCTGAACCGCGAGGTCGCGCGCGCGTTGGACAATCGACTGCGCCTGGTTCATGGTTGTGCTTGAGAAGGACAGCCACTGCCCTGCCGTGGTCGCGTTCGTCTGATACTGCTGATACGCGGCGATTTGGCTGTGGTACTGCAGCACCAGGCCGGCCCCGACGGGGTCGTCTGCAGGCGTGTTGATCCGCTGTCCGGTCGCCACCTCATTCTGCAACTGGCTCAACTCTGTGTAGTTGTTCTGCAGGTTGCTCACCAATTGCTGGTTGAGCATGTTCTGCGTTATCCGCACCTGTATCCCCCCACGTTTCCTCGCGTGCCGCCATGCTTCGGGCGTGTTCACCGTCCGTCATGGAGGCGTTCCAGGGCAACGCTCCACGCTCGCCGGTGACCAGTATCCGCTGCGCCCTACACCTCGTTCATCAAGGTGTCGAACATCGACTGGATGGTCTCGACAATCTTCGCCGACGCGTTGTATCCCTGCTGGTACTTGAGCATGTTCGCCATCTCTTCGTTCAAATCCACACCCGAGACGGATTGCCGCTGGTTGTCCACCTGTTGAACCAGGTTGGTTTGTGTGGTCACCTCGTGGTTCGCCGTCTGTGCCTGAATGCCAATCTCGCCGACCTGACCTTGAAGGAATTGATTGAGCGTACCGGACATGTTCAGGGACGGGTCTGCGGGATTGTTGAAATTGAACTTGGCGTTCGCAACGTCACTGGCCGTCATCGCGAGGGTGCCGTCTCCAGACAGCGCTGGGTCACTGCTCGTCCACGTGGAGCTGCTGCCGCTCTGCGTAACCTGCGGCTGCAGCGCAAATCCGACCTGGCCTCCACTCACCCCCACCGTGATGTTTGCCGCGGTGATAGGGGTCCCCGCTGCAGCGTTCGATCCGGCTGTGAAGAAATCCGGAAACCCCGCCGCCGCCACCTGTCCCTGCGCGGAGTAGCCGAGTTTCAGCAAACCGTTGATGCCGTTGACCTGGACGATGGTCCCGGCTGGCACCGTGACCAAGGGCGGCGAAACCGATTTGTCAACCGTCACCCCATTCGCAGGATTACTCGCAATGGCGCTGACGGACGTCGGGTTGGCGCTCCCCGCCCCCGCAAACGTCGTCCCATTCGGGAGCGTACCGGAGACCGGAAAGCTGTCCGACCCGGGTGGGAGCGGGAACTGCCACGCGCCGTCCAGCGTGACGTTCACGGGCCCGTTCGCCAGTTGCTGCGCGAAGGTGTCTAAGTCGGAGGCGTAGGCGTTCACTTTGGTGAGCGAGTCCTCAATCCCCCGAATCTGCCCGCTGGTGGTGCTGCTCGGGTAGATGGCCGTCACGCTGCTGGAACTCGCCTGTCCGCCGTCCGGAACCAGTTCCTGCTTCACTGTCGAGCCGACGACCGCCGGACTCCCGTTCGTTCCGATGGTCAGACTCATCGTCCCGTCGCTCGCGGTGGTGGTGGAAATGTCGACGAGGTTCGACAGTTGGTCGAGCAGCAGGTCGCGTTGGTCCATGAGGTCGTTTGGATGGGACCCTGCAGCCGTCGCCGCAGCAATCTGACCGTTCAAATTGGCGAGCGTCGCGAGATCTGTATTGACCTGTGTGATGGTGGCGTTCAATTGGGTATTCAGGTCAGACGTCAACTGGTTGTACTGGTTGCCCATCTGGTTGAGTGTGTCCGTCAGGGTGACCGCGTTCTGCTGCAACTGCTGCGCGGCGCTCAGGTTTCCCGGATTTGACCCAAGCTGGCTCCACGCGGACCAGAAGTTCTGCATCATCGTGGACAGCCCGGTGTTCGAGGGTTCGTCCAGGATGCTGCTGACCTGGTTCATCGTGGTTTGCATCACGGTCCACTGGCCGAGCGCGCTGTTCGCCTGCCGGTACTGTGTATCCAGAAACGCATTGCGGATGCGGGTAACGGATGCCACCTGTGCTCCGGTGCCAAGCTGCGTCGAGATGGGGCCTTCCCCCGGCACGGAGAGGTACGGCATCGACACCACGTTTCCGGTCTGGCGGGAGTAGCCCGGGGTGCTGGCGTTGTCCACGTTGTTCGCCGTGACGTCGAGCTGCGCCTGGTTCAACAAAATCCCCTGGACAGCCGTGTCGAGCCCGAGAAAGGTGCTGACCACCGCGATTCCCCCTTTGTAAACGATGTTCCACATCCGATTCCGGCTGAACGCGGCCGTTCAACCGTTCAACCGTTCAACCGTTCAACCGTTCAACCGTTCAACCGTTCAACCGTTCAACCGTTCGAGCGTACGTCGGCTCCGCTCGGCGCCGCATGTTTACACCTGCCGGTCAAACATCCGGACCGCGGTGGGCATGCGCTGCGTCGGCCCGTATTGTTCGCCCGTGCCGACCGCCGCGACGGTTTCAATCAGCTTGTCCACGTAGCGAAGGGAGAATGCGGTGAGCGCGGCATTCCTCTCGTTCGCCAGGGCGAGATCTCGGATGACGCTTTTCAGGTCTTCGCTCGCCTGTACCAGCACCTCGGCAGACCGTCTATCGAGATGGCGAACGATCTCGGTGACGGTCACGCC
Organism: Alicyclobacillus sp.; assembly: GCA_023511295.1. Lineage (GTDB taxonomy): Bacteria > Bacillota > Bacilli > Alicyclobacillales > Alicyclobacillaceae > JAIMBT01. The sequence goes on from JAIMBT010000021.1 coordinate 16,929, forward strand.
CTCCGGCCTCACCCCAAGCGCCTCCGCCAGCGCACGCGCGGCGGCCGCGCGTTGGCGCTCGGCCTCCACGACATCCGCCGCCTCGGTTCGCACCGCTACGACCAGCGCCGATAGGACGTCCGTCTGCCCATTGACCAGCGCCTGCCGCTGCCGTTCCGTCAACCGGAGCATCCGGCGATGGCGGTCCGTCATCATCTGAAGGACGCGGACCAACTCCTGCACCAACGTCTGCATCCCGCCGTCACCTCCCTGTTCACCACAGCGTGTCGCTGAACGCCGCATCGCTAGGCGCAGGCATCCGGAATCACCGTCACCCTGCACCTCGTTTCGGCGCCGGCAGCCTTACGCCTTGTCGTCAAACAGGATGCCGCTCTCGACCAGTTTCGTCGCCAACTGGTTCACGTCTATCGGCTGACCCGCGCTGAACATCCGTTTCAGCGCCTCTATCCGCTCCGCTCGCTGGGCCGTGTCCCGGGCTGCGGGCTCCGTCTCCGGAGACGACTTCCCGACAGGTGCCGGTGTCCGATTTGCATTCCGAACGCTCTGATACGGGTTCCGCTGCACGTCGTCAATCCGCACCCTCGCCACCCCTTTCGCGCCGTTCCTCTATGTATATATCGCGTTTCTCCGCAAATCCTTGCATGCCCAGTGGCGTGTTCGCCGTCCTCGTTCCCGATTTTCGCGGGACCCGTTCGGTCCGCGCCGCCGCTTTTCGCGTCGTCGCCTTCACTCCGCGAGCAGTCCGCGCAAGCGCAGGATGGCTTTGCTGTGAATCCGGGAGATCTGCGACTCGCTCAACTCCATCACATAGGCAATCTCTTTGAGTGTCAGCTCTTCCTGGTAGTACGCGTAGAGCACCTGCTGTTCGCGAAGATCTAGGAGGCGCAGCGCCTGCGCCAACCGCCCGGCCAACTCCACTCGGTCCAAGCGCTGTGCTGGGTTCATCTCAATCCGCTCATCCGGCGCATCCCACGCACCGCGCTGTTCGAGCTCGTCGAGGGACCACACCGTCGTCCATTCGAGGTCTCCCAACCACTCGCCCAACCGGCGTTCATCAATACCCAAATATTCCGCCAGTTCTGCATCCGTCGGCGTGCGCAGCAACTGGTGTGCCAGGACATCGAACGCCTCGCGCACGCGCCGGTGTTTGTCACGCAACGCCCGCGGCACCTGGCGCAACTTTTGCACCTCGTCCAGCATCGCACCGCGGACGTATGGCTGCGCAAACGACCCGAAGGTCGCCCCCCGCGACGAATCAAAGCGCTCCAGCGCCTTGTACAGACCCAAGACGCCGGCGCTGACCAGATCTCCGCGCTCGAAGGCACCGATACCGACGACATTCGCGACGCGGCTGGCCATCTTGTACACCAACGGGAGGTGTTCTCGGACGAGCTCATCATGCTTGCGCTGCTCCCACTGTTGATACTTCTCCTGGACAGAGTTCACGCTCTCACCTGCCTCTGTCGCTGCACTCTGCGGTCAGCGCGAAAAATACCCCCGCCTGTCCTGGCCGGCGCGTTTTGTCAAGTCCTCGCGCGCGGACTGCAAGGCTGCTGTCAACTCTTCTGCACACTTCGTGCAATACCGCCCTGCTTGCGTCGGCGCCCCGCACCGCTCACACGGGTAATTGAGGTTCGGGTTGTCGCGGACGAGAAGCAGTCCCTCCCGAATGAGGTCCACGACGTCGTTCGGGTCGACCCCCGTGCCCTCCGCAACTTCCATGAGGTTTGCCAGCGGATTCTGTTTCAGGTACGCCCGGACCGTTTGGAACACCTGTTCCTGCTCTTCGACGCAATTGGGGCACAGGTCGCGGCGCCCTTTGTTGAACAACCGATGGCAACGTTTGCAGTAGGCAATCGGCAACGTCAGCCCCTCCTCGCTGCCCTCATTATACCGATCCTACCGAACCAGAGCCAGACGACGCGAATTTTGGCAGCTATTCGACGTGCGCAATCACAGCGCACCCGGCCACATCCAGCCCGGCAGCGAGGAGAGGCGTCAGACAGGCCTGCAGCGTGGCGCCGGTTGTCACGACGTCGTCGATGAGCCACAGGGGCACCTTGCGCGGCGGCGCGCATGCGACGTCAAACGCGCCGCGCAGCGATTGTTCACGAGAGACAGCGGACTTGGCCGTCTGGGTGCCAGCGTCCGGTCGCCGGGACAACACTTGGACGACCGGCACACCCAACCGAACGCCAAGTTCGGACGCAAGGAGCAGGGTGTGGTGGTACCCGCGGGCGCGGTAGCGCTCCACAGACGTCGGCACCGGGACGATGATGGTATCCTGGAATCCATCCGGCGACGGACCCACCACAGCCAATAGATGGGCCATGTGTGCCGCGAACCAACGCGTGGCATCGAGGACCCCATCGTACTTCCACGGTCGAATCAATCGTTGCACGAACCCGCCGTATCGGAACGCGCTGTACACCGGCACCTGTTTGCCGGCCACTTGCAGATGCCGACCGTAGCAACCGGGAGGTTGCGAGTAGGCCTCCTCCAGGCATAGCGGGCACACCCAGCGACCCAGGACCGCCTCCGTTTCGACGAGGTGAACCCGTTGCTGGGCCGCGGGACCGAAATCCCCCTCGACCAGCGGCTTTGAATGCCACCCACCCCCGCGGTTTGGGCGATGGCACAAAATGCAGGGAGAAGCCTGCGGATAGAGCGCATCCAACACAGCCGTGAACCCGCGCCGCAGCCGCAGTCGGGCGCTGACCGCCGGGAGCGCCTGCACCGGTCCAGACACGACGAGTCCCTCCCGAGCAGTCACACCGTGGTCGGGTACCAGATGAGCGCCATCAGCCCGGCGCCGGTATGGGTGCCAATCACCGGGCCTAGTTCACTCTGTGCGAAGTCGTGTTGCGGGTACTGCGCCTGTAACTCCTGCATCAACGCGGCTGCTTCCGGCTCCCGCTCGGCGTGGATGACGCCGACCCGCAACCTCGGCACGGTGCTGGCCGCAGCGTGAAATTCGTTGAGGATACTCTCCATCGCCTTGCGGTGCGTGCGTACCTTCTCGTAGAGCTCAATGCGGCCGTCCACCATATGCAAGATGGGCTTAATCTGCAGGAGCGAACCGACGACTGCCGCTGCGCCGCCGATTCTGCCACCTTTCCGAAGGTTCTCCAAGGTGTCAATCACGAACCGAGCCTGCATTGCCTCCCGCACCTGTTCCCAGTAGACTTGGATGTCCTCCGGCGCCGCACCCTGCCAGGCCATTCGGACACCGTCGAGCAGCGGTCCGGCAATCCCGTAACTGGCAATCTTCGAATCGACGACAATGACCCGTCCGTCGACGGACGCCGCGGCCGTCTTCGCCGACTGCAGAGTGCCGCTCAAATTCCCCGAGAGCAGAAGGCACATGACCGCGTCATGGTCAGCCAAGAGGCGCCGAAAAGTCGCCGCGAACTCCCCTACGGGCGGTTGCGAAGTGGTCGGGAGGGTCGCCGCTTGGCGAAGCTTCGCGTAGAACGTCTCATTGTCGAGGTCCACCCCTTCCCGAAACACCTCGTCGCCGAACACGACGGACAGCGGCACCACGGTCACACCAAATTCGACAGCCTGTTCCGCCGTGAGGTATGCCGTGCTGTCCGTGACAAATGCGATATTCACTGCAATCATCCTCTTTTCAAGGGAATCTCGCTTTCATGATTGGTATATTAACGGGTATATGGTAACATTTCGATTAAGTACACGAACGCACACACCGAATCCGGCGCCCCTGCCGGTCATTCGCCCATTCGATGACAGGAGGGCCATCCATGCGAACCTTGGGACAGAAAATTCGAGAGGCTCGCCTCCAGCGAGGTCTCACGCAGCACGACCTGGCTGGAAATTTGGTGACCGCCAGCATGATTAGCCAGATTGAAGCGGACCGAGCCAACCCATCTTTCACCCTGTTGCGCAGCATTGCAGACCGCCTCGGTTTGGATGTCCGCTACTTCCTGACCGACATGGACGACAAATACATCACCACAGCCCGGTTGAAATTGGTGCAGTACCACCTGCTGTCAGGGGATTTGCCGAAGGCCCTTGAAGCGCTGGACGAGATAGAGCGGCCGGAGACGCCTGGCGAGAACCTCCACCTGTACCTGTGCGTCAAAGCGACGGCGCTGCGCCTGGCCGGGCAGTTCGTCGACGCGGTCCACCTCGTGGAGGAACTGCGCGAGCAAGCGTATCGCACCATGGACAAGCCCCTGCTTGTACAGGTCCACCGAGAGTCAGGGTATATTGAATATGCCATGAACAACTTCCAGGGCGCAATGATGGAGTGGAGAGAAGCCGCGCGTTTAGGCGAGGAACTGCTCGAGACACCGGTGACCGACAGCGTGGAGCTGGGTTGGGATCTGACGGATGTGTACCTGTCGCTGGCGGATTTGTGCCAGCAGACCGGCGACGACGAAGAGGCGCGCGGTTGGTTGAACAAGGCCCATCAATTGGCAGGGTCGGCCCCGTTGTTGAAGCGGATTGCCGATACGTACGTCCGCGCCGCCCACGTGCTGCTCGACGACCGGTTGCCCGGACCGGCTCACTCAGCGGCTGAGAAAGCTCTGGCTGTGATGGGAGCGGCACGGCAGGTGGAGCGCCAGATTGTCATCCTCGCCAGGCTGCAAGATGAGTCGGCTCCATCGGCGGAATCCCTTGCAGCGCTGCCCCTCGACGATTGGTCGTACTCGGCCATTGAAACTTCCGGAACAGACCCCGTGGAGTTTCTGGACACGGAGGTGAACCTGCTCGAGACGTGGATCCGCCAGGGAAACCTCGAACGAGCGCGAGATCGGATGGAGAGGGCCTCCAAGCTGATGGAGGGCTACCGACATCAGCTCGATGCGGAGCCGAACTGGTACGCTGCACTGGACCTCCGCCTCAAAGTGTGCCAGGCGGATTGGCTCCATGCGAGCGGAAAGCAGAACGAGGCTGCCATACAGCTACAGACCGTGCTAAAGGAGGCAGATCCGCTGGACGATGATCTGCGGCGGCAACTCTTCTCGCGTCTGCTGGGGTGGTACGCAGAAATGGGAAAAGTGGACGAGGTGGTGAAGTTGACCGAGCAATTGCGGGCCCAAGTCCAGGACGATGCGTCCATCGCCACTCTCTAGGCGAGGTCTTCTTCGTGGCTCTCGGTCAGAAGGCCAATCTCCTCGACGACCTCAATGAAGGGTTCGACGAGGTTTGGGTCAAACTGGCTACCAGCGCAACGGCGCAACTCGATAAACGCCTCCTCCATCGACCGCTTGCGCTGATAAGGTCGACTGGTGGTCATGGCGTCGAAGCTGTCTGCGATGGTAAGGATGCGGGCTTCCAAGGGGATATCATCGCCCTTTAAGCCATCCGGGTAGCCTGTCCCATCGTACCGCTCGTGATGGTGGCGGATGATGGGCAGGCATGGTCCCAAGCTGGGAATCGGCTTCGCAATGTTCTCCCCAATCTCCACGTGCGACCGCATAATCTGCCACTCGTGGTGCGTGAGCGGCCCACGCTTCGCCAGCACCTCAATCGGTACCTCTACTTTGCCGATGTCATGCAGGTAGGCACCAAAGCGCAGATACCGAAGTCGCTCGGCAGACAGGCCGACGCGTTCCGCCAGTGCGGACGCGTACACGACATCGCGTTCGGTGTGTGCGTATGTATAGCGATCTTTGGAGTTCAAGATGGCGAGGAATACCTGAATCGTCTTGATGATCTCCTGGTCATCGTGATCAAGTGCAAAGTCCCGCTTCATTTCGTCGAGGACAGACTCAAACAGCGAGACCTTGTTCCGCCCCGTGAACTTTCCCTTGTACAACGCTTCGTCGACCATCACCATGAGTTCTTTCTTGTTGCGCGCCATCTCGGGAAAGCGGGCGACACCGATGCTCACGGTCATGCGACGCCCGGGAAGCTGATCTGCGCCCGGAAAGTCGGCGGATTCGATGGCGCGCCGCAGCACTTCGGCCTTAAGTTGCGCCTGAGCGAGATCATAGTTGGGCAGCAATACCATGAACTCCTCCCCGCTCACCCGCGCCTGCTCTTCGCCGGGCAACAGGTTCGCTCGGAGGATGTCGGCGACGGCGCGCAGGGCGTCATCTCCCCGCACATGACCCCAGATCTCGTTGTAGCGCCGGAAGTGATCAATATCCAACATGAGCAAGGCGAACTCAGACTTGGCCTCAATCCACTCGTCGATCTTGGAATGGATGTAGCGGTGGTTGTGCAAACCCGTCAACTCGTCTGTGATGGCGAGGGCCCGGAAGTGCCGAGCCATCTTGAAGTAGTCGCGGTAGGACCACGCGACCAACATGACGAGGGCCGTGAACAGCAATGCGCCGGCGAGGCCTGCGGTATGTAGGACTGTGGCAAGCAACACACCGAGAAGAATCTCGATGCAATACACGAGTAGGACCTGCGGGGGGTATGTCTCCTTCCACAGCGCTCGAAAGTCTCTCATTCCAACGTAAACAGCTAGGTGCAAACCGAAAAATGCCATATGCGCAACGATGAAGACCAGCGTGAAAACCAACATCGAAGCAGCCCACGAAGGATCCGACGGCGACGGGGCAGAGCTGAACAGGCCGTAGACGGACCGGGCAAAGAGTATCACAGCCACAGTTCCAGCTGCATTGGCGACCTGCGTATACCAGAACTTTCCGTACCGGATTCCTGTGCTTAACGCGTACGCCACTCCGGCCCACGCGACCACGTACAAAGGATAGGCTAACGAAAACCCGATGAGGTACACGTCCTCCAGAGTCATATCGGCCTTGGCGTGAATCGGAATGCGGGAGCGTTCCGCAAGAACGAGCAACCCAGAGAGGGTGTAAAAAACCACCCACTCCGGGATTGACAATGCCCCATGTCGCGAAAAGGCCCAGAAGCTAATCCCCGAACAGATCACAAGCGCGAAGACCGTAGACCTGATAGCCCTGGACCGCTTGTTACCCCCGTTCATTCGCAAGCCCCTCATTCCCCAGACGCATTGCGTACTGGATCAAAACGATCAACCCAATTGAGAACAATACGTCTCCGATACTTAGCAGGCTACCAGACCACACATTGAAAGCGAAGATATCGCCCAAAAAATTCAGGTGGGTATGCCCACTCATCGCTATACTTTTCCCATAGTGACCAGCTTTGAGGGCCGGCAGGATCTGTGGTGCCATCATCTGGATTGCCGGTACATATGCAGGCATCCTCAGACCGTTTGAGAGCAGTGCAACGAAGTTGCAGACCGTACCAGCCAAGGTCCAGGCGACACCAGGTACACGCATATTTACCAAACAAAACGCTATGAGTAATACATAGCTCAGGACGATAGTTACCTCGTAAACTGTGCCGGAAAAATAGGATATGGAAATATGCTGGAGAATGTAGGGAACCGGTAACATCCACAGAACGCGAAGCCGGAGGTTCCCCATGTTCCACAGGCTGCCCTTACGAATCCAGCCTATCACTAATCCAGCCAAAATAACTAGTACCTCAAAGGTCAATTTTCCACCCCATTCGACACTATACTAGGAAAGGAAAAGGCCGGAGAACCGGCCCTTTCCCGAATCACTCACTTAACTTATCAGCTTCCAGGTATGATGTTGACAGCTGCTTGCGCGGCCACATAAAACAGAACAATTGCACCGAAAAACAATCCAGACTTCACCTTGTTCGACATCGGCGGTTCCTCCTCAGAATAAGGGACAGATTCGTCCCGATTCTGAAGTGCTGTGGTGTGTGCTGTGTCAAATAAGTTGCCTGTCAGGTCACCTTACACGTGGTCAGTGAGTCCAACAAGCCGTTGCTGCGATGTGTGCTGCAGGAGTTACACCCCGATTGACTGCATTATACGATGTCTGACAATCGATTACTAGCGGGTTTGTAAAAGATAGGACTTTTGTCCCGAAATTTATCCAGCCCTAACCATTTTCAGCTCAATAATTGTCGTATTTTTAAGGAAGCAGAGACAAAGCGTCGCGCGTGACGTCGCGGAGAAGTTCAAAATGCCGAAGGTCGTAGACGCAGCACACCGCCGTGGAGCTGGCACACAAGGCGCGTAGCTGTTGTGCGACCTCGTCCTCGTTGTGCACCGAAACGCAAACCATCCCACCGTAGTCTTCTGCAATCCGCTGGGCAATCTCCAGTGTGTGGTCTGTCGAATGGACGTCAATCACACACACCGTGCGCCGACGGGCCGAGTACGCGGTGCTCGCGAGCAAGGTTCGCAGCAGCCCCTCGATACTAGACTCCACGTTTTGAACCAGGAGGATGATTTGCACGGGATGCGCCGGGCCGGCCGCGCTGCGCCGTCGCGCGATGGCCCGTACCGACTGCCACACAACCATCACCGCGCCGTACACCGCAAGAGCCCAGAAAAACAACGCTTCCAACATGGTCGTCACCCCTCGCTGCAATATATGCCGAGCAGCGAGGGCGGACTCCGTGTGGAAGCGGATTTCGATGCGAACGTGCGTTCAGGATATGCCATCGGCGCGCCTGTTCGAACCTCGGTGCCGACGGAGGGCCAGTGCACGAGTTGCTCCAGCGGCGGACGCTAAGAGGGCAGCCACTTGCGTTTCACGGCGACCAGAACCGCCTGCGTGCGGTCTGTGACCTCCAACTTTGAAAAGATGCTGGAGACGTGGTTCTTCACCGTCTTCCCGGTGATGTGCAGCATTTTGGCGATGTCGTCGTTGCTGCGGCCGTTGGCAATCTCCCGCAGCACGTCCATTTCCCGATCTGTCAGCACATCCCGCCAACTTTCGTTCAGGTCCGCATGAAACTGGAACTGGGCGATGACGGTATGCGTCACCTGTGGATGAACGATGGCTCGTCCGGCGTACACCTCGCGGATGGCGCGAATGATCTCTGTCGCAGATCCGTCTTTCACCAAATACCCAGAGGCCCCCGATTTGAGCGTCTCCAGGACGTACCCGTCTTCGTCGTGCATGGTCAGGATGATGATGCGCACGTCTGGGTATCGCTGTTGGATGCGCTTCAGCGCCTCGACACCGTTGAGATACGGCATGTTGATGTCGAGCAGGACCACATCCGGCTGCACGTCCTCGAGTCCGAGCAGTAAGTCGGCTCCATGCCGCCAGATGCCGACAATCTGAATGTCTGGTTCATATTGCAAAATCTCGCGGACGGTCTCGCGAAACTGTTCGTTGTCATCGGCGATCCCGACGCGAATCGTTGGCTGGTTAGGCACCCCACTGTTCTCCCCTATCTAACGGCAGTTGCATCACAACCCGGGTCCCGCTTGCACCTTCCCGGTTATCGCCGTATACCTCAAGCGTACCGCCGAGAACGGCCATCCGTTGACGGCAGATCATCAGGCCGAGCCGTCCGTTCTCTACCCATTCGCTCCATTCTGCAGTGGACACCCCGACCCCGTCGTCGCGGACCTCTACACCGAGCCGGGCGTCTCCGTACGTCAGTCGGATCTCCACGTGACGCGCGGCGGCGTGCTCCGCCACATTGCGCAGCGCTTCTTGCACGCATCGGAAAATGGAGATCTTCTCCGTTGGCGCGAGCCGGGCTTCCATCCCAACCAGGGTGACGGTGGTGGCTACATCGTGGCGCTCTGTCCACTGTGCGGCGTACCGTTTTAAGGTGGGGACCAAGCCGAGGTCGTCCAACAGCGGCGGGCGCAGATCAAACACAATCTGCCGGAGGTCGTGAATGACGTTACCAAGTCGCTCCTGCAAGTCGCGTTTCACGTCTCTATCCCCCGCCCGCCCGTAGTCCGCAGACTGCATCCGCATCGAGACGCTCGCGAGGTGCTGCATGGGGCCGTCGTGAAGCGTCCGGACCAGCTGGCGGCGCTCGTCCTCTTGCAGGTTCAACATCCGCATCCCGACAATCCGCAGTAGGTGCGCGTCCTCCAAGGTGGTCGCCAAGTCTCCGAAGTCGACATCAAGGCTCTGCGCGGCCCGGCTGAACTGAATCAGGAGCTCCTCCGCCTGCTGCGCGGTCACGCGGATGGCTTTCAACCGCCGGGCAATCTCATCTCTCCTCAGGCGAAGCTGCACTTCTCGCTCCTGCCACTGCCCAAGGGCGGACTGCAACTCGTACGCTTCGTCATACACCCGCTTCATGTCCTGTTCCGAGCGTCCATCTGCCTTGCGACTGATGGCGGCCAAACGCTGTCGCGCCTTTCGGCTCTCCAGCTCGAGGTTCTCCACGCGTGCAATCGCCTCAGCACACGCCTGTTGCATCTCCTCGTACTCCGCTTCCAAGATGCGAACTTCCTGCTGGGTGGCCTCGGCAATCTGTTCGACCTGGCGACGCCCCTCGGAGATAGCCTGCAACGTATGTCGAATGGTGGTGCGCATCTGTTCGATCCGGTCCTGCATCGGACACCATCCCTCTCGGGGACCCTGTCGACCCGTGTCGGTTGCGATACTGATGCATTCGACAATTTGACAGCGGTTCCTTCAATCGGGAACGCTCGTCATGCCCAATTTTGGGCATAGTGGCGCACGTACATGGTTGGTGTCTCATGCACAAAAAAACGGCACGCTGCAACTCGACAGCGTGCCTGAGGGTAAGGGTGATGATACACCTTTCGGCGACCCGCTCTCCGATGTGGGGGTCGTGCGCGGCAAGACGCCCGGCGGCCTTACAGCCGTTGGGCCGCCTCCGCCAGCACCGCCGCTTTGTCCGTCCGCTCCCACGGCAGGTCGAGATCGCTGCGCCCGAAGTGTCCATACGCCGCCGTCTGGCGGTAAATCGGCCGGCGCAGGTCGAGATCTCGGATGATGGCCGCCGGCCGGAGATCAAAGTGGTCGCGGATGAGACGCACGATGGCGTCCTCGCTGATCTTGCCGGTGCCGTAGGTGTCCACCGAGATTGAAACCGGGCGGGCCACCCCAATCGCGTACGCGACTTGGACCTCGCACTTCTCCGCCAAACCCGCCGCAACGATGTTCTTCGCCACGTAGCGGGCGGCGTATGCCGCACTGCGGTCCACCTTCGTGGGATCTTTCCCTGAGAACGCACCCCCGCCATGGCGGGCGTAGCCGCCGTAGGTGTCCACGATGATCTTCCGGCCCGTGAGTCCTGCGTCGCCCTGCGGGCCACCAATCACGAAGCGCCCCGTCGGGTTGATGAAGTAGCGCGTCTCGGCGTCCAAGAACGCGGCCGGGACCACGGGGTCGATGACGTGCCGCCGCAAATCCCGATCTATCTCCGCCAACTCCGTATGCTCGTCGTGCTGCGTAGAGATGACGATGGTGTCCACGCGGCGTGGCTTGCCGTCCTCGTACTCAATGGTCACCTGGGTCTTGCCGTCGGGCCGCAGATACGGCAGCGTCCCATCGCGCCGAACTTCGCTCAGGCGGCGGGCCAGGCGGTGGGCGAGTGAGATTGGCAACGGCATCAGTTCCGGCGTCTCGTTGCAGGCAAATCCGAACATCAGGCCTTGGTCACCCGCGCCAATCCGGTCAATCTCCTGGTCCGCATCCGCCCCACTGCGCGTTTCGAGTGCAGCGTCGACACCCTGAGCGATGTCCGGCGACTGTTCGTCAATAGACGTGATGACCGCGCAGGTTTCGGCGTCAAAGCCGTACTTGGCGCGCGTGTAGCCAATCTCCTGGATGGTGCGCCGAACCACTTTCGGGATGTCCACGTAGCAATCGGTCGTGATTTCACCGGCCACGAGCACAAGGCCCGTGGTCACCGACGTCTCACATGCTACACGGGCGTTCGGGTCTTTGGACAAGATCTCATCCAACACTGCGTCAGAGATCTGATCACAGATTTTATCGGGATGCCCTTCCGTGACGGATTCGGACGTAAACAGTCGACGATTGCCCACGGGCGTTCCTCCTTTTCCTCAACAGTGCAGCCATAGCGAAGGCACGGTTGCCTGCACCGCCAGCACGTGGGAGTCCGAACAGGCCTGTCCGGAAGACAAGCCCCACGTTCTATCGAATTCAAAACACACATATGGTAATCGATTTGACCCAACCCGTCAATTCGCCTGCAGCCACCCGGCCGGCCACAAAGAGAACCTCTCCCCCCGACGAAGAACAGGGGCCAAAGGGCCCCTGTTCGCCAAATAACATGCTTTGAAGTTTGTTTTCTCGCCACCCGGCGTAACGCTCTGTCGGTTGTCCCCAACCCGAACCCGTCTTACAACGTGCCGCCGCTCAACGCTTGTTCCGCGTAGGCAACCAGTCGCTTCGTGATCTCCCCGCCGCAGCGGCCTGCATCGTGACTGGTGATGTGCCCCCAGTAGTCCTCGCTGCCCTGATGCACCGGCAGGCCGAGTTCCGCGGCAATCTCGTACTTCATGTTGTCGAGCATCTGATGCGCCTCTGGAACGAGAAAGTGGTTGTTTCCCGGCATCTCGAGCACCTCCCCCAAGCATCGTCCTTGCGGACGACCTTAGTGTGCACCATCGCCGGGCGTCGACCCTGGCGAGTCGATGGCCGTTCAGTCAGGTGAATCCGCCCCAAACAAAACCTGCCACGCGAACCTTGGCAACGCGAGCTGCCGGCGCCAGCGGCTGGGCTGTGTAACCAGCCGGTACAGCCACTCGATGTTCAGGCGCTGCATCAGACGCGGTGCGCGCTTTACCGTCCCACCCCAGACGTCGATGCTGCCGCCCACTCCAATCGCTACACATGGCGGCAGCTTTCCAAGGGCATCGTGAATCAGCTCTTCCTGCCGTGGCTGGCCGATGCCAACCAACCACACGTTCGGTTCAAACGCGGCGACCTCCGCTAACACCTCGTCCAATTCGGACGGCTGGAAGTATCCATTTCGGCCTGCAAATTCATGTGACGAATAGCTCCTCCGCAGACGGTCGAGCGCCGCGTCCAGTGACGTCTGCGACGCGCCAAGCAGAAAGACGCGCAGAGACTGTTTCCGATCCGCTGCCGTGCGCAGCAACTGCTGCACGAGCTCCACCCCAGTCACGCGTTCGCGAAGTGGCACCTGCTTGCGGCGGGCGGCCCAAAGCACGCCGACCCCGTCTGGCGTGACGAGGTCGGCCGCCCGGGCAATCTGCTGTACCCGCGGATGAGACCGCGCCATCATCACGAACTCCGGTCCGGCCGTGATGACCATGCGGTGAGATTTCTCGTCAATCCACAGGAGGAGCTGCTCGACGACCTCCTGGTTATCCCCTGTATGAAACCGCACGCCGAGGATGTCCACGCTGGCCGCTCTCGTCCGTTCGCTACCGAGTATGCTCAATCTCCATCACTCCAACCATCCTCGCGCCGCGCAATTCCTTTTACCGCGGGCGGGCGTTCCGACCTTATCCTATCGGGGTTCGCGCAGACTGTCCAGCGAAGTGCATGGGCTCAGTGCTGTGGCGGCGGTAAGAGATTCAGCAGCCAGGCGTCGGCGTTGTCTTCCGTGATGGAGCGAATCTGGATGCCGAACAGTTGCGGCTGGTCTAGGTACACCGACTTGCCGTTCGACAGCGTGACCCATGCGTTGACGAACGCGTAGAGCCCGTCGTGGTAGTCGATGGCAAAACCTGCGTTGTCCACCGGCTGATTCTGGTAAGTAAACGGTGTGTCCGGGTCCAGGTTGACGTAGAGGGTGACAGGGTCCGGTGGATCTGAATCCGTGATGGGTTGCGTCGTGTCTGAGACGCCCGAGAGCGATCCGTCCACACCGATATGCACCCGGTTGTCTCCCGCCACAGGGTGGAACCCGGTCCAGTTCTGCTGCCCATGTTGCAGGAAGCGAATGACGCCGTGAAAGTTCGCTGGGACCTGAAAATCCACGGTGACGCCGGTGTTTTGCGCCGAACCTGCCGCTTTCAACTGTTGCGTCAACGTCGCGTTGAAGGTCTGTTCGCTGACGCCAAACGACCGCTGGAACGCTGTCGCCTCCGATTCTCCTAGGTTGAGCCGATAGAAATACGCCGCAAAGGCTTGCTTGCCGCGCTGTTGCAGCAGATCCCGTACCGCCAGCCAGTCCTGCAATTCGAGGTCATACGGTGCGGTCCCGGATAACACCTTCTGCTCATCTGCAGCGAGCGGCCACAGCGTACCCTTCGCCGCGGGCTCAATCACGCTCTCCGCCATCTGCTTCGCATATCCTTCGTACGCCACAGACCCCTGCACGGCCGCCTGGGCGGTCATGCCGTCGGTGACCGCAAGGCCTTCGTTCATCCAACTCGGAAAGTTCTGCTCCACGTTCAGGTTCAAAATCGCGTGCGTCAGTTCGTGCGCGAGCGTGTTGGCCAGCTCAGCGTCGGTCGTGTTCTGGTACAGCGGCACCACGATGGTGTCCGCTTGCGTGAAACCGCCGGTGTCGAGGGTGAACTGAGATGCCTGATTTCCGGACACGCCAAGTGCGCGCAGTTGCTGTTGGTAATCCGCGGCGGTCCCAGCGAGATCAATATAAATCTCTTGATACACGTTCATCTGCAGTTCCTGCGAGTCCAGATGGACAATCTGGTACTGATGGAGTACCCGTTGCACGCGCGCCACCTGGCTGGCCGATACGTCTTTCGCCGGTCTCAAGGAGATGAGGCGACTGTTGTCACTCTCCACATAGGTGGGCATCATTCGGATGTCGGACGCGGTCGTCTGTCCCCCCGTTGGACGGGACGTCGCGTTGTGCGTACCCTGCGGGGCGGACCCATTCGTGGGTCTCTGCGTACCCGACGGTGCCTTGTCCGACGGGTTCACGGCCGTGCGGTTCCCGCCCGGTGGGCGTGGCGCGCTCCCCCCGGTCTGACTGGCGAAGGGACTCGACTGCAGGACCCGGCGTATCCAATCAGGGTGTCGCTGGTACGCGATGGTGCCGAGGGACACGGCAAGCAACGTCAACGCCAATGCCGAGACCGTGACATGAAACACCCTGTCCGTTCGCTTCCCCACACCGAACGACCTCCTCGTCCGCTCTGGGCGGTCCGTGTCGCGCCGATGTCCGAGCAAACGGCGCCCGCGTTCGCAATGTACATACGTTTACGAGTCAGTGTAACCCGATTTGGGCAAACTTGAAACGCCCCAGCGTACCGCGTGCGGGCGGAATCACCGCTCGGCCAGAATGCCCGGCTGGTCGAAGGCGGCGTGGGGCGGGGCGGGGGGCCCAGAAATCCTGCGGTGGCATGGCGGAACTTGGCAGTTCTAAAATTCGCAACGCGGCGTTGACATTGCAGTGGGCTGGTGGTATAGTTAGCGTCGAAGTCAAATCAATGAGTACGATGATGCTTGGAAAAGTAACGCTTGTACGGCAATTTCAGCAGTACGGTCGCTACTAAGGGCCTGGGTCATGGTACTTCAGTAGGAGGCATTTTTGTGCAACAAGGTACAGTAAAGTGGTTCAACGCAGAGAAGGGCTACGGCTTCATCCAGGTGGAGGGCGGCAACGACGTGTTCGTTCACTACACCGCCATCAATGGTGACGGCTTCCGTACCCTCGAAGAGGGCCAGCGCGTCGAGTTCGAGATTGTCGAAGGACAGCGTGGACCCCAGGCTGCGAACGTAACCCGGCTGTAAGCCCCATCTGCTTCAAAGCGCCCCGCGATTGCGGGGCGCTTTTGTTATCCCTGGGTCCGTGCGTCCGCTGTGGAGAGAAGCCGGCGAAAGCGGTGCCGCGGAAAGACCACCGGCTGTGTTGCCTAGGTCGGTCGGTCCGTCCGCGGGACGGACCGACTGGCCCTGCCCATGGTCAGCGGTTGGCTGTCCAGGGTTTGAGAATCTCGTCCACCGCCGCCCGCAGCCGCTCGACTGCGGCAGCACAGGCCGCTTCGGATGTTCCCTTGGCGCCAACGTAAAACTTAATTTTCGGCTCCGTCCCCGACGGGCGAACGGCCAGCCAAGAACCGTCAACAAACCCGAACTTCAGCACATCCGCTTGGGGAAGGAACAGGGCCTGCCGCTGTTTCACACGGCCGTCCAGCCCGACGTCCGTTCGCTCCCGCGTGTGGTAATCCTCCACCCAAGCAACCGGCATCTCTGGCACGCCAATCCCGTTCTCCCGCAAGTCCGCCATGAGGGAGGCAATCGCAGCCTGCCCTGCCGCCCCGGGCAACGTCGCGCTGACGAGCGCTTCCGCGAAATACCCAACCCGCTCGTACAAATCGGCCAGCGCATCCACCAGGGTACGGCCCGCCCGCTTGTGCCAGGCCGCCATCTCCGCAATCAGCAGGCAGGTCTGCACGGCGTCTTTGTCCCGGACGAAGTCAGCCGCCAGGTATCCGTAGCTCTCTTCGTATCCGAAAAGAAACGTATGTTCGCCGCTGCGCTCGAACTGTCCGATTTGGTCGCCGATATACTTGAAACCAGTGAGCGTGTCCACCACCTTGACGCCCAACTGCCTGGCCGAAGCCGCCCCCAGCTCCGACGTCACGATGGTCTTCAACACGACACCGTTGCCGGGGAGCACGCCGCGGGACTGGCGTTCGCGAAGCACAAAGTCGACCAACAGGCCGCCGACTTGGTTGCCGGTCAACAGCCGGTACGAGCCGTCCCCCATGCGGACGGCGACGCCGACGCGGTCTGCGTCGGGATCAGTCCCCATCACCAGGTCCGCCTCCACAGCGCTGGCTTGGCGAATCGCGAGAGACAGGGCTTCCGGCTCCTCCGGGTTCGGGCTCGCCACTGTCGGAAACGACCCGTCGGGCGCCTCCTGCTCCCGCACCACCTGGACCTGGTGGTACCCCGCTTGTTCCAACGCCCGCCGAACCGGCACATTCCCGGTGCCGTGCAGCGGAGTGTAGACAATCCGCAGCGCACGGCGGTCATCTGCACGGACCGTGGACACCGACAGGCGCGTGACGACGGTGTCCACGTACGCGGTGCGGACGTCGTCTGGCACAAAGAGGATGGCGCCCGAGCGGATGCCGTCGTCCAGGCCGACGAGCGGCAGGTCAAACCCACTCGGGATGTCTGCAATGGCAGCGGTCACCGCCTCCGCTTCGTTCGGAAGTATTTGACACCCGTCCGCGTTGTAGACTTTGTACCCGTTGTAAGCCGGCGGGTTGTGACTGGCGGTAATCATCACGCCGCCAACCGCCTGAAGCGACCGCACTGCGAAGGACAGTTCCGGCGTCGGGCAGAGGGACGGGAACACGTAGCTCCGGATGCCGTGGGCCGCGAACACCCGTGCTGCTTCGAGTGCGAACTCGCGGGAGTGGTGCCGGCAGTCGTAGCCGACGACCGCGCGCAGATCCCCCGTCCCGCTGGCCCGCCAGTAATGGGCAAGTCCTGCGGACGCCCGGCGAACCGTAAACAGGTTCATGCGGTTGGTTCCTGCGCCCATCACCCCGCGCAGTCCCCCGGTGCCAAACGCAAGTTCCCCGTCAAACCGATCTAAGATATCCGCTTCGGCGCCTGCAATCCGCTCCAGTTCCGCCCGCAATTCGTCCGGTAGCGCGGGTTGACGCCGCCACGCCTCATACGCTTTCTGCGCCCGTGCCATTCGCTGTTCCGTTTCCATGCTGTAACCTCCTCGGCGACCCCATCCAGATGACCTTGCCGCCCCTCAGCCCTGCGCCTGCACGCGTACCAACTCCAGTCCGTTCGGAATCGCAATGGCCGGATAGACGTGGGCGATGTTGCCGTCCGCATCATACAGGATCACCTGGTCCACAAACGGCAATCCAAAATAGTTGACGAGATCAAACTCCTGCCGGTCCTGCGAACCGCCGTCCCCGCCACTGCCCAGGAACCAGTCGCCGCTGACGGCGACGGACACGGGCGCCACCGACGTCACCGTCAGCCCGTCCGGCGCGGTCACGGTGCCGTCCGCATTGCAGACGAAGTCGTAGGTCTGGTTCGGCACGAGCCCGCTGACGAGGAACCGCTGTCCACTCGGGTTGATGAAGTAGACCTGCTGCGGGCCGTTGGGCAAGGTGCGGACCCGCACCGCCATCGCTTGATTCGGTCGGCTCGCGTCCTTCGCGAGCACCTTCGACACTTCCGATGAGAAGGTGCTGAACGACTCGCCAAACGTATCCGCGAAGGCGTTCGGGTCCGAATCGATCTTGCGCACGTACTGCAGGAACTTGTCCCACCCGTACTTGGCAATCAACTGCTGCACGGCGAAGTAATCCTGCGCCTCGACGTTGTAACTGGCGTTCAAGGTATCCCCTTGCCCGAGCGGAATGAGCGCGCCCTGTTGCTGCTCGGCCACGATGTCCACCCACTCGTCCCACTGGATGCCCTGCTTCAGCATATTCGATGGACTGCCGTCGGCCTCGGCATCCACCCCCTCTGTCCACGCGGTTCCCTCATTCGCCCAACTGGATATCTGCGTGCTCAGCTCCGTCATCACGGCGTGCGTGAGCTCGTGCGCAAGGATGTTCAGCCCGTCCACGGTATCAAAGGTTGGCATCAGGACGTTGATGGTCCGGCTGCCTTCCTCGGATGCCACCGACTGCTCCGCAATCTGCTGCGACTCCGTCTGGGAGTAGCCCTCGTCGAGATAGTGCTGTTGATACGTCTTGGTGGAACCGTACAGGTTGATCTGCACCGCTCCCACCGGCTGCGCCCCCATCTGTTGGACGACCTGGGGGTACACGTGCTCGAAGATGGTGCCGACTGAGCGCAGTTCGTCGGCCGTCACACCGCTGTCCTTCGCCGTGATGACCGCATGTGCCGTGGTGAGCGACGAACCCGTCGGGAGCGACGGCATCGACACGTTCACGTGGACAGAAGATCCGCCCGCCAGGAACGGTTGCAGGAGGTACACGGCGTCCTCGTTGGTCAGCGCGGCGAACACCTCGTAGGGCCCCGTCGGGACCGTCGTCGAGAACGTCCCGTTGGCTTGAACGTCTGCATAGTAGTGG
Source organism: Alicyclobacillus sp. (assembly GCA_023511295.1). GTDB lineage: Bacteria > Bacillota > Bacilli > Alicyclobacillales > Alicyclobacillaceae > JAIMBT01. The sequence continues at coordinate 35,662 of JAIMBT010000021.1, forward strand.
GCGTGCGTGATGGTGTTGCGCAGAGAAATTTGAGTGACCGAATAGGGTTTCGATCCGCCAAACGACAGAACCCCGTCGACCTGCGTCATCTGCTGCTGTGTGGTCACCGCAAGCGGCTTACTCGCTCCCTGTGCAGCGGAGATGTCCTCTCCGACCCACCCTGTCTCCGAGGTCTGTACGGCGACGACCGTGGCACTGGACGTATGGAGGGCGTCGTCGAACGACCCATCGTTGGCCGTCGTCAGTACGTGAAGTTGACCGAGGCTGTCCGCGATGACCACCCGACCGACGGTCGGGTCACCGGCGGCGTCCGTGAGTGTGCCGCGAACCACGAGCTCCCCGCCTGCGCGGGTGAGCGACACACTGTGATTGGCCGCATTCACCTCGGCTTGAACGCCGGCGGTCTGCAGGGCCGAGACGGGCAGGTAGATTTGCCCCCGCCAGGAAAACAGCGTCGTGGCAACTGTTTGCCCTGCAATGCGGACGGAGCCGTCGACCTCCTTCGGCAGGTTTTCAATGTCGAGGCGCTGCCCGTTCCAGTCAGCGGTAATCCCGTGCGCCCGGAGCACCGACTGCAAGTACCACACCCCGAAGCTGGTCGTGCTGCGGTACAGGACCGTCGGCACCGTGCCCCACAGGTGCGCTCCTTGCCAAACCGCAGCCGTTTGCGGCTTTAGGGACTGTTCTGCCGTGTGCACCGCGGTGCTCGTAGGGGACGCCACACCACCGCCAGTGACCGATGTCGCCTGGTTTCCGGCGATGGCCGCGTTCTGCGTCGCGGCAGTCGCCCCCCCGTTCAGCGTCAGGGTCTGCGTGGCAGGCGCGTACGTCGCTGACCCGCCGAGGGCGGTGAGAACCGGGGCGGCCGGGACGTAGGTCGTTCCGCCGAAGGCCAGGGTACCGGCGGTGGACAGGTTCTGGCCGTCCACCGCAACGGTCGCGTTTGGCGCGACCGTCGGAAGTTCAGGCAAAAGCAGGGAGCGCCCGTCCCACTTCGCAGTGTATCCGTAGGTCTTCAGCAGTTGTTGCAGGTACCAGATGCCGAAGAACGTCGTGTGGTCTGCCACGAAGTACGGCACGTTTCGCCACAGGCTGCCGTTGACCACGAGCGGGCCACTGCGCCAATTCGATACCACCGAAGGCGCTGCGTAGGCAGCCGGTCCGGTCAGTACGCCGGTTCCAACCCAGCCCCCTGCCAGCGCCAGAACCGCCATCGCAGCGGCGGCCTGTTTCCGTGTGGAGGGATGCGCCTTCCCACGTCGACCGTGGGCACTCCGGGGCGCCCTGCTTGCGCTCTGTTCGGCGTGTGCCGGTGCGCCTTTCCTCTCATTTCGCTTCGCAAAGTTGGTCGTAGAGCCATTCTGCCGCAATCCATTCATCTCCACTGTCTCCGTGCAGGACCCCGTGCACAGGGCCGACACGGACATCGCAAGTGATCTGACCTGTCGCAATCGGACGTTTAGAAATTGGACGTTCTGCGGAAAAATCCTTGTCGGGACCTGTCAAACCGGGGAGGAAAATGGTTGCGCCGAGAGAAGGAGATGGGTTGCGCCAAGAAGGAGTTCCATTGGAGACACGCCGACAGCCGCCGCGGTGAACACCGCAGGCGGCTGTCTTGGACGGTGAGCCAGTGAGGGCGCGGCGGTCAGAGGCGCCGATTACACCAGCTGCTCGCCGAAGAAAGTCAGGGTGCGCGCGAACGCATCGCGGCTCGCGTCGACGTTGTAGGAGCGGCGCGTGTCGTTGAAGAACGCGTGATGGGCTCCAGGATAGACGATGTACGTGAAGTCTTTCCCCGCAGCTTTCATGGCTTCCGCGAACGCCGGAATGGTCTGCGTCAACTGCACGTCCTTCTCCGCGAAGAAACCGCGGACAGGACACTGGATGCGCTCCAGCACCTCTTGCTTCGGCGCCCGGCCGTAGAACATCACGGCAGCCTTCAGTTGGTCGTCGTGGCCAGCGAGGTGTGCGGCCAAGGCGCCGCCCATGCAGAATCCCACCGCACCGACGCTGCGTCCCTTGCTCGGAGCGAACTCGTTCCGCAGGAAGTTGGCGGTCGCCACCAACTGGGCGGTGTACCGGTCGTTGTCCAAGCCGCCGAAGAGGCTCTCGAAGGTGGTCTTGACCTTGCGGCCCTCGTCGCCCGGGAGCGCCTCCATCGCCTTGTCGCGTTCCGCCGGGTTGCCCCACGCCGTCGGCGGCAGGTTCTCGAGAAACTGCTTGACGGCCTCAATGGAATCCCGCTCCTTACCCGGCACACGACGCCCCCCTTCGGCGTACAAATCCGGCGCGAAGGCGACGTAACCGGCCTCTGCGAAGCGGCGGGTCACGTCCTCAATGTGGTCGTCCACGCCCCAGATCTCCTGAAAGACAATCACCGCTGGCAGTGGCTCCGAGACATTCGTCGGGTAGGCTGCGTACCCCGTGTACTGGCTCTTGTCGCCGTACGATACCCACTCGGTGTGCAACGGCATTGTGCTCACTCCTCTCCGTCAGATACTCTGTATTGTAGAGCAAACGGTTGTCCATCCCCAAATCGGGCAGGAAGCGAGGGAACCCGCCATGATGGAACACAATGCGAGTACAGACCAGGTGCGCCGCATCGCCGTCCTTACGGTCAGCGACTCGGTGAGCCGTGGACGCAACCAGGACACGAGCGGCGACGTGATTCAAGAGAGGCTGGAAACAGCCGGGTTTCAGGTGGCGGAGAGACACTGTGTCCCCGACGAGCGGGCGGAGATTGCCGCGCAGCTTCGGGCGTGGGCAAGTGACCCCGCCATCGCCGGGATTGTGACGACCGGCGGGACCGGGATCGCTCTGCGGGACGTCACCCCGGAGGCGACGAGGGACGTGATTGAGAAGGAATTGCCGGGCATGGCGGAGGCGATGCGGGCAAAATCACTCCAGAAAACGCCGTTCGCGATGGTCTCACGACAGGTTGTGGGGGTGGCGAACGGAACACTGGTGGTCAACCTGCCCGGCAGCCCGAAGGCTGTCGCCGAGTGCCTCGAGGTGATCTTGCCGGTGTTCAACCACCTGTTCAACCTGCTGGCGGGTCATACGCGCCACGACACCCCCCCGGGCGGCCCATAGCCCGGTTACACCCCGTCCGAATCGCCGTTTCCGACGCTCCAGAGGAGCGCCAGCAGCGGCTTGGACTGAACGGTATAGCACACCGCTCTCCCCTTGCGGGTACGCTCAACGGCCACGTACGGACCCGCTGGATACAGTCGGTAGGTGATTGGCGGATGGCCCACCACGAGGTGGAGCACCGGCCCTTCCAGCTTCGGCGGTTTGCGGTTTCGGTAGAGAAAGTTGGATTGGTTGAAGGCGTCGATGGCTTGCGACAGCCACGCAGGGTCTGCGGTGGTCTGTGCAGAGGCGGGCAGGGCAGGTGGTTCGCCGGACGAAGTGAGGATTGCGCGGGAGACCTGCTCCACCGACAGTGGGCGGTGCACGGCATATCGTTCCGTAACCCGCTGCAGATACCGGCTCGGCAGGCAGATGAGGCAGATGCACACCACGCCGAAGATGTGCCAGAACCAGTTCCAGAACGGGTTCGCAAACGTCATTGCAGGTCCCTCCCATCCGAACCATTGTACGACGACGAGCGCCGAAAATGGAACATTTCACCGATTCGGATGGGTTGCCTCGTGCATGTCTGAACTCGTTCATGGCGATGAGTTGCGGAAACCGCGGCCCTCAGGGCCGCGGTCGCCCGCATTACGGATGGGGACCCCAAAACAGCTGCCTACTGCAGGTAGGCCTTGACGCGTTCGTACACCTGCTCCGGGGACAGTCCATCGCAGGAGACCACTGGGCAGTCGGCCACGACATCCTGCATGCCCATCACGTTCTTGTCTGCACCGGTGATGCAGATGCAGTCGGCGTTCGGCGTATGTCCTTGACTCGAATCCAGGTCCACCACCTGGCAGCCCTGTGATTGTAAGTACGCTTTGACCGGGTCGAGCCCTCGTTCAACGGCCACCGTATTCATCGCTCTTCCTCCCTTGCTACACAGCGCCACATCGCTGGCGTGGACGCCACGTTCGCTTGAGAGTGTGCCCACGCCCCGCGCGGGGTATGCAGTCCGCTCGGCTCCGGGACGCCGTCCTGCTTACCCCTGCGACTCATCTGCGAGCTTCACGACCGACTGGCCGGCCGGTCCGACCAACCGGGTGACAGGGTAGATCTCCCGCACGACGGACCAGACGATGGTCGTCACGAGGGCCTTCACGGTATCGCCGGGTAGGAAGATGTAGAAGCCGGAGGCGAGCGTCCTCTGTAGGGAGTAGTGCAGGACGTGCATCAGCCAAGCGGCGCCGAGGGCGTCCTCGAGGAATACGCCCACGACTTCAACAACGACGAATCCGAGGATGAACGTCATCACTCGCGCGCCGCGCAGGCGCGGCAGCACGAGGCCAATCAACCACGCCACAACCGCCCATCCCACGACGTATCCGCCGGAAGGGCCGAGAAAGATGGAGAATCCGCCTGACCCGCCGAGAATCGGCACCCCCGCAGCCACCAGGACGAGGATGAGCAGCATGCTGAAAAAGCCGTACATCGGTCCGAGCAGCGCTCCTGCCAGAAGCGGGACGATGTTCTCCAGCACAATCGGGACCGGCCCCACATCCACCCGCAGGAAGCTGAACACCACCAGGAGCGCTGCAAACAGCGCCGAGAAGACCACACCGCGGACCGTCAGACGCACCACCAGAAACCTCTCCTCTCGATTGTTAACTTTGTCGTATAATGAAGTTGACATTCGGTTTCAAGATACTGAAGGCCTTGCGAGAATGCAAGTGGGCGTGTGCGGGTGCTTCCTCAAGCTGACGAACACCACGCCCACTGGAGGCATGTGCGGGCCTCGACAGGAGGGAGTCCATGCCGGCGCCGTACGCCAAGGCTCAAACAACAGAGGAACGACGCGCACGGAGCGAACCGTTGCAGCTGCACGGCGTGACGGTTGTTCTACGCCGCGGCGTCGAGCTGGTGCACGCTCTGCAGCCCACCACTCTCCGGCTGTCGCAGTCGCAGTGGACCGCCGTGATTGGCCGCAACGGCAGCGGCAAAAGCACCCTTGGCAAGGTCCTCGCCGGCCTCTCGTCCGTCTCGCGCGGCGAGGTCGTCTGGCCGCAGGGCGCGCAACCTGCAGATATTCGGATGCTGCTGCAAAACGCGGACGCACAGATTGTGGGGTCCACCATCGAGGAGGACCTGCGCTTTGGATTGGAGGTGGCGGGACGCGCCGCGCCGGCCGACCGGATGCTTGGCGCACTCAAACAGGTCGGGCTGGACAAGCCGCTGTCGACCCCCGTCTCCACCTTGTCCGGCGGCGAGCGGCAGTTGCTGGTGCTGGCGGGCGCTGTCGTAACGCAGCCGCAGTGGCTTATCTGCGACGAGATCACCGCGCACCTGGACCGGCGCACGCAGACCCGCGTTCAGTCCGTCGTGGAGGGCCTGCGGCAACGCGGCGTAGGCATTGTCTGGATTACGCAGCGGCTCGAGGAGCTCGCCGCCGCAGACCGCGTGCTCGCACTGGAGGACGGGGCGGTGGTGTTTGACGGAACGCCGCGGACCTTCTTCCGGTCCGCCTGGCGCCCCCTCGGGTTCACCCCGCCGCCGCCCGTCCATCTGAGCCTGGCCCTGGAACGGCGAGGGTTCCACTTTCCGTGGCTGCCCCTCACAACCCGTGAACTGGTGAACGCGTTGGCAGATCACCCGGACACGCCGCCGAGGGAGCTCCATCCGGCCCAGCGCGCCGTGCCATGCGGTGGCGGCGCAGCCCAGCCCCCCGCCGAGCCCGTCGATGGGGACGCCACCCGCGACCGAGGCGTGGCCTCCGGCCCAACCCGTCCTGCTGACGAGCCGGGCTTCACCTGCCACGGCGTCACGGTGACCGCGCCCCGGCGCCCCGGCCCGCTGCCATCGGTGCTCCTCGACGACGTGCACCTCGACCTTCAGCCAGGCGCTGTGACCCTCGTCGTCGGGCTTCCCGGCGCCGGCAAGACCACCTTACTGCGCACGCTCGCTGGGTTGGTCGTGCCAACGGCCGGGAACGTCACCTGCGACGGGCGGTCCGTGTTGCAACGCGGGCGCCCGGACATGCGCGTTCTCGGCGACGTGGAAGTGGTGTTTCAAGCGCCGGAGCGGCTGTTCTTCCGGCCGACGCTGGCCGCAGAGTTCGCGTACGCCCTGCGAGCGAAGCGGGTTTGCTCGGCACAGGCGGACCGGCGTGCGCGGTCCGCCCTGGAATCCGTGGGCCTGGCGGACGTGCCGCTCAGTGCCCCGCCGTTTGATCTGAGCGGGGGCCAACAAAGGCGGGCTGCCCTGGCGTTGGCCGCTGCGGCCGAGGGGCGTTGGTACCTGCTCGACGAGCCGACGGCTGGGCTCGATCCGGTCGCCGTCGACGCGGTCGTCCGCTGGGTGGACCACCTGGCGCACAGAAGCGGGGCCGGCGTCGTCCTGTCCACGCACGACCCGGACCATTGGCTGCCCATCGTCGATTCGGTGGTGTTCCTGGCACACGGCCGCGTCGTGGCTCACCTGCCTGCGTCGGCCCTGCGTGCCGACTCGACACACTGGGCCGCCGCAGGGCTGGAGCCGCCCGCTTCGCTCGAGTTGGCCGCGGCGCTCACACGGGCCGGCTGGCCGGTTCCGAGCGAACCGGTGCCGACAGTGGACACGCTGGCCGAGCACATCTGTTCGGCTGTCGCTCGGACCGCGCACCCCGATGCAAGGGAGGACGTGGCCCGGCCGGTGACGACAGCGCTGGACGCGGACGTCGGCGCCAGCCGGGTCGTGGCAGAGACGGGGCCGGGTGCCGGCGGTGTCGCACTCTCCAACCTAGATCCTCGGGTCAAGTGGCTCGGGGTGCTGCTCTTGTCGGTGGCTGTATTGTCCACGTCCCTGCCTGGCGTCGCGGTGGCAATCGCGGTCTGCGCGGGACTCCTCGCCTGGGCGCGCATCTCCCTCCGGACGGTGTGGCGCTTGGCGCGGGTGTTCCTCGTGTTCGCCGTGTCGGCGACGGCGTTTGCCGGGCTGACCCTGGCGCCGGGGGCTGGGAAGGTGCCGTGGTGGGGCCGAATCGACTGGTCCTCCAGCCACGCCCTCACGACGGGGTTTTCGCTGTTGCGCGTGCTCGTGGTGCTGGTGCTGGGCGTGGTGTTCACGGAGGCGACCAGTCCCCTCCAGATGAAGCGCGGCTTGGAACAAGGGCTGCGGTGGCTGGCGCCGCTGCGGGTTCCGGTCCAGGCCATCTCGTTTGGTGCGTCCCTCGTCCTGCGCTTCATCCCACTCTTGGCGGCCGAGGCCGAACGGTTGGCGGAGATTGTCCAAGTGCGGGGAAAGCGATCCGGTAAGCCGGGGCGCGTCCGCTTGCGGGACGCGCCCCGGGTGGTGGTGCCGATGTTGTTCTCGGTGTTTCGCCTGGGGGAAGAACTGTCGTTCGCGATGGAAGCCCGCGGTCTGCGGACGCTTGATCAGCTGCCGCTGGCCTCAGGTGGGCGCCTGTCCCGGCGGGATGTCGTGGCGATAGCGGCGGCCGCGGCCATGGCCGCGCTGGTGGCCGGCCTTCGTCTCATCCCCTGAAGCCAATTTGCGGCGCCAGGAAGACGTTGAGACGGTACCGGGACGCAATCCCGGTGGCCAACATCCGCTCACTGGGCGACGCGCAACACAATCTTGCCGACGTTCCGGTTCTGTTCCATGCGCAGGTGCGCTTCCCGCACGTCCTGCCAGTCGAACACCGAATCCACCACCGGCGCCATCCGCCCGTCCGCAAACCGCGGCATCGCGAAGGCGGCAAACGCCTGACTCAGGGCAGCCTTGCGTTCGACCGAACGAGACCTCAAAGCGGTGCCAATCACCTGCAACCTCCGGCCGAGCAGCAAGCCGAGGTTCACCTGGTCGACGTGGGTACCGCCCATGGTGCCGATGATGACGAGCCGCCCGTCCACGGCGAGACTCTGCAGGTTTGAGTGGAAGTAGGGGGCGCCGACGAAGTCGAGGATGATGTCCACCCCGCGTCCACTCGTCTGCTCCGCCACCCAGGCCGCGAAGTCCCCCTCCTTGTAGTTCCAGCCCGCACGCGCGCCGAGTTCCAGACACCGCGCGAGCTTCTCCGGACTGCCCGCGGTGACCAGTGAAACGGCCCCAACCTCGCGCGCAAGTTGGATGGCCGCTGTCCCGACCCCGCTCGCGCCCGCGTGGATGAGCACCGTGTCACCGCCTTGGCAGCCAGCGAGATCGATTAAGTTCAAATACGCCGTCAGGAACACTTCCGGGATGGCGGCACCCTGCTCATACGTCAGGTTGTCGGGCAGCCGCATCGCCATCGCCGCGGGGACCACCGCTTGCTCTGCGTAACCGCCGCCCGGTAGCAGCGCACACACGCGGTCCCCCGGCTGCCAGCCGGCCACACCCGGGCCGACGGCAGCCACTTCACCGGCCACTTCGAGGCCGAGGATCTCCGACGCACCCGGCGGCGGCGGATAGTGCCCTCGCCGCTGCAGCAGGTCCGCGCGGTTCAGCGCGGTCGCGTGGACCCGAATCAAGAGTTCGCCGGTTCCCGGTTCAAGGTCCGGCACCTCGCCGAGGTAGAGATTTTCCACATCGCCAAACGCTTTCAGCAAGACGGCCCGCATCTCCACACCCCTCCGAAACTTGTTTCCTGCACCGTATCGCTTCCGCGCGCCCGCGTCAACGAGGCGATCTGTTCGCGTTCGCCCGTCCACCCGCCGACACGGGTTCCCAATCTGGCACTGCCGCCTGCCAGACGGCGCCGGGCTCCTGAAGGACAATCCGATCTCGCTCCGCCCCCGCCACGGCCAACAACCGCTGCAGTGGCTCGGCAACCGGTTCCATGGAGAGCACGAACGTGTTCCAGTGCATCGGCGCGAGCTGGCGCGCCCCGCTCTCCTGGAACATCGTCCACGCCTGTTCAGGCGTGCAGTGGGCGCCTTGAAAGGTGTCTGGAGCGTACGCGCCGATGGGCATGAAGGCGAGGTCAATTGGGCCGTAGCGATCTGCCAACCCGCGGAACACCCCGGTCGCCGCGGTGTCCCCCGCAAACAGGATACGGGTGCCGCGGTACTCCACGACGTAACCGGTCCAGTGGTAGTCGCGGTTCCAAGGAAACCGCGCGCCCCAGTGGCGTACGGGCACGGCGGTCACGCGTACGCCGGCCTCGGTCTGCACGGACGCTTCACCGCGCAACTCGTGCACAGGGCCGCAGGCCAGCCGCCGAAGCAGTCGGGCGGTGTTCGCCGCGGTGACCATCTCCGGCCCGCCCTGTCGCTGGTTGCCCTGCACCACGCGGCGAAGGGACGGGAGGTCGAAGTGGTCGAGGTGGGCGTGGGAGAGGAGGACGAGATCAACCCGCCCATCGAGATCTGCGGCGGTCAGCGCGGGGCCGGTATACCGTTTGGGGCCAATCACCACGCCCGGGAAGATTCGCACCCCAACCCGCGAGAACAGGACGGGATCTGTGAGGATGCCGACATCGTAGAACTGGATGAACACGGTCGAGTGGCCAATCCAAGTCGCCGTAACGCGGTCTGTCGGCCACTGGTCCAACTTCGGGCGCAGCGCAGGGTCTCGGTACGGCGGCTTCGGCAGGTGCAGGCGCATCCGGGCGTACTGAACGAGCACCGTCCCGGCGATGACAGCGAGCGCAGCAACCACGGCAATCACAATCCACAGCCACAGCATGAGTCTTCGCGTCACGCTCCCCGTCCCAGTGTCAAGACGGGTAACAGCGGACCCTTGGCCCGCTGTTACCCGTGAACTTGTCTGTCGCATATTGTCCCATGAAGTTGCCGATGAACCGCGCGCTGGCCGGTTCGGTCCGGCGGCCCTGGAATGGTGGAGGGGGTAGGATTCGAACCTACGAAGCTCTCGCAACGGATTTACAGTCCGCCCCAGTTGGCCGCTTTGGTACCCCTCCATGGTCTACCGCGGCACACCGATGGGCCGCCGAGCAGGATGTACGTTATCACAGGCGGCACAGAGACGTCAAGGGGGTGAAGTGGATGAGGTGGCGTCGATGGAGCAGCTGCCTACAAGCGAACGTGATTTGGGGGGGTGGCGCGGGAGTGGGGCGGGAGTGGGGCGGGAGCGCGCAGCGGGGGTGCCGCCCCACTCTCCGGCGGATTAAGGACTGCCGTTCCGCTATTCCGCGCGCAGCGGGGGTGCCGCCCGCATAGAGCGGAACGACAGGGCGCTATCGGAAGCCAGAGGCGACAGCACGCGAAAGGTGCCGCGTTCCGCCCCACTCTCCGGCGGATTAGGGACTGCCGTTCCGCTATTCCGCGCGCGGCAGGGGTGCTGCTCGCATAGAGCGGAACGACAGGGCGCTATCGGAAGCCAGAGGCGACAGCACGCGAAAGGTGCCGCGTTCCGCCCCCCTCCCCCGTTCATTCAACGAAAGGCAGACCTTCCTCGCGCGGCCACGCCCGCAACCCGAGGAAGGTCTGCCCTGCCCGTTCCGCACGGTTACGCCGTCGGCCGCACCGCCGCGCACAGCAAGCCGAAGTACGTCGGCACCTCGTACGACAACAGTTCCGCCGTCCGCTCAGCGTGCGGAATGGCGCCTGCCAGGATGAGCGTCTGCCAAATCCCGTCGGGCTTCGCGTTCTCGACGAACGCGCTGTCGAAGTCGGCAACCCCTTCGAGCCGGTTCTCCTTGACCAGCTCAACGACCTGCGCGTCCAGTTCCGCTGCCGCCGGGTGATACCCGTAGGGGCCCTCTGCCTGATGCGCATGCGCCCAGTCGCAGCTCGCAATCAGGCCAATCCGCTTGCCAGACGCCTCGACCGCCGCCCGCAGGGCCTCGCCCATCCGGAGGTGGTCCGCATACGACAGAGCCCGCGACGGACAGATGGCGACCACCGGCACGTCCGGCATGAAAAACAGCGGCACCATCACACCCCAATCCATCGGCAGGCAGGACATCGGCCCGTCCGCTGTCGCGTATCCGACCGCCGCCACGGGAATCTCGCGCGACGTTGCCGCTTGGGTGATGGCGCGGGCGAGATCGCGGTCAATCCGCTTCTCCATTCGCACCACCCCACCATCTTGCAACTCACCGAACATCCGATACGCATCGCTCACCGAGAACTGCCCCTCCACGCGCAGGCCGTGTGGCGTCAGAACGACAATGGCATCCGGGTTCGCTGCCGCCATCTCGCGTCCGAGTTGCTCCATGCTCTGCCGTGTTTTCGCCATGAGGTTCGGGTTGGACGGCGACAACTCCTCGATGATCTGTGAGCCGTGCGGTGTCAGACAGGCGAAGACGAAAGATCCCATGACAGCCACTCCCTTCATTTGATGCGCGTGTCGCTCGCAAGACCGAAGTCCCCGATTTCCCTTTCCCTGCCGATTCGCTTACAATGTGACACGAGGCAGCGGACAGGTTCAACTTGTCTGATGTTCATTCTATTCTACCTGGAGGTGGCTATGATATGGAATACCGCAGGCTCGGAAAGAGCGGGATCAAGGTCTCCGAGATCGCGTTGGGGAGCTGGCTTACATACGGAACCGTTACGGAAAAGGAACAAGCGATTGCATGCGTCAAAACCGCGTACAATCTCGGCATCAACCACTTCGACTGCGCCAACGTCTACGGTGCGGAGCCACACGCGGCAGAACGTGTGCTCGGTGAGGCGCTGGCCAACTACCCGCGCGACAGCTATATCATCACCACCAAGGCCTTCTGGCCCGTGGGCAAAGGGGTCAACGACCGCGGGTTGAGCCGCAAGCACTTGTTCAGCCAGATTGACCAGAGCTTGAAGGCGCTCGGCGTCGACTACGTCGACATCTTCTACTGCCACCGCTACGATGCCGAGACTGACCTGGAGGAGACCCTCCGTGCGCTCGATGACCTCGTGCGGCAGGGGAAAGTCCTCTACGCCGGGCTGAGCGAGTGGAAGCCGAACCAGATTGCAGACGGCATTCGCCTGCAGCGAGAGTTGAACCTGCACAAGTTTGCGGCCAGCCAGCCGGTCTACAACATGTTCAACCGCTACATCGAGCAGGCGGTGGTACCCATCTGTGCGGACGCCGGCATCGGTCAGGTGGTCTTCTCTCCCTTGGCGCAAGGTGTGCTCACCGGCAAGTACCGCAAGGGTCAACCTGCCCCCGCCGGGTCCCGCGCCGCGACGGACAAGGTCAAAGGTGCGGTCGAGCGGATGCTGACGGACAAGAATCTCGAGAAGGTGGAGCGGCTCGAAGGTCTCGCGCGCGAGGCTGATCTGTCCGTCGCCCAGCTGGCACTTGCGTGGGTGCTGCGCTTGCCGGAAGTCAGCAGCGCGCTGATTGGTGCGAGCCGGCCAGAACAGGTGGAGGAGAACGTGAAGGCCTCCGGCGTCAAACTGTCGGATGACCTCCTGGCGAAGATTGAAGAAGTCCTCGCATAGGGCGCACGCGGGCGTCCGTCCGCGGTGGATTCCGCCGCGCGGTTTCGGGCTTCCCCTCTCCTTCCGCGCGATGCGTCGTCCGTAAGCACAGGAGCGAAAACGGCCCCGCCATCCGGTATCCGGACCTCGGCGGGGCCGTTTGGCGTTACAGTGCTCGAATCACCCCGCCGTCCACGAGGATGGTCTGGCCTGTCATGTACCCGTTCGCGGGCGACAGGAGAAACGCGGCCAGGCGCCCGAACTCGGCAGGAGTCCCGTAGCGCCCCATGGGGATGCGGGCGCGCTCGTCCGCTTGCACCTCTGCCAGCGGGCGGTTCTCCCGCTTGGCACGTTGGCTGTCCAGCCACACAACCCGATCTGTCTCAATCCGCCCCGGCGCGAGGTTCAACACCTGGATGTTGTCTGCGGCGACCTCCAGTGCCAGCGTCTTCAGCATCGCCATCGTCGCGGTGCGGACGGTGTTGGATAGGATGAGACTCGGAATGGGCTCGCGCACGGACATCGAGGACACGTTCAAGATGCGCCCCCCGCCCGCGCTGCGCAACGCCGGCAGACTGGCGCGCACAAGCCGCACCACACTCAGCAGGTTCAACTCCACCGCCGCCAGCCACTGTGCATCTGTTACCTGCTCGAACGTCCCGCCGGGCGGTCCGCCCGCATTCGTCACAAGCAGGTCGAGGCCGCCGAGCCAGCTGACGGCGTCCGCGACCAACCGCTCCACGTCGGCGGCGGCCGCGACATCTGCGGCAATCCCACAGACCGCGTCTTCCGGCGCACCGGTTTCCGCGCAGATCTCCGCCGCGGTCGCGCGCAGTTTGTCGATCCGCCGGCTGGAAATCACCACCGTGCAGCCTTCGCGAACGAGTTCCGTCGCGACCGCCCGCCCCAAGCCTTGCGACGCAGCCGTCACCAGCGCCCGCTTGCCACGCAGTCCCAGGTCCACGCTCAGCCCTCCTCGGGCAGCGGCAAATCCAGCGTCTGCCACGCGCGCACCTCGACGGTCCGCGCGCCGGAGGTGACGATGGGATCCTCGTTTGCCAGTCGAATCCCCTCTTCGTCACTGTCGCACTCGTAGATCACCAGCCCGCCCTTTCCGTCCACGCACGGACCCGCCGCAAACACCTTGCCTTGTTTGTAGAGGTCACTCACGTACTGAAGGTGAGCTGGACGCACCGCTCGGTTCTTCTCTGCATCCACAATCGTCAACAGCGCCAAGTACTTCATCGCCCCGCCTCCTGTTGCTTCGCCATCAGTTCCCTGAACGCTTCGCGCGGCGGCGAGAATACGTCGATACAGACGCACCCCTCTGCAGAGGCGGTCGCTGCGTGCGGGACATTGCCCGGGATGGTCACAGCGTCCCCAGGCCCAATCAGCTGCTTGTGGTCTCCCACTTCAAACTCCAACCGGCCGGAGATGACGAAGCTCATCTGCTCCTGCGGGTGCTGGTGGGCCGGTGCCACCGCGTTTGGGGCGAAGGTCACGTAACTGATCATCAAATCCTTCCCAAACAGCGGCCGCAGCACGACGCCCGGTGCCGCCTCGAGCGAGGCGAGCTCTGGCATGTGCTCAAACGAAGGCGTGTAGTCGGCTGTGCCGTCCCACGCCACGCCGTCGCGGAAGTATTCGCGGTTGACGCCCATCGGATCACGCTCCTCTGCTCTTTGCACACTCACGCTTGCAGACCCAGGTGAATCACAGGTACTTCGCCATCCCACCGTCCACGTCGACAATCGTACCCGTCACGTACGACGCGCGGTCAGACGCCAAGAACGCCACCACCGCCGCAACCTCCTCCGGGTTGCCGAAGCGGCCGAGCGGCACCTCGAACTGCTCCACTGTTTCGGTGAAGAACGACGCCGGCTTCGCGGCCCACTGGCCGGAGTGGACGAACCCGATGTTGACCGCGTTCACCAAGATGCCGTCCGGCGCCAGTTCCTTTGCCAGCGCCTTGGTGAACGCCAGGCAGGCTGCGCGATTGGTGCTCGACGCGAAGAAGCGCGCGTCTGGCTGCTTGCCAAACACCGCCGCCATGTTGATGATGCGGCCACCCCGGCTCATGAACGACAGCACCGCGCGCGCAAAGCGGACGTACGCCAACAGCTTCACCTCGACATCCGCCTGCCACGCCTCGTCGGTCAGCGTCTTAAACGTGCCCGGGTAGGCCTTACCGGCGTTGTTCACCAAGATGTCGATCCGCCCGAATCGATCCGCCACGTCCTGCACGAAACCGGTCACGGCTGCGGCGTCCGTCACATCGGCGGTCGCCGCGTAGTACCGCTCCGGCCCGAACTGTTCGGCGAGGTCCAAGCAGTCATCCGCGTGGCGGCTGCAGGTTGCGACGCGGCAACCTTCGCCGAGCAGCGTCTCACAGACGGCGCGGCCAATCCCCCGCGATCCGCCGGTGACAAGCGCCACCTTGTCCTGTAAACCCAAATCCATGGTGGTGCCCCCTATTCGCCGTACACCGGCGTCAGCCAGTCCCGGTAGCGCTCGTCCTGTCCGCGAACCGCTCGGCCATACAGCGCCTGCAGCTGCTCCGTGATGGGCCCGGTCGTTCCGTCGCCGACGGGGCGCCGGTCGACCGAGGTGATGGAAGCAATCTGCGCTCCCGTCCCGGCTAGGAACATCTCGTCGGCGACGTACAGCTCGGTACGGTCGATGGCGCGCACCTCGTACGGAATCCCCAAGGCGTCTGCGAGCTGCAGCACCGCGCGGCGCGTGATGCCCTCGAGGATGTCCGACGTGATGGGCGTCGTGACGAGGGTGCCTTCGCGGACAATGAAGAAGTTGGCGGAGCTGGCTTCCGAGACCTGACCATCCGTGGAGAGCATGATGGCCTCGTCGTACCCGTCCGTCGTCGCTGCATCGTTCGCCAGCGCCGCGTTGATGTACCCGCCCGTGACCTTTGCGCGCGACGGAATGATGTTGTCCGAGACGCGCTGCCAGTTGGAGACGACCGCTGAGAGCCCCTCCGTCTTCACGTAGTCGCCCATCGGGACGGCGAAGATGGCCACCTCGTCTCGCAGGCCAGACAGGGTCACCTTGATCACCTGCGACGCCTTGAAGGCGAGCGGGCGGATGTAGACGTTTTGGCGGTACTGGTTTTTCGCCAGGATTTCCACCGTGTAGTCGAGGAGTTGTTGTGCGGTGTAGGGGCACTGGATCTTGAGGATCTTGCAGGACTTCAGCAAGCGCTGGTAGTGTTCAAGGCCCTTCATGATATAGAGCTGTTCTTGTTCCTCGTTCCAGTAGGCGCGGATCCCTTCGAAGCAGCCTGTCCCGTAGTTGAGCGCGTGCGTGGAGATGTTGACGTTGGCGTCCGCGAGCGGGACAATCTGTCCCTTGAAGAAACAGTACCCGTTCTCAATCTCCTGCTTTGGCGATGGCCCCTGTGCGGAAGTGGCGACGACTTGTGCCATGTCTGCATCCTCCCTCTCTCTATGCCGGCGGGCCCATTTGCCCGCTCGGTTTGGATACCGGACCTACCGGTCTGTTTTCCCACCCTCTGCAGGCGTTTGGTCGGCTGCCTTCTCGCTCGCCACCGCCTGCTGGCGCAACGCCTCGTCCATCATCTCGCGGTAACCGCTCCGCGGCGGCGAGAAGATGTCGAGCGCGAGGCACGGCTTATCGTAGGTCCGGGCACCGTGCGGGACATTCGGCGGGACGATGTACACGTCACCCTTGCGGATTATCCGCTTCTCACCGTTCAGCTCGAACTCGTACTCGCCCTCAATCATCGTACCAATCTGTTCTTCCGGGTGCGAGTGAACGGGCGCCACGCTGTTCGGCTCCATGTAGACGAAGCTGAGCAGCAGTTTCTCGCCGAACACCGGTTTGAGTCCCAGTCCTTCGACCACCTTGAGCAGCGGAACGTCCGCGACATTCACGAATTGGGGCTGGAAGTCACCGGTGACCTCGACAACCCGCTCGGCCGTGGCAAAGTAGCCACCCGTCCCTTCGCGTTTCGCCTCCGCCTGCGCCCCCTGCTCCGCAGCCGCCTCCGGCAATCTGCCGCTTCTCACGTCTTCTGTCATCCATCCCGTCTCCTCTCGTCTCGTCTCAGCCGAAATATCTTGTATTATGGGATTGTCACGGATACGATGTCAATGTTAATTCTGAATATTACCGAGTGCAGTGGAAAGGGTGAAGTGGATGCGTTCGAGGAACCAGCGCCCGTCCCCGCCCCCAACCGGCTTGCGTGCACAACTCCTCCATCACCCGCCTGCCATCGGATCGTTCGTCCTCGGACACGACCCCGGCGTCGTCCGCGTCGCTGACGAAGCAGACCTCGACTTTCTCCTTTTGGACGCTGAGCACGGCACCGTCACAGACGGCCAGATTGCGGAATTTGTCGACGTTCGCCGGGGTCTCGACGTCTCCATCCTGGTACGGGCGGGCATCGAGCAGATTCACGCGTTTGGCCGGTGGTTGGACCACGGTTTGGACGGCCTCGTTGTCGCCGGTGCGCAAACGCAGGAGGACGTCCGAGAGGTTGTCCAGGCCGTCAAGTTCCCGCCCGTCGGCCGTCGCGGGTTGAATCCTTTCGTACCCGCCACCGGCTACGGCCGCGTCGCCCCGCCGGTGTTCATGGAGCACCAAAACGAACACGGGCTGCTGTGGATGATTGCCGAGCGTCGCGCGTTTCTCGACCAGTTGCCGGAGATTTGCCGGATGGACGGGTTGGACGGCGTCTTTTTCGGCCCCTACGACCTGTCCGTCGACCTCGGGATTCCCGGGCAGGTGACCCACCCCTTGGTGATGGACCAGATCTGCCGCGCCATCGAGACGCTTCGCGAGAACGGAAAGTTTGCGGGAATCTATGCGAAGAGCCCGGCCCTCGCCACACCGTGGCGGGAACGCGGCGTGCAGTTTCTCGCCGTGGGGTTCGACTGGTCCCTGCTCCGCACCGCTTGGGCGGAAGCGGCCGTACTGCGCGGCGAAGGAGGTGCGCTGCCATCGTGATCGCGTGCGGCGGCGCGCGGTGCACCCAGAGAACATCCGACGAACCACCGGCACACGATACGCTATCCACGAGATACGAAGGAGCTGAGCTGTGATGAGTCTGAGATTTGCAGAGCGCGCGACGAGGATTCCCGACTCCGGTATACGAGAGATTGCCAACCGGGCGATGGAGTTGCCCGGAGCCATCCGGCTGGAACTGGGCGAACCCGACTTCCCGACACCGCGGCACATCGGAGAAGCGGCGGCGCGCGCCATCGCCGAGGGGAAGACGCGCTACACCGCGACGTCCGGCCTGCGCGTGCTGCGCGAGCTGTTGGCTGCCAAGCTGAAGCGGGTGAACGGGATTGATGTCCCGTTGGAGCAGGTGACGGTCACCTCCGGCGGTGCCAACGCCGTCTTCGCTGCCATCGCGTCCATCGTGAACCCGGGTGACGAGGTGCTGGTACCGAGCCCCGCCTGGCCGAACTACGTGATGCAGGTCCTCGCCTGCGGCGGGGTGGTGCGCGAATACGAGCTCAATCCGGTCACGTTCCTGCCGAACCCCGCAGACCTGGCCGAGCGGTTCACCCCGCGCACGCGCATCCTCATCGTGAACTCCCCCGGCAACCCAACCGGCGCGGTGCTCCCGCGGGAGACAGCGGAAGCCCTGGTGGACCTCGCCGTTCGCCACAACTGTTTCCTCATCTCAGACGAGGTGTACGACGAGCTCGTTTTCGACCAGCCACACGTCAGCCTGTTCCCGTTGGCGCCAGACAACGTGATTGGCATCTACAGCTTCTCGAAGACCTACGCGATGACCGGTTGGCGGCTTGGCTACGCGGTGGCGCGCCGCGACCTGATTGTTACCATGGAACGGGTTCAGGAGGGCGTGGTGTCGTGCGCATCGCAGGTCTCGCAGGAAGCGGGAATTGCGGCGTTGCAAGGAGATCAGTCCGTGGTCGCAGAGATGCGCGAGTTGTACCGGGCCCGGCGGGACATGGTGGTTTCCCAGCTCCAGGCCGTGGACCTCTACACGTATACACCGCAAGGGGCGTTCTACATCCTCGTGAACATCGCGGCATCCGGTTTGAAGTCGCGCGCGTTCGCCCTGGAACTGTTGGACCGGTACCAGGTCGCCGTCGCGCCGGGAAGCGCGTTCGGGTCCTCGGCAGACCACGTTGTCCGCATCAGCCTCGCCTCTTCGGAGCGGGACCTGCGGGAGGGCGTGACTCGGATTGCGGCGTTGGTGGCGGCGCACCGTGCGTGAGCGTGCTCACCGAGCCAGCGACAGGGCAGCCATCGGCCTTCGACGCCTCGCTGCCCTGCTGCTGCAGCTGGTGCTGCTCGCGGCACTCGCATACGCGGGTGATTGGACGGCGAACCGACTGCATCTGCCACTGCCCGGGAGCATCCTTGCGATGCTGGTATTGTTCTTGCTGTTGCAGCTGCGCATCGTACCGATGCGCTGGGTGGAACGGGGCGGTGATTGGTACATCCGGCACCTGCTCTTGTTCTTCATCCCGCCGGCGATGGGCATCATGGGTTACGCCAACCTGTTGCGCACAGAGGGGATCGCCATCGTTCTCACCGTCCTCATCAGCACGGCGCTCGTGATGACCGGCGTCGGTCTCGTCGCGGAGCAAGTCAGCCGGCGGACGGCGAACCGGTGGGGAGACGGCGCTGTGGCTGAGAAAGGACGAGAGGCACGATGATCTCACTGTCCCCCCACACAGCCTTGGCAGGCGCCCTGTTCATCGCCCTCACCGTCGCCGTGTACTGGGTCCTGCGGCGCGTGTACGCGCGCGTGCACTTCGTGCTGCTCAACCCCATCTTCAGCAGCGTTGTGGTCCTGATTTTTCTGTTGGTCGTGTTCCACATCTCCTACAACGCCTACATGACCGGCGGCGTCTGGCTGCGAGACCTGCTCCAACCGGCGACGGTCGCGTTCGCTATCCCACTGCACCGTCACTTCCGACTCCTGCTCGAGAACGCATGGTCGGTCGCCGCGGGCGTTGTCACGGGCTGCCTCGTCGCAGTGACATCGACCGCCCTGATTGGCCGCGGATTTGGCCTCCCGGACGTGATTGTGCGCAGCTTGGCCCCCCGCTCCATCACGACTCCGGTCGCGATGGAGGCCTCCCGCATGGTGCACGGGCTCCCGGTCCTCACCGCGGCGTTCGTGATTGTCACGGCGTTCTGCGGTCTCTTGGTCGGTCCCTGGGTGATTCGACTGCTGCGCATCCGCACGCCGATTGCCAAAGGCCTCATGTACGGTGCCGGGGCGCACGGCATCGGCACCTCTCGGGCGTTCGAACTGGGAGATGCGGAGGGCTCGGCATCGAGCCTGGCGATGGTCCTGTCCGCCGTGCTGACGGTCCTGGTCGTCCCGTGGTTCGTGCCGTGGCTGTTGCAGATCTAAGCGGCGGCTCGTTTCCGGCCCCGCGCAGCACGCGAGCGGACGGACGGCACGGTCCACGCCAGCGCACCGCTGCATGGTACAATATGGTGGACCTTCAAGGCACAGACTCGCAATGGAAGCAACTCACGGCAGCGAAAGCGGGGCCACCGACGGTGAAGCGGCGGAGGTTCACGTAGAAGCGCGGGAGAGGAGAGCAAACGGGAGATGTTTCAGTCGGATTTGCTGAAGGACAAGGTCATCCTCGTCACCGGCGGAGGCACGGGTCTGGGCCGCGCGATGGGTGAGCGGTTCTTGGAGTTGGGCGCGCGGCTCGCCATCACCAGCCGCCGCCAGGAGGTGCTGGAGCAAGCTGCGGCCGAGATGCGGGAACGGTTGCAGCTCTCGGTGGACCGGGTCTTCGCAACCACCTGTGACGTGCGGGACGCGGATGCCGTACACGCCATGCTCGACGCTGTGACGGCGCATTTTGGACGGATTGACGTCCTCGTGAACAACGCCGCGGGCAACTTCATCAGCCCGACGGAGCGGCTGTCGCACCGCGCCTTCGACTCGGTGCTGGGGATCGTTCTGCACGGCACAGTGTACTGCTCGCTGGAGTTGGGTAAACGGTGGATTGCTGCCGGGCAGCCGGGGACCATGTTGAACATCGTGACGACCTACGCGACCACCGGTTCAGGCTATGTCGTCCCGTCCGCCGTCGCCAAAGCGGGCGTTGTGGCGCTGACCCGCTCTCTCGCCGCCGAGTGGGGGAAGTACGGTATTCGCCAGGTCGCCCTCGCGCCCGGCCCGTTCCCGACGGAGGGCGCATGGTCCAGGCTGCTGCCGACGAAGGAACTGGCCGAAGGTATCCTTCAGCGGATTCCACTCGGCCGCGTCGGCGAACGGCCAGAACTCGCCAACTTGGCGGCGTTTCTCGTGTCTGATTTCGCCGGGTACATCAACGGCGATGTGGTGACGATAGACGGCGGCGAATGGATCTACGGCGCGGGCCAGTTCAACATCCTCGACGCGGTCACGGCGGAACAGTGGGATATCCTGCGGGAGATGACGAAACGCGGTAAGTAAGTGCCGCCGACGGATGGCAGAGGGCGCGGTGGCAGAGGGTTTGGTCCATGCCCTCCGCCTCCACGCCCGGTTGCTGTCGGTCAAACATGTGGGCGCAAGCGGCCGCGCGGAACTTACCGATTCGTTCGCTTGCGCCGACGCGACGTCGCCTTGCGCTTGCTGACGCGCAGTTTCCGCTCGCGTTCGACGCTGGTATGCTTGGTGATCATCGCCGGTGTCAGTTGCCCTTTCGCTGTGAACGCGCTGAAATCAAACGGGGTCTTCAGCTCATCCTTCGGAACCTGCATCTCGTCGGCCAGCATGTCCACATCGAGGACTTCGCGCTCGCGGATGGTGGCCGTAAGGACGGCGTTCTCTCCGGACGGCAACGGGATGGTGATCTCGTCCTCCCCGAGTTCGTCAAACAGCTCCTGCAGTTCCTCGTAAATCAGCTTGTTCTCTTCGTTGCGCTCCCGAGCAATTTCCTTGTTTTGAAAGTACTTCAGGATGCGCTCCTCCAATTTGCTCTGAAGTTTCAGAATTGATTCCTCGTCCGGCGCATCTGCGCGGTCGATGAGGTCGCTGCCTGTCGGGTTGGTCATGGTGGTCACCTCGCCTGAAAACTGGCGCCGGCGGACGACCGTCTGGGGCTCGTCCGCCGCAGCGCAGGTTTCCATTCTACCACGCCTACTTCGCGAATGTCATGGCGCCAATGGACTGGATGACGGGTTGTTGCCGCACCCAACTGGCCGCCGGCGTCTTGCTCGGTGTGTAAAACACCAGCGCGCCGGGTACCAGGTCTACGTGTTGGCTGAGGACCTCCTGTGCCGCCTGCACCGCAGACGCAGTCGGTGGGTTGTAGATGGTGCCATTCGCCACCGGAGAAAACTGGTAGTGGCCGGAATCGACGTCAAACACGACGCCCTTCACCGTATTCGGATAGTCGGGACTCATCACGCGGTGCCAGACGACATCGCCAACGGCGACCTGGGCGTTGTACGGTTGCCCCTGTGCCTCCGCGGAGATGATGCGCGCCATCCAGTACAGGTCCGTACTGCTCACCGCGCTCCGCGGAGCCGTTGCGGTATGCACCACGGCCTCGGTGCGCGCGGTGTGGGCCGTCGACGGCACCGGCGCGGGCAATCCGCTGCGCGACTCGTCCGGCGTCCCGTTGGGAACCGTGAGGACGGTCCCCACCTGCAGATTCGCGGCGTTCACGCCGGGATTCGCCTCTTCCAGCGCCCACGTCGGCACGCCGAAGCTGTGCGCCAACTTCCACAGGGTGTCACCGGGTTTGACGGTGTATGGACAGAGCGGCAACTTCACTTCGCTGCCGACAAGCAGGTTCTGCGGGTTGATCCCCGGGTTGGATGCCTCCAGCGCAGCAACGGTCGTCTGGTGGGCGCGGGCAATCTTCCACAGGGACTGGTTCGGTTGTACCGTGACGGTCTGTGTGGCTGCGGAAGCCGCGGTGGTGGGAAGTGTGACAGCAGCCATCATCGCACCTGCGCTCACGGCCGCGCCGAGAGCCAGGGAGATCTTCCGTTGCTTCAACGACTTCATCGGTTCAACTTCATCCTCTCGTTTTCGCTTCCGAGGTTAGTTGTCGGGTTGGGGCACGAGACGTCCCCTCGCAATGCCATCGATTCACCCCGAGCGCGAGCGCCAGCAATGGCTGGTCACAGAAGAGCGGGGCCAACGTTCCCGTCGCCTCGCTCCGTCTCACGCGTATGTTCCCCCGTACGCTGCGCGCAACACCCATCGAAGGGCTGCCGCACGCGGCGATTCAGCGTTGATGTCCCTACTCTAACATCCCCCGGCGAGCGACGTCACGGCTCAAATCTTGGCACCGCCGCCATCCAGCCAGAAGTCGTCCAGCGGATGCCCCAACACATGGTGCGCAAACCAAGCCTCATTCTGGCGCAGGATGGCGCGGTTCCAACTCGGTTTGTTCGACCCGTGCTGCATGCCCTTGAAGATGACCAGCTGCACCGGAACCCCAACATCGCGCAGCCCTTGGTACAACTCGAACGCGTTCGGCACTGGCACGCGCGCGTCCGCGTCGCCGTGCTGAATCAAGGTCGGCGTTTGCGCATTCCGGACGTAGGTGATGGGTGACGTGCGCGCGTACACGGCGCCATCCTCCCACGGCGTCGCACCGAGGTAGTGCCTGGTAAACGGATGGATGTCCGTGTTCACGTAGTACGTCATCCAATCGCTGATACCGGCCCCGACGGACGCCGCTTTGAACCGGTCGCTGTAGGTCGCGCAAAACGCAGAGATGTAGCCGCCTTGACTCCACCCCATCACGCCGACCCGCGCCGCGTCTGCCCAACCGCGCGCAATCAGGGCGTCGACGCCCGAAATGACGTCGTCGTAGTCGCCGAGACCCAGGTTGCCCTCGTTCAACCCGCGGAAATCTCCGCCGTAGCCCGAACTTCCGCGGTAGTTCGGCTCCAGGACGATGCAGCCCCGCTCGACGAACTGCTCGATGGGGTAGTACTTGCCGGTCGTCGCCACCGGCAGGGATGCCGCCGTCGGCCCGCCGTGCACGACCACCAGCAGAGGATGCGGCTGTGAACCGTCAAAGTCCGGCGGCAGCGACAGCACCCCCTCCACCTCCACGCCGTCGCTGGCGTGCCACCGCACCACGTGCTTGCGGCTTGTGGTGTGCGCGGTAAACAACTCCAACGCTTGCGTCACGCGGCGTTTGTCCAGTCCGTCTCCGCCGACGTACACATCCCACGGCTCCCCCACCCCAGCCTCCAGCCACGCCGCAAAGCATCCATCCGGCGTCACGCTGGCGCCACGGACCAACCGTCCCTCGGTGGTCCCTGCGGACGGCAGGGGCTGCCGGACACCGTCCGCTTGCACCAGCTCGACCTTCGTCTGAAGCCGGTCTTGCCATTCCACCACCAAGCCGCGCTGCGTCCAGACGACCGGATGGACATTTTCGTCTATCTCAAGCGGTAGTGGCCGCACCGTTCCATCCTGGAAGTGGTACACCCACAGCTCGTGATTGCGGAACATCTTCCCGTCGCCTGACGTCCGGGTGAACACGCACT
This sequence comes from Alicyclobacillus sp., assembly GCA_023511295.1. Lineage (GTDB taxonomy): Bacteria > Bacillota > Bacilli > Alicyclobacillales > Alicyclobacillaceae > JAIMBT01. The sequence goes on from JAIMBT010000021.1 coordinate 59,550, forward strand.
GTTGCTCATCCGGCGACACCCGCACCACCGCCCCGATGGGACCTGGCACCTGCAGTTCCGTCAGCCCGCCCGTACGGAGGTTCATCCGGTACAGACGGTATTGCTGAAAGTCTTCGAAGTTGGTGGACGGTGCCGCCGTGAAGACGAGTGCGTCGATGCCAGCGAGATCGAAATCAAGGACGTGGAGGTCCGGGCGGTCGAACACAAGCCCTGCGCTGCCGTCCGCCTTCCCGCCGTCTGGCTGCCGCGTGTCGTCACGGAGATCCCGCGGCCGTTCGTACCGCGTCTCCCTGCGCGCGGATTCGACGGCAAGGTCCACCCGGTAGAGTGCCCGACGCCGGTCGTCGACGTCGACGTACTCGAACGTCCCGTACCGCTGATCTCGCTCGGCACGCTCCGGCTGGGGCCGGACCGCCGTGAAGAACACCGTGCGCCCATCCGCAGAAAAGCGGAACGCAAAGACGCCCTCGGGATGGCGCGTGACCGGTACACCCACCGCCTCGTTCCGGGACTTGACGAACACCTGCAACTTGCGGGCCTCTCCTTCGCCAACGGTGCGCAGGTACCCCAACCACCGCCCATCCGGCGACCACTGCGGCTGGCTCCCACCGACTGCATCTGGCGTGAGGTTCACCACGTCGTGGGACGCCACGTCGTACACGAACACCTGGCTGACGTACTGGTCTTCGTCCCAATCCGCTCGGCGCACCACAAACGCCGCACGCTGTCCATCTGGGTGAACGGCCACCTGCTCAAACGCCGGTAACGACACCATGTCTTCCACCGTGAAATACGGCTTCCCTGCGTCCGTTGCTCCGCCCGCGGTGGCCTGTGGACCATTGCCAATCGGTCCCTGCGTCCAGTGACCGGATGACCCGGCCGTACCCAACTCCACCTTCCCCAACCCCTCTCCTCTACGCACCGGGGGCTGCCCATTCGCAAACCCTGGCGATTCAAACAATCCCCATGATACACTGGAATCAAAAGGATTGGACGACATCCTCCACGCGCGAAAGGCAGGGACACGGCGGCTTGATCACGGAACGGCTTCGACCCGGGATGCGCGTGCTGTTCATTGGGTTCAACCCGTCGCTCACGTCATACGCGCGCGGATTCAACTACGCGGGCCGGAACAACCGGTTTTACCGGGTGCTGTACCTGTCCGGTTTGACCGACCGACTGTACCAACCAGAGGAGAGCCCACAGCTGCTCGACGCGTACGGGTACGGGTTCACCAACATCGTCAGCCGACCGACGCAGCGGGCCGACGAGATCACGCGAGCGGAGTACGCGGAGGGCCGACCGATTCTTCGCAGCAAGCTGGAGTTGTACCGGCCGAAGGTCGCGTGTTACGTAGGCAAGGGCGTGTACGCCGAGTTCTCGCGGCGCCGACAGGGTGTCCCATGGGGTTTTCAAGCGGAGCCGCAGGTAGCGGGCGTGCAGGACTTCGTCGCCCCCTCCACCAGCGGGCTCGTGCGCATGACGCTGCAAGAGCAGGTGGCGCTGTACCGACCGTTGGCCGCAGCCGTGCGGGGAAGGGGAGAGCGGCCATGAACCGAGAGGAAGACAATCTGCGGCACCTGGCGGAGGCCAGACGCGCGCCGGCGGAGCTATCGTTCTGGGCGCGATGGCGGCCGTATCTGGTCCGCATCGTGCTCGGACTTGCCATCGGCATCGTTGCAGCGGTAGCAGCCCTCATCACCGGGAAACGTTGGATAGTCGACGACCTGGCCACACTCGGCATGGTGGTCATCGCGTTCTCGGGCTACGCCTTCGTCGGCCGAAGGCAGCCTGGTGGCCAGAGCCTCCGCTCGAGCAGTTCCGGCGCCCGGGCGGGGTTCGCGCAACAGATGTCGTGGTTTTGGACACTCTTCCTGGTGGCGTTCCCCATGTTGGTGGTAGCCGTCCTGACGTCCGTGTGGATGCGCAGCCACTGAGACGCGGTGGAGCGGCCACCGTCCCGTTCCCATCCCGCCTTCGGACATGACGGGCCCGGAACCCTCCCGGGCTCGCAGCCCTGCATCCGCGGATTGTCGCTATCGCTGCGGCGCCTCCACGGGCGCCATCTCGTCCTCGGTCGGCGGCTTCGCAGCAGCCAAGTCGTCCGCGCGGTACACCTTCCCGTATTGCGGCATCAGCCGGTTCACCGTCGGCAGCCCGATTCGTTGGGGCTGCAGCGAGTGAATGGGCATCAGCACCCGCGGCTGGATGGTGTCGATGATGGACAGGATGTCCCCTCGGGCGCCGTGGCCCGTTGAGCCCACCGAAACAAACTGCAGGTGCAGCGTCTCCAACCAGACGAGCATGTTGTTCCACGCCGGATCAAACGGCCCTAAGGGAGAGCCGTTCGAATGCACGAAGACGCCCCCCGGGGCAACCTGGATGTCAATCCAATCGCGAAAGCGGTCGTAGTCGAAGTTCACCACGTAGGTCGACTCGCGGCCCTGCAAGTCCTGCGGTCGGACGACCTCAAAACCTTTCTCCGCCACCCACCGGCGAGCTGTTTCCGTCCACTGCTCCATTCCGCCTCCGTAAATCGCGCAACCGTCCAGGTCGCCGCCGAACGCTTCATAAATGTAGGCGTGCGGCGCCTGCACCAACAGCTTTCGCCCAGACCGGCGCACCGCGTCGACGAAGGAATGCAGCCGCTCGGGATGCCGAGGGTAGTACGAGAAGTAAACCCCCGCCTGCGCGCCCTTCAGCACCTTGGACAGCTTGTCCGCCAACTCACCCTCGAAGAGCATGCCGGTGTTGTCTTCGTTCAGGGCCCGGGTCCCTTCAATAAACAGAACATCCGGCCCGAAAGCGCGCGCCAGCTCTCCAAACTGCACCGTCCACTCCGGGTGGGCACCGTGAAGGCGCAGGTCACCGGAGTACACGAACTTCAGGTCCGGCGTCTCAATCAGGAACGCGGACGCACCCGGCGTGTCGTGGTCCACCTGCACCAGCGTGATGCGAAACGGCCCGAATTCGGTGACGCTCCCGTACGGCTGTGGCTGGTAGTTGAGGGGCCGATGCGGCCCGTCCAGCACATCGTCGAGGGCACGGAGGAGCCGGTACGTGTCCTCGTGCAGCAGGACCGGCAGTTCCGTACGAAGGTACGGGAGCAGACCCGTGTGGTCCAGGTGGGAATGGCTGATAGCGACCAGCGTGTGTAGGCCGGGCGCGTCCGTTCCGTCGTCGAACAGGCCCGGAATCCGCGGCGCGATACCCATCGCCTGGAGGTCGTGGATGCCTCGCGCCGGATTCACCGCATCAAACACCGGCGCTGCCGGGTTGAAGATTCTCCCCATGTCGAACACCAAGCGGTGGTCGCCGCAGCGGATCTCAATCACGGTCCCCCCGATGGTATCAATACCGCGGTAAAACTGCCAAGAAACCTGATTCACACTCGTCACTCCTTCGTTCGGCAAGCCAGTTCCAGGGACGCACTGGACAGCGGCGGCTGACACCGACGCTTCGCCCGCCAGACCTCGGTGGATTTGCAGGAACCTGATGACACGACAATCCGACTGCAATCCGCGCGAGGGTAGCATTATAGAATACCACACGTTTACGAAAATCTCTAGGAATTTTTGCGTTCAATGGACGATCTCGGCTTGTCCTCCAGTCAAAAATCCTCTACGATAAGGTTGTCGAATCGCGAGAGATTGTGACACCACGTTTGGACATGGCGTGCGGCGTCCAGGTTGGTGTCGCCTAACGCGCGGAGGATGCTTTCGTTCAGGAGGGTGCGCATTTGCACGGGATTGGGTTGGTTATCTCATGAGCTTTCGTCTGCGACGCAGTCTGACGGCGTACCTCATGTTGTTGCCCACCTTGGCCATCACGGGCGTGTTCGTCATCTACCCGGTGGTCGACTCGTTCGTCATCAGCTTCTTCAAGTGGGACATGCTGAGCAATGTCCGGCCATTCGTAGGTTTGCAGAACTACCGGCACATCTTCGCAGATCCGCTGTTTCAACGCGCACTGCTGAACACCGTCCTGTACGTCGTCACCTTCGTGCCAATTGTCCTCCTCCTCGGGCTCCTCTGCGCCGTGCTGCTGAACCAGAAGGTCAAGTTCTTGGCGGCGTTTCGGGCAGCCTTCTTCATCCCGTACGTCACTTCTCTTGCAGCTTCGGGCATCGTGTGGCAGTGGATCTTCAACGACCAGTTCGGGTTACTCAACTACCTGCTCAAGCAAGTGGGCATCCAGCCGCAGAACTGGCTGCAGAACCCGCACTGGACCCTTTTCAACCTGGACGTGATGGGCGTTTGGCAAAACCTCGGCTACGTCGCCGTGATTTTTCTCGCGGGACTGCAAAACATTTCGCGCGAGTACTACGAAGCTGCCGACGTCGATGGTGCGCGACCGTTTCAGAAGTTTCGACACATCACTGTACCGCTGCTGTCGCCGACGACCTACTTTCTCCTCATCCTAACGACCATCGAGGCCTTTAAGATCTTCCTGCAGATCTACGTCTTGTACGGCGCGAGCGCGGGTCCGAACAACAGCGGACTGACCCTTCTCTACTACATGTTCAACGAAGGTTTCAGCGATTACCGCATGGGGTACGCCTGCGCTGCGGCTTACGTCCTGTTCATCATCATCTTCATCTTCACCCTGGTGCAGATGGCGTTCTCGCGCCGGGTTCACTACGAGAGCTAACGCCGAAGGAGACCGGAACTGTGCGGAAGTTTTGGACCTACGTGGTGCTCGTCATCCTCGTCCTGTTTGTGCTGGGGCCGTTTCTGTGGATGCTCTCCACATCGCTGAAAACGCAGGGTGAGGTGCTGTCGAGCGTCCCGCATCTGTTCCCAACGCACTGGGAATTCTCAAACTATGTGAAGGCGTGGCAGTCTGCCCCCTTTGGCATGTACTTCGGCAACAGCATCCTCGTGTCTGGCGTCGAAACCATTGCCGACCTGACCCTCGGGGCGATGGCTGCGTACGCATTTGCGCGCATGGAGTTCTACGGGAAGCAGGTCATCTTCGTCATCTTGCTTGCCACGATGATGGTTCCAGGTGAAGTGTTGCTCATCCCGAACTACATCACCTTGGCTCAGTTCCACTGGCTGGATTCGTACCAAGGGTTGATTGTCCCATGGCTCGTCAGCGTCTTCACCATTTTTCTGATGCGCCAGTTCTTCCTTGGGATTCCGCGCGAGATCTTCGAAGCGGCCGAGTTGGATGGTTGCGGGCCGATGCGGACCTTGTTCCGTATTGTGATGCCCATCTCGAAGCCCATCTGGGTCACATCTGCGCTCATTAAGTTTGTCGGCGCATGGAACTCGTTCCTGTGGGTCCTGATTGTGTCGCGCACGCCGCATTACTTCACCCTGCCGGTCGGACTCATCAACTTCTCGACCGACATTGGAACCATCTACAACCAACTGATGGCAGCCGCGACCTTCACCATGGTACCGCTCATCATCCTGTTCCTGTTTGGCCAGCGGTACTTCATCGAAGGGATTGCGCGGTCCGGCATCAAGTAAGCGAAGACCGCGACGCGGACCCGTCCGCCCACCCATCGGAGGAGGGAGACTTCGCTCCGATTCGCGACGAGGGTTGGTCCGGGCCGATTCGGCCCGTCCATACCGCCGCCGACATGCTGCAGGCGGCGCATAGAGGGGCATCCATCGGCGATGCCCGTACGACGGCGGTCACCGCCGATTCGAAACACAGGGGGATGAATGTCTGATGAACCGGAAGCAATGGATGGCAACCGCCGCTACGGTGGTGCTGAGCGGTTCTCTGCTCGCCGGCTGCGGAGGTGGTGGCGGAAACACGGCCACGACCGGCAACGGAACAGGCAACCAAGCCGGAACCGCTGCGTCTGGCCAACCGGTCACCATCACGTTTTACGAAGCGATGTCCGGCGCACTCGGAACCGAGCTCAAGACGCTGACGAACGATTTCGAGCAGCAGAATCCGAACATCAAGGTGCAGTTGATCTTCAACGGATCATACACGACGCAACAGCAGAAACTGACAGCGGCCATCGCGTCTCACACCGAGCCGACGATTGCGCAGGTCCAGGAGACCTGGGAGACGGAGTACTACAACGACGGACTGCTCCAGCCGCTGCAAAACCTGTTGCCGGCCGCGACCGTCAATGATCTGATTCCGATTTGGAAGGACGACAGCTCGTACAACGGGACGCTGGTCTCCGTCCCCTTCAACAAATCCGACTACGTGTTGTACTACAACACGGACGACTTCAAGAAGGCCGGTATCACGGCTCCGCCGACCACGTGGGACGAGTTGGAGAAGGACGCCATTCTATTGACGCAGAAGGCGGGCGTTCCGGGCCTCGGTATCCAGGCCAACTGGTACACCTTTGAAATGCTGCTCAACCAGGCCGGCGGGCAGGACTTGAATGCGGACCAAACGAAGGCCGCGTTCAACGACGCCGCGGGGCAATCGGCGCTGTCGTTCATGCGCAAGCTCGTGATTGACGACAAGGCGGCCACCGTGATTGGACAGAACGCTTATTTGTCCGACGGGTTCAACACGAACGCCTACGCGATGGATCTCGACACCGTCGCCGCGCTGTCGTTCATCAACAACCCGAACACGCACTTCAAGGTCGCGCCACTTCCGAAGGGCGTAAAGGCAGCCGTTCCGACGGCCGGCACCAACATCGTCCTGTTCAAATCTGCGTCGCAGGCGCAGCAACAGGCGGCCGCCAAGTACATCGACTTCCTTATCAGCAAGGAGAATACGATTAAATGGGCAGAGGCGACCGGCTACCTCCCAGTCCGCCAGAGCGCCTTGACCGATCCGTCGTGGACCAGCTTTGTCCAAGCCCATCCGAACCAAGGGGTTGGCCCGGCTGAGTTGAAGGATGCGTACTTCTCGCCGCGCTTGGCTGCGCTCAACTCCGGCATGACCCAGGCGACGACGCAGATTGGCAACTGCCTCGCCGGTCAGCAGAGTGTCAGTGATACCCTGAACAAGATGGAGTCCGCCATCAACCAGGCCTTGGCTGGACAGTAATCGCTCCGGTCGAGCATGAATCGGCTGCGCTTTCCAGCCCGCACTCCCTGCCACGCGCAGGGACGAACGCCTGGATGGTTGTCCCAAGGTTCGAGTCTGGCCGCGCACGATGTGCGGCCAGACTCCACTTTTTTCTCCGCCCAGCCCGGCGGATACCTGGAACGGATGGGAGAGAATCCTTTCATGCATACACCCACGCACCCTGCATACCCTGTGGATCGACTGCGGGATGTCCAACTCGTCATCTTCGACCTGGACGGAACCGTGTACCAGGAGACCGCACACTTCGAGGCATACGGAAGGCGGCTCGCGGAGCGCCTGCCCGCACCGGTCCGCTCGACCTTCCTCCGGGAAGTGGAAGAGGCACTCGCTGGGGAGCACCCCCTCCGGTACGGAGACGCGTACGACGTCACGCAACGGGCCATCGTCCGCGATGGTCTTGTGCTCGACTGGGCAGGGCAACGCACGCCACTGCAGCCGTCCGACCGGCTGGAGTTCGTGGACGACCCCTGGGGCATCTACGGCAACCTGGCGCGCTATCACGGCATCTCGGAATCCGACCTGCAGGCAGCGTTCCTCGAGACACGGGCCTACATGCAGTCCCCGACCTTTAAGATGACCGGATTACCCGGGTTGCGGGAAGCCATCAACCGCTTGCGCAGTCGCGGCCTGCGCTTTGCCCTCGCCACCAACAGTCCGGAGCCGGACAGCCGCGCCATCCTCGAGAAGCTCGGCCTGGCTGGCGCATTCGACGCGGAGATCTTCAACGCTTCCAAGCAGACGCGCGCGAAGGAACACTTCCAGTCCCTACACCACTCGTTCGGCGTCCCTTTCGAGAAGATGGCGAGCGTTGGGGACCATTACCGCAACGAGATCCGCCCTGCCGTCGAACTTGGCATGCGGACGGTCTGCATCGACCGCTACCACCGGCCGAACCGCCCGGACGTCGACGTCGTGGTGCACCACCCGGCGGAGTTGGGGCAGGTCTTTGGGGCGTTGGCCGACCTGCTCGACGGGCGTGCCGACGGTTGACGGACGAGCGGTCGGCTGACCCGCGTGTGACGCGGGGACGCAACGCCTGAAGGCCCGCCCGGTCAACTTGACAGTCGCCGTCAACGGGACGTATACTGCACGCGGGTTCGCATTTCACAGCAGGAATATTTTAATCACGGAACGGTTCTGTGACGCCGTTCGTCGCTCGCGCCAAGCGGGCAGAATTTGCCTGGCCAGAGGGGTGGTTGAATGAGCTCAAACGTGCAGGCCGCAACGGAGTCCGCCCATCTCCACAAGGGTCCCATCCTCGGCGTACTCATCTTCGGCGCGTTCGCTGCAATCCTGAATCAGACGTTGTTGAACGTGGCCATCCCCCACCTGATGACGGCGTTCAACGTGTCAGCGGACACGGTTCAGTGGCTGTCCACGGGGTACATGCTGACGAACGGCATCCTGGTGCCGATTACGGCGTTCCTCATCGCCACCTTCACGACGCGGACGCTGTTCATCTCCGCGATGACGAGTTTTACAATCGGTTCCTTCATTTGCAGCATCGCCCCGACCTTTCCGGTGATGTTGATTGGTCGCATCGTCCAAGCTGCCGGTGCGGGTGTGATGATGCCGCTGATGATGACCGTGGTCCTCAACCTGTATCCCCCGGAAACGCGTGGGAAGTCCATGGGCACCATCGGAATTGCGATGTTCTTCGCTCCTGCGGTCGGGCCGACCTTGTCCGGCTGGATGATTGACCACTGGTCGTGGCGATTGCTCTTCTGGGTGGTCATTCCGCTGGCCCTCATCGATATCGTCCTGGCGTTCATCTTCCTGCGCAACGTCACAGAGCGATCCCGTCCGTCGTTCGACGCATGGGGCTTCATCACCTCGACGATTGGCTTTGGCGCCTTGCTGTACGGGTTTAGCGAAGCTGGTAACAAAGGGTGGGGTGCGGGACCGGTCCGGCTCGGCCTCATCGTCGGCGTCATCTTCATCGTCCTGTTTGTCGTTCGAGAACTCACGGCCGCCAGACCCATGCTGAACCTGCGCGTGTTCAGATACGGCATGTTCAGCCTCAGTGCCGCGGTGAGTTCAGTCGTCAACATGGCGATGTTCGGCGGGGCTCTGCTAACCCCCATCTACATCCAGAACGTGCGTGGGTTCACGCCGCTCGAGTCCGGTCTCCTGTTGTTGCCCGGCGCGATTGTGATGGGTATCATGTCGCCAGTTTCCGGCGCACTGTTAGACCGAATCGGCATCCGTCCACTCGCCATCGTGGGCCTCGTCATCACGACCGTCACGACCTACTTCTTTGCTCGGCTCACCATGACCACGAGCTACGGCCATGTGATGATGTTGTACACCATCCGCATGTTCGGGATGTCATTCCTCGCCATGACCATCATGACGTTCGGGTTGAACCACATTCCGCGGGAACTCAACAGCCACGGGACGGCAGCGTCGAACCAAGTCCGCATGATGGCTGGCTCCATCGGAACCGCCCTGTTGGTCACCATCATGACCAACCGGACCAATGTCCACTACGCGCACATGGCGGACTGGATGAGCCTGTTGAACCCGCAGTTCTCCAGCACCATCAACAGCATGACGGGCGCCGTTGCGCAGGCTTTGGGACAAACCACGCAAACCGCTCAGGGTGTCGTCGCACAGATGGTGTACGGCTTGACGATGCAGCGGGCCACGGTCGCAGGCATCAACGACGCGTACTTCGTCGCAGCCGGGATTGCCTTGCTGGCTCTCATCATGTCCCTGTTCATGAGCGGTTCGAAGCGCAAGGCGACGTCAACACACCGCCGGCATGCACTCCCAGCCACAACGGGGGACGAGCCAACCCGGCAGCCGGCCCGCACCCAGTCGACGCAGGTCGTGGTGCCTCCGACCACCCAGGTCACCATCCGGCCAACGCCGAACTGACCGGTACCGGTCTCCCCACTCTGAGCCAAGGCGCCCCATCGACCAAACCGGCGGCCACAGAGCTGCCGGTTTTTTTGCTCCGTCCACGCACATCCTGTAAGAGAACTCCGCGGACACAGAGCGCTCCGTGCCCAAACGGAGCTGGCCAGGCGGAGGACGCCGGTATGGGAGGCGAGTGGATGAATCCTTCAAATGCGCTGCAAGACCCGCGCCTGCGACAGGCAGCAGGCTTCCCCAAGCAGTTTCCCGCCCAGCATCAGATGCAGCAACCGGGTCTGGAGACAGAAATGAACCCGAAGCCGGTCGCGGTATGGCACACGGACCCCGGGATTCCGGAGGAACGCAGGGCAGGCCGGCTGCGAGGCCGGCGCGCACTCATCACCGGCGGTGACAGCGGCATCGGGCGGGCTGTGGCGGTGGCCTTCGCAGAGGAAGGGGCAGAGGTCGCCATCGTGTACCTGAACGAAGACGAGGATGCGCAGGAAACCGCGCGGCTCGTGGAAGCGGCCGGCGGCGTATGCCATCTGTTTGCGGGCGACATCGGTGAGGAGTCTGTGTGTATTGATCTCGTCCACCAAGCCGTCACGGCCCTCGGCGGGTTGGACGTACTCGTCAACAACGCGGCCGAGCAGCACCCGCAAAACGGGATTGAATTCATCAGCGCAGATCAACTGCTGCGCACCTTCCGGACCAATGTCTTCAGCATGTTCTACCTCACCAAAGCCGCACGACCCCACCTGAAGCCTGGCGGCGCCATCATCAACACCGCTTCTGTGACCGCTTACCGCGGCAACGAAACCCTGCTGGACTACAGCGCGACCAAGGGTGCGGTGGTCACCTTCACCCGGTCCTTGGCGCTGTCGCTCGCACCTCACGGCATCCGCGTCAACGCCGTCGCTCCTGGGCCCATCTGGACCCCGCTGATTCCGTCCACGTTCGACGCGAACCAGGTGATGGCGTTCGGCGCGGACACGCCGCTCGGGCGCGCGGGCCAACCCGCTGAAGTCGCACCGGCCTACGTCTACCTCGCATCCGCAGACAGCACGTACGTCACGGGCCAAGTTCTGCACGTCAACGGGGGCACCGTGGTCAACGGATAGCGAGGGCGGAGCAGCCCGCTCCGCCCCGGATGTGGCTCAGACTTCGTACGTCGATCCGGTCGCGGCAAGCGACACCCTACCTGCATACGCCGCCTTGGCTTGCGCCACGAGCTGCCCGTGGTCGCCGTAGTGCGGCAGATGAGTGAGCACCAGGTGTCCCACACCGGCCTGTTCCGCCATTTCGCCGACTTGCGGCGCCGTCATGTGGCCGACGGCCACTGCGTCTCTTTCCTGTCCCCGGTACATACTGCACTCGCAAAGAAAGAGGGACGCGCCGGTGGCGAGTTCCACCAGCCCGTCTGTCCACGACGAGTCCGCCGAAAAGACAAACGATGCGTCCCCTGTGTCGATGCGCACCGCCATGCACGGCACCGGGTGCACGGTCGGCGTGAAGCGGATATGCATCCCGCCCAGGGTCAGCGCATCGCTCGGCCCGACGACATGCAGGTCAATGAGCGGCTCCGACCGGAGTTCCTTCATCCGATCTGCCGGCCCATCCAGCATGTACATCGGCAACTTCTGCGTCCGAGTACCCTGCAACCGCGACAGGAGCAGGGCGTAGGTCAAGACGCCCAGATCTGCAGCGTGATCGTGATGATGGTGGGTGAGAATGACTGCCGACAGGTCTGGCACCGCTACACGCTGAAACAACTGGGCCAGGACGCCAGACCCGCAGTCGATGAGCATCCGCTGCCCCCCGTGCTCGACCAACACCCCCGTCGTCGCCTCACCGGCTTCGGGATAGGCACCCCAGCACCCCAGTACGTGAACTTTCATCCTCATTCCTCCCCTGTTACCGTGGACGACTTACCGCGGGTTGCCTTCGACGGGCCCCACTTCCCGGGGCGTCACCCGCGGCCGCGGGCGTTTGCGCCCGAAGGGCGGGGCGTTCACCAGGTAGATGCCCAGGGCGACGAGGACGAGCCCGCCCACGAGGTAGGGCGAAAACGCCTCGTGTAAAAACACCACGCCGAGGATCACGGACAAGATGGGCACTGCGAACGTGAACGACGTGACGCGGCTGACGTCACCGCGCGCCACCAGTGCAAACCAGACCAGCCACGACAGCGAGACGCCGATGAAGACGAGGTACACGAGGCTGACCCAGAACGCGCCCGTCCAGCGGATGGCCGACCAAGACTCGGTACAGGACGCGTAGATCATGACGATGGCGCCGCCAATCAAGAACTGCATGGCGACCATCCAGTTCATCGGTACCTGCCCCTGCAGGCGCTTCGTATACACCGTCCCAACGGCCCACGCCAGCCCGCAGGCAATCCCCATCCACACACCGACCGCGGCCACGTGGCCCGTCATGCTCTCGAGGCCTGCCACCGCGACGCCCAACACGCCACAGATCAGCCCGACGACTTTCAACGGATAGAGCGGCTCCTTGAGGACGAAGAACGCCAGAAAGCCAACAGCGATGGGCTGGAGGTACACCATGACGGACAGCAGGCCGGAGGGGAGGTACTGTGCCGCCTCCGTCTGCAGCCCGAAGAACAAAACGACGTTGAAGAGAGCGGAAATCAAGTAGGCCCGCCAGTGCTTGCGAAACTCAGGCTTCGTTCCGCTCAGGAAGGCGACGATGAGGAGCGGGATCGATCCGCCGAGGGTCCTCATCCCGACAAACAGCAAAGGCGGCGTGTACGCGACCCCCACCTTGATGAACGTCCAGCTGACGCCCCACATCACGACCAGTGCGGCAATCATGAGAAAGGCCGTCGCCCGCCCGCTGGCCCTCATAACGTTTCACCCTCGCGCGGGTGGGGGGTGTGTTCCGGGCTGACACGGTGATGCTGCATCCGGTTCGCAGGTACGGCCAACCGAAACTCCACTTCGCGCACCTCGGGGACTTCAAACGGGCGCCCCTCCGCTTCGCGCTCCCGGAGGAACTGCAGCACGTACTTCCTCGCGTCTGTGAATGCGTGCTCCCGATTCTGCCGTAAAATCCGGCAGTGCGGTACCTCCGCGCACGATGCGACCCACATCCCGTCTGGCATTTCGTAGAGCGAAATGTGCAGGTGCCATGTCTTCACTTGCGTCTCCGCTTCCATTGTGTGCTCCACTCCTCTGTGCTCGCTGAAACTTCGCCCTTCCCCGGCGGCCAGCACAAACGGTGCGTTTCTGCCCGACCGCGGCTTGAGGACGACCTGCCAGCCCACCTCCGCGTCGGCGGCTTGTGCGGCATCGCACGTCCACAGGCGCCCGAAGGGGCATCCGCAGGGGTCTGCAGGGGGTCTGCAGGGGTCTGCAATCATACAGGGCCTCGAACCGCAATTCGAGGGGGCAGACCAGACCCTGCTGTCGGCGTCCCACACGGACGATGACAGGTCGACTCTGCATTTGCATCCGAATGCCCATCTCAGTATGCCACAATCGATGGACCGTCGGGAATGGGTCTATCCGTCGGAAATTGGAATCGGCGCCGGCATGTGGCGAACACGTGGTACAAAGAATCCGGAGCGTTGTCGGCGGCAGAGATTGCAGGCGTTTCTCACACATCTTTCTCAACGGCCTCTTCAAAGGCGAACCGAAGGCGTAAGGGAGCGTCCGCTTCGTGACGTCGCCGCAGCGGATGTACGGCAGTGGGAAAGCGCTGGGAAATGACGGTGACGGCCGGTGGCCGCGGTGCCAACTCGCCGCCGTCCTCCGAGGCGCCGCAACACAAACCGGCCTCACACCCGTGGTCGGATGTGAGGCCTGTTTGCCGTTTCGCCCGCCTGTGCTGGCGGACCCGGGCTCGCGGACTGTATCTGCCCGCTTCACCCACACTTCTGCTCTCTCGCCTGGCGGCGTCCTACCTTCCCAGGGACTCGCGTCCCAAGTATTCTCGGCGCTGGAGGTCTTAACGGTC
>JAIMBT010000003.1 GCA_023511295.1 Alicyclobacillus sp.
GCTTGGGGCTTTTTGTGCTGTAGGGCAAAATTCCCCCTACAATCCCTTGTGGGGCCATAGGCGCTGTCAAAGATGAGCTTGAGGTCCGCACCACGACTCTTCAGTTCGTTCAGGACAATGAGCCAAAATTTAGACGATTCGTTCTCGCCAATCCACATGCCCAGCACGTCTTTACAGCCTTCCAGGTCAATGCCAACGACCATGTATGCAGCCTTGTTGATTACTCGACCTTCCTGCTTCACCTTGTAGTGAATCGCATCCAGGTATACTACGGCGTACACTTTCTCCAGCGGCCTGCTCTGCCATTCCTTGATGTGCGGTAATAGCTTGTCCGTGATGTTTGAGATGAGCGTCGGTGAGACGTCCAGCCCGTACAGTTCACGTAGATGAGATTGAATATCCCGAGTGCTGACACCACGGGCGTACATGGAAATGATTTGCTCCTCAATACCGGCTGTGTTCGTCTGATGCTTCTTGATGATTTCCGGTTCAAACTCGCCCTTGCGATCCCTGGGCACAGCAATCTCAAGATCGCCATACTCGGACGTCAGCGTCTTACGGCTGTGGCCATTTCGGCTGTTATCAGTTGCCTTGTTCTTCGTGTCATGTTTGGCATAGCCCAGTGCTGTCTCCAGCTCAGCCTCCAGCATTTCTTGCATCGTGCTGGCGAACAGGTCCCTCAACGCCGTTTGGACATTTTCCGTAGATTTCAGATCATTCTCCTGGATGAACTGCCTCAACTGCTCCTTGGAAACCATGGCCATTCTATCCTACCTCCCAATCTTGCACTCCCGTAAGCGATTGGGAGTTTACACAAAATATTTTACACCCTCCCCTCTGTCGTATTGGCCCCCGTTTGTTGAATCAGTCTTCTTTGGTATGATCATGCTGGGAGCAAGTAACAAGCGAAAATGAGGAGCGATGATACGTGCTATTTCACGTCACGGCAAGACATTCGTTTGACCAATGCGGAATGTATAACGAAGACGTTCAGAAAGCCTTGCAGGCGTTCCTTCCTTCGATACAGCAGTTATGCAAGGAGCACTCCGTAAAGCTACACTATGTTGTGACTGGTCACCCAGATCACGTTTTCTATATACTTGTTGAGGCAGAAGATTCCGGCTCACTTTGTTCCGTACTGACTGCCATTCCGATGCAACAGGAGTTTGATATCAAGCCAGTGCGATTCCTGGGCGTGAATCAATATTAACAAAGCCCAATCTCCGTACATCTAAATTCAAGTCATCTTGATTACGTAAGCTAACCCTCTTTCAATCTCAGTTCGCATAGCGTCTTCTTATTTGATTCGCTCCGCCAACTCCAAAATAACTCCCTCTGGTCCACGGACGTAGCATAACTTATAGCTTTCTTCATATTGCTGTACCTCGCTGAAGACTTCTGTGCCCTTCTCTTTTAATTTGGCAACGATGGCGTCGATATCTTCAACGGCAAATGCAATATGCCGGATACCCAGCGTATTCGCAAAGGGTTTCGGAATGTCTTGTTCATCGGATGGCGTATAATATTTAACGAGCTCAATCCATGCTTGACCATCTGGGGTCCCCAACCCTACACAGGCTGTTTTAACGTCAGTAAGTCCAAGGACTTGATCCAACCATTCTCCTTCCATTTCCCATTCCGCTCGCACTTCCAGCCCCAAATCCACGAAAAACGATTTAGCTGCTTGAAGGTCATTCACATTTAAGCTCACGTGATCCATCCGATGAACCTTCATGTTGTAGAACTCCTTGTGATTGAGTACTTAAAAAACGGCTCGTAGACTGAGATACGCCTCGTGAAGTCCGAAGAAGATCCATCATTTATAAAACGGCTTTCCGTCGAGAATATGTTGCATGTATTTTTCAATTCTTGACTCCCTCGTTTTGGATTGTTTGGGGGCTGAAAAATAGATGATGTATGCCCGTTGCCTTCCTGGTGTCAATGCTTCAAAAGCAGCTTTCAAGGAAGGGATCTCATCGAGTTTCTTTTGGAACTCTTCAGGGATTGGTTCTGGATTCTTTTCAATATGCGGCTTCAATCCAGATTTTTCAATTTCAATCGCTTCGTAAACGTAAGCTTTCAAGATAGGCTCCATCACAACGATATCCCGAACGCTGGTGAACCGAATCTGCCGACCCGCCTGCGTATGTTCGGTTAAAATACCGTTGGTATCTTTCAACAGAGAACCTTTGAAAAAGTTTATTGCGCAGTAGTCTTTAAATGCAGCCATTATAAGGACATTCCGTTTCTGATACGTGTAACAAGGTTGGGACCACTTCAGTTCTTCAGTCAGTCCACAATCCAGAAGAATTGATCTCAGTTTCTTCAATTCTTCCTGCCAACTATGGACTTTGCAGTTGGGAGTGCCGCCCCGTTTGCAACGCATACATCCTCCGCTTAAATAGGCATCAATCTTTGGATTCGTTCTTTGGGTTGTCATCTATCTGTACCCCTCATGCATGGGTGTTCTGTTGCCTCATTCATTACACCAATGCGGCTCTTGCAGATAAGCCTTCAGGCACATCAGCGCATAAACCCATCCATCCGGCCCCTGTCCCATGCGGCCATTTCCGTCGTCTGAGGATGGGCATGCAGTCACTTCCTCCACTCGAGGAACTCCATCCGATTGCCAAACGGATCATCCACATAGAATCGATCCGCACCCGGCAGCAACTCGTCTTCCGTGACGGGAATGCCGTAGCGAAGGAGGCGTTCCTTCAAAGCCGTTATGTTCTCCACGTGAATCGCCGGATGGGCCTTCTTCGCAGGCGTGAAGTTTGGGTCGATCCCGATGTGAAGTTGATGGCTTCCGCAGCGAAACCAGACGCCACCCCGTTTGCGCAGGTCTTCCGGTTTCTCAAGCTCCTCCATGCCGAGAATCTCCCCGAAAAAGCGGCGTGCTTCGTCCTCACAGCCGGCGGGTCCGGCCAGTTGCACGTGATCAATCCCGTAAAAGGAATGCCCCACCATCCTCGCTCCTTCCCGTTCCTTTCCGAGCCATCCAATCCCTCAACCCAGGCGGCCCCTGGTTTCGCACCGTGGACAGCGCCTCTCTACCACCCCTTGGCGGTTCGAAGCGCCGTGATTTGAGCCGTATGGTGCCGATTATGCCATGCGTACACGCCGAGCGCTCTGTCCAAGGTCCAGACGCCGCTCTTGGGGTGGACAAAGGTCCGGGAAAAATCCGCGGCAGACATCCCCTTGAGAATCATGACCCAGCGCTCATGAACCAGTTCAAACAGTTGCAAAGAAGACTCGACCGGCACGTGGCGGTCTGGCAACTCCGCCCACAAGCTCTCGATGGCGGGCATGATCTGCGGGTTCTCCTCGGTTAACGCGGATTTGAAACGGGTATAGACGAGCATGTCGTTTTCCGCCAGGTGGTGTACCACTTGGCGGACGGTCCACCCGCCTGCGCGGTACGGTGTATTCAGTTGGTCTTCCGAGAGGCCTTCCACGGCATGTCGGAGGTTGGCCGGTGCGTCCACCAACACCTGAATCCATTCTGCCCGCTGCTCGGTGGAGACGTTCTCCACCGGAACAAATTTACCAATCGGATAGCGGTTCTCGTCCATCCCAGGGCCTCCTCGCTCTTTCATTTCGGTGATAGGGTCCAAACCCATCCTACCGCTTCCCGTGCGCCGTCATCCACCAGAAATCGCCTGTAGAACCCAAACGTCCGAATCCTCCTGAAGCCGCACCGAGATGTGCGATTGCGGCGGCAGCCGGTGACCGCTGATAAACACGCTCAGGTGCGGACGCAAGCGACCGTCCGGCTCGACGAGCCATGCCGCCATGCCCGGGTAGCGGGCGTCCAACGAGCGGAGCACGTCCGCAAGCGTCTGTCCCGGAAGCGTCACCAATGGTTCGGCTCCAAACGCGTCCGCCAGTGTGACCGGTAGGTGTACGGTGATCACGACTCTGCCACTGCGACCACGGAGTAGATGCGCGGCAGATGTTGCGCCACCAGTTGCCAGGTCTCTCCCTCGTCGGCGGAGTGAAAGAGCTCTCCAGAGGTCGTTCCAAAGTACAGACCCAACGGTTCTTCTGCGTCGGACGTAAAGGCGTCTCGAAGGACACCGGTAAATGCCGGTTCGGGCAATCCACGGTTGAGGCGCTCCCAGCTTACACCTCCGTCTCGCGTCCGATAGACGGACAGCACATTGTCCGGTGCCCAACGCGGCCAGCGTTCAACGGGGACGACGTAAGCCCGGTCCGGATCTTCCGGATGTCCGACAATGGGAAACCCAAAATCGGACGGGAGGCCTCCGGCGACGTACGTCCAGCTGTCGCCGCCGTCGTCAGAGCGGTAGACCCCGCCGTGGTTCTGCAGCCACAATCGACCCGGGAGACTCGGGGAGAGCCAGAACTTGTGGACGCACTGACCCGATTCCGGATATTGCTGATCTTCCGGCAGGAACTCGGCCCGAATTCCCTGGTTGATGGGCTGCCAGGTGTGGCCGTCATCGTCCGAGCGGTAGATGCCGCCGGAAGAACAGGCGATGTAGATGCGATTGGGGTGAAACGGACAAACCGCAACCGTATGCAGGCATTTGCCGCCGTATCCCGCGTGCCAGGATGCGTGGGTGGGATGCTCGCGCAACGCGCGCACCTCGGCCCACGTGTCTCCTCCGTCGAGGGAGCGAAACAGCCCACTCGCTTCGACGCCAGCGTAAACCACCCCGCCACCCGCCGGTCGGATGGACCAGACGCGTGTGACCCGTTCAGGGTCATCCGCGCTGTACGCAAGTCCGCTGCCTCCGGTGTCCCAGTTCTCACCCCAGTCCCTGGAGCGACGAACCGATGGGCCGTAGAATTCGGAGTTCACCCCCGCATAGAGGGTACCGGTCTCTCGGTCGTACGCGCTGGTATAGATGGGGTCCCCCGACAAGACCGGGGACAGTGCGCGCCAATCGCGACGGTTGTCTGACTGGAATCTGAACAGCCCTTTCGCCGTTCCCACCAATAGATACACCATTCCACATCTCCATTCTCAGGTCGTGGACAGGATGCACACCACGCCCTCAACCATCCATCGCGCATGTACCCTCATGTAGCTCTGACTTTCGTTCGGAATCGGTACACCACGTCGTCGTCCGAACCAACGCCGAGCGCACCTGTTCCTCGTCCGCAATCGGATAGAATCGGATGCACCCAATGTCGTGAGCGGTTACTGGACCCGCATGACGCGGCCGCCGGTGAGTTCAACCAGCTCCTTCGGCGTCATGCGCACGACGGCCTTGGGATGCCCGGCAGCGGTCCAGACCTCCGCGTACTGCAGCAGGTCTTCGTCAATCACAGTCTGAATCGGTCGCACGTGGCCGATGGGCGGCACACCGCCGATGACAAAACCCGTGGTGTCTCGAACAAAGGCTGCATCCGCTTTCTCCACGACGTCCTCGAGGGCCGCTGACAAGGCCTCCTCGTTGACGCGATGGGTGCCGCTGGCGACCACGAGCAGGGGTTCCCCCGAACGGCGCAGCCGGAACACGATGGACTTCGCAATCTGTTCGACCGCACAGCCAATCGCCACCGCTGCCTCAGCGGCCGTCCGCGCGCTCTCGGGCAGCTCTACCACGGTATGGTCGTAACCGCGGTTGTGCAGATACATTTGAATCTTTTGAGCGGATGGCTGAAAGGGCATTGACAGAATGGTCATCCTCCCTTCTGCATGTGGGCGGTTGCCCAACCGTTCCCTACCCGTATGACTCGTATCCTATACGAATCCGCAGCGGGGTTGCAAGCGTGTCCCAATGCTTTCACATCCTGTTGTCAACGGACGCGTAGCAAATGGAGGGCCCCGTCTTCGAGATAGCCACCCACACGAGCCGCGCACGCGGGAATACCCTAAACCGACGCAATCCGAAGGTGGAATGACGGGATGTCCGACGAAGCGGTGAAAGCGTGGCAAAAAGGGGAAGCCGATGCGCGCCATGGCGTGTTTACATTCCTCATCCTGTTGACGCTGGCCAATCTCGACATCATGGCGCGAAAGACCAAACGAGAACAAGAACGCGCGACGCAAACATGGGTCGCATGGGGTGTGATTTTCGTGCTACTCGCCTTCTTCATCATCGCGCCCGAGCAGGAGTTGCTCGCGCGTTCACCGTCTTGACCCGTGCAGGGCGCGTGAGGCGTGCGAGTTGTCAGCAAGAACCGGAGGGAACAGCGTGGACCTTGGAAAGGCGTGGCGCATGGGCTCCACCATCTTTCAGATGTCGAGGGACCCGAATATTCACCTGCTTGTCCGCGGAGCCTGGGGCGGGATGCGGTACCTGCGCGAGAGGATGACCCGAAAGCGGCAAGCATCCCCCGAGTCGCCACAGGGAGACGCCGGTCCCGACGAGCGACCGGTCGTCCCTCGAGCGGACCAGCCTCGTCGGCCACGCCGACCCCGTCGGCCGCGCCGGCCCGCACCCCCTTCGCGTGGAAGCACCCCACGCCGACCGACCGGCCGACGAATCGACCGGCACCGCAACCCGATGTGAACCCGGGGCCGGGTGCTCCCACGCTCGTGAATCGGGCGCAGCGGCGGTAGCGTCACGGTGTGACGACGAAACTCCCCATGGCCCCTTTGGCCGCGTCGCGCATGGAATGTGTCGTGAAGGTGTAGGTGCCGGGTTGCGGAAATCGCAGCGTGAGCAGGATGCCGTCACCCGGCGCCACCGAAGCGGTCTGGACATCCGTGAGACGGTTGGCCGGGTTGCCCGATGCCTCCACCTCGCGAAGGATGGAGCCGACGACGTGAAAGGCGGACCAGTCGTTCGGCCCTGCATCGACGAACGCGACGCTGATGGTCTGACCCGCCCTGACGTGCAGCGGATGCAGCATGTAGCGGTTCGCCTCCCCGTTGAAGACCACGTACTGAGGCGTGCCGTTCTCGACGTCGTCTAAGTCCAACGGCTTGTAAAACTCACTCTGGACGATGGTGAACTGCGGAGGTTGTTGACCTTTCGGCGTCACAACCACAGCTCCGTACATCCCCTGCGCGATGTGCAGCGCCATCGGTTGCGTTTCGCAGTGGTAGAGGAACACGCCCGGAACGGTCGCGTCAAAGGTGATGGTCCGCGTGCCGCCAGGCGGCACGTCCACGTAGTTCTGGTTCGGTGCGACGAGTGCAGCATGCAGATCAATGGAGTGCGACATGTGCGGGTCCAGATTGTGCAACGTCAGTTGAACGTGGTCCCCCTGCTCCAGTTGAATGACCGGCCCCGGCACCGTGCCGTCAAACGTCCACGCCGGAAAGGATACACCCGGCGCAATCTCTACGCGCGTCTCTTCGGTGTACATCGTGATGGAAACGTCGTGCCCGCGACGGACCACCTGCATCGGCCGCGGCGTCTGATTCAGGCCCTGGCCTGGCATCGACGAAGGCATTTGGTTCGCTCGATTCCCAGCCTGACCCATTCCGTTCATCGGCACTTCATTCGCGCTGCCGCCTGTTGCACGTCCCACAGCCTGGGCGTTTGGGGCGCTCGTCGATCCGGCCGCCCCACATCCGGCCAGTACCGTCACCAACGCGACTGCCGACAGCGCCGCCACTCCGCTCCTCTGTGTCCGCAGACCGACCTTGCCGGCGGACGCCAGCTGGGTTCGTCGACCCTTGTTCCGGGCATGTGTATCCGTACATCGGTGTGTGTTCACCGCCATCCTCCTCCCGGTGGACAGCGTAACGTACACCGCCGGAACGATTGTGTGCAACAGGTCACACTTCCCTGGTCGAGCGGACGACGTTCACAAAGTTGTCAAGGCAAGCGAGCAGGGAGGTTGTGGCCCCTGCTCGCTTGCCGCCGTCGCATGAAGGCAGGGGAGGTGTAGTCTGTCACCACATCGCCGTGGATGATACCGTCGGTACGCGGGTGCCGGCCGAGACGGTGATCACATCCAGCACCGCAACCTGACGGCCGTTGACGTGAGCGACCACTGCGTACTGCCCGGCTTTGGCGCCCTTCAGCGTCGTACCAAGGTTGGGTCCGGTGGCCGTGCCGGTGGCCATGGCAGCCGTTCCACCCGGTCGACCCGGCGCAGCCGGTCGGTAGTGCGCAAAGGAAACGCCCGCACCAACGTTCGCGCCCCCTGCCACCGTCAGGGTCCAGCCGGTTGGTACGGTGATGGCCATCGCCTCGTTGCGCACGCCGTCGCCCACCGCTCCTGGTACCCGGCGCGCGACTTGGTTCGAGACGCGGTTCAGCCGAATATGCACGGTCTTTGCAGCAGCATCCACCGCAACCGACTGGGTGCCACCCCATGTAACGCCGTTCACTGCGCCGGCCGCCGCAGCGCCTGTCCGTCTCGCGACATCACCCGCAGCATTGCCGACGGCGTTCCCGACACCACCGACCGCATTCCCGACACCGCGCGCGATGTTCCCCACACCGCGGGCTGCAAAGCCGGCGGCGTTACCGACGGCGTTGCCGACTGCATTGGCCGCATTCCCGGTGTTGTTTGCGTTCCCGCAGCCAGAGGTGGCGAGCAACATCGACAATCCAATTCCTGTAAACCATGGTTTCCAGTTCACTTGACTCCCTCCTCGCTGTTAAGATTCCCGGGGAAACACTTTGTATCCGATGTCCCCTTGGACTCCGTCCAGCGAGTTGAGCCCTACGGCAACATGGCCGGCGCACCGACGGCCTCCTGTGCAAACAAAGACTGCAAATCGTCGATGTGTCGCCTGTCGGACAGAATCAGCAGATGATCTGCCGCCTGTAACCGCGTTGCACCGCGCGGCACAATCACTCGGTTGTCACGGACGATGGCATAGCACAGCGTGTTTGCGGGAAAGGGGACGTCGACCATCGGCCGTCCCACGAGGCTCGAGGACTCCGCGATTTCGACCGGCAGAACGATGGCATTCTCGCGCGTGATGGCGACGAGCTCCAACACGGTCTCGGAAGGGGTCGGTTCGAGCAGGTTCAACCGCCCGGCCAGCGGTTTGACGGTCAATCCCTGAACCAGCGTGGAGGCGATGACCACGAAGAACACCGCGTCGACCATGGTTGCCGGTGTGTAACCTGGCGCCAAAACCGCCGTGAAGACAAGGACGATGGGCACCGCCCCCCGCAATCCTGCCCACGAGAGGAAGTGCCGCTCACGCCACGTGAATCCCATACCGAGCGTGGAAAGCCAAACCGCGAGCGGACGTGCGACGAAGAGCGCACCGATGGCGAGACCGATACCCGGTAGCAGGACGGCGTACAAGCGACTCGGCGTCAGCTGCAGGCCAAGGACGACGAACATCACGATGTGCATCGTCCACGAAAGTCCCTCATGAAAGCGCAGGATACTGTACCGATGTTCGAGGCGCCGGTTGCCCATCACGACAGAAGCCACGTACACGGACAAAAAACCGCTGCCGTGGAGCAGATCGGCCACCGCGTACGACAACAAGGCGAACGCAAGCGAGAGGGTCGGATACAGACCGCCGGTGTCGAGCTTAATCCGCTGGTTGGCCCACGACCCCAGAAATCCCACCGCAACGCCGACAGCCAAACCCACCAACACCTGCAAGGCAAACGTCGAGACGACGTATCCGGTGGCGCTCCAGAAGGGGCCCACGCCCTTCACGGACCACTGCAACAGAATCAGCGTCAGGAAAAAGGCCATCGGGTCATTGGTGCCAGACTCCACTTCCAGGACATCTACCAATCGGCGGCGCAGAGGCTGCCCGCCCAGGATGGAAAAGACAGACGCCGCATCCGTGGAACTGACCGCCACACCAAGGAGGGCGGCCGGAAACAGCGGCAACGCCAACAGGTAGTGCGCGAGCGCCGCCATCACGACGGAACTCACCAGCACGCCAAAGGTCGCCAGGGAGAGCGCTGGGGCCCAGACCTTACGAATGCGTGCGATGGACGTGTGTAAACCGCCTTCGAACAGGATGAGGATGAGGGCAACGTACCCGATGTCTTTCGCGAAGGAGAGGGAAACGGCAGACGAAATGTGCAGCCCGCCTGGCCCAATCAGTACGCCGATGGCGACGAAGCCAATCAGGAATGGGAAACCGATGCGGGTCCCGACGCGGGCGGACCAGACCCCCGCGAGCAAAATCACCGCTAACAACAACAGCCAAGATTCCACGACATCCCCCCTCATTGCAGTCGCCTAATCTCGCCTGCTGCCCGACATGTCCAGTATACACCTTGGGCACACTGGGTGCACACGGACACCGCCCGTCCGTGCCCATCGCACCGGAAAGGAGCTGTGAAGATGTCTGAAGATGCCTCGAGGTCCAGCTCACCCGAAACCACCCTTGTGCAGACGGACAGCCCAGACGATTTCCCGTACGAAGGCCACGTCGCGGGGAAGGTACCTTCGTGGGTCGGGCCAGCCGTCCCCGCCGATGAGCCAATCCATCCGGCCGAGCGCGCGCACGGTCCGCGAACGAACCGTTGGACCGCTCGCGACAACCCGAATGACCTGGAATGACGAGACCCCCGCAACGCGGGAAGCTCGGGATGCGTGTGCCACAACGCTCGCGCAAACACGTCACCGACTGGGTCGCCCCTCTCCCCCCTCCGGAACAGCTTCCGCGGGGGGAGAGGAGCGCGTCATGAGAGCTTGCCGTCACCGACCGGATGCCACTCACCGCCGATGAAAAAGCCGCTCGTGGCTTGGATGTACGGGACGAATTCCGGATGTCGGCTTTCAATCAGGTCCAGCGCGTCGCGGGCGATGGTGTAGTCGTCCGAAGTCCAGAAGGTGCCGGTTCCGAAGGATTTGTGGTCGTCGTTGTACACCACGTATCCATTTTGCAGATCCCCGTCTGCCTGCTCCGTGCCGCGGTAGTCCGTATCGACGAACTGTTTGAACTCAAGATGTACGAACTGGCCGAGCAACCGGTCTGGCGCGTCACTCGTGTCGATCCGTTCCGACATCCATCATTCCCCCCTGCCGCCGCCGCGGCACCGGCGGTTCGATGCCCGCTGCAGCCGAATTCCACTCTTCCGTCAGCGTCTCCAATCTGCCGCGGCGTATGACAGCACACCCCGGCTTCCAAGGGGTACCTCCCGCCGTTTGGAATTGCTTGGTACAATGGACGCGTACGTGCCCGCCGCCACTCCGTGGTGTCGATTTCGTGGGTGCCGGACAGCACGGAGACGATATACGAGGAGGCGAGATGAGGTGGACATCGTTTCCGCAGCAGAGCGGATGCGAAAGCGCGAGATCTCTCCGGTCGAACTACTCGACCAAGCGCTGGCCCAGCTGAACGCACGCAACCCCGAATTGAACGCGGTGCTCACGGTGTGTGAAGACGCCGCTCGCGCGGCGGCGGAGCGAGCGGAGAGCGACATGGCCCGGGGTGCCTACCGCGGACCGCTGCATGGGATTCCCGTGGTGGTCAAAGACCTGATTGACACCCGCGGCGTGCGCACCACCATGGGATCCAAACGGTTCGCCAACTTTGTCCCGAGTCAGGACGCCGCCGTTGTGGAGCGACTGCGAGCGGCCGGTGCGGTGCTCGTCGGGAAGGCGCACACGCACGAGTTCGCTTACGGTCCGACCGGCGACCGCTCCTACTTCGGGCCGGCGCGAAATCCCCGCAATCCGAGGAAGATGACGGGCGGGTCGAGCAGCGGATCGGCCGCCGCCGTGGCATCGGGCATGTGCCTCGCCGCCATCGGCACCGATACGGGCGGATCAATCCGCATCCCATCGGCTGCCTGCGGTGTCGTTGGCCTGAAGCCGACGTACGGGCGCGTATCGAAGCGAGGTGTCTTCCCACTCAGCGACGCGCTCGACCACGTCGGTCCCATCACGCAGACGGTGCGGGACAACGCTGTCCTGCTGAACGCACTGGCCTGCGCAGACCCCGGCGACCCGCGCACGTTTTCAACGGATGAGGACTTCGCGGGCGGCTTGGATACGCCGCTCGTGGGAACCGTGATCGGCGTACTTGGCGAATACTTTCAGGACGCGCTCCACCCAGACGTCGAGACGGCGTTTACGCGCAGCTTGAAGGTCTTCGAACAGCTGGGTGCACGGCTCGAACCGGTGTCCTTCCCGCACCTCGACGACGTGCTTGCGGCGCAGACCGCGATTCAGCAGAGCGAGGCGTACGCCGTGCACGCCGAGTGGGTGGAGAGCGCAGGCGACGACTATGACCCGGAGGTCTACCAACGCCTCCTCGACAGCAGAGAAGCCAGAGGCTACGCGTATGTCCTCGCGCTGCGGAGCCGTCCTGAACGGACGGCTGCGGTCGACGCCCTCTTCGACCAGGTGGACGTCCTCGTGTCCCCGACACTGCCGATTCCCGCGCCGGATGTGGGCCAGCGGGAGGTCTCCTTCGGCGGCCGGACGTACGCGGTTCGCGATCTGTTGCTGCGGTTCACGCGCCCGTTCAACTACACCGGAAACCCGGCCCTGTCCCTCCCCATCGGCACGTGCGCCGATGGATTACCGGTCGGCCTGCAGATCATCGGCCGGTCAAAGAGAGAGACGGACGTGTACCGATTTGGTCACGCGCTGCAACAGGCCCTGGCGGAACAGGCACGCGACGCACGTCGCTCGTAACCCAAACACACATGGAGAGGATGGGTCCCCATGAAACACGCGATTGCTGTCATCCCTGGCGACGGCATTGGCAAAGAAGTGACGCCCTGCGGGGTGGCCGCACTGGCGGCGGCCGCAGAGCTGCACGGCGGTTTCCAGTTTGAGTTCACCACGTACCCGTGGGGATGCGAATACTACCAACAGACCGGCGAGATGATGGCGCCAGACGGCATGGAGCGGTTGGCGGACAGCGAGGCCATTTTTCTCGGGGCGGTGGGCATGCCCGCGGTGGTGCCAGATCACGTATCACTGTGGGGATTGCTCATCAAGATTCGCCGGGGCTTTCAGCAGTACATCAACCTGCGGCCGGCCAAGCAGATGCGCGGGGTGAAATCCCCCCTTCGCGAACCGCGCAACTTCGACCTCGTCGTTGTGCGCGAGAACTCGGAAGGCGAGTACTCTCCCATCGGCGGGGTGATGCAATCCGG
Source organism: Alicyclobacillus sp. (assembly GCA_023511295.1). Lineage (GTDB taxonomy): Bacteria > Bacillota > Bacilli > Alicyclobacillales > Alicyclobacillaceae > JAIMBT01. The sequence goes on from JAIMBT010000003.1 coordinate 12,978, forward strand.
AAACGACGAGATTGCCGTGCAGAACGCGGTGTTCACGAAGTCTGGCAGCGAGCGCGCCATGCGGTTCGCCTTTGAGCTTGCGCGAACGCGGCCGCAAAAGTCCGTGGTCAGCGCGACGAAGTCAAACGGCATTGTCCACTCGATGCCGTTTTGGGACCGCGTGTTCCGAGAGGTGGCCGCGTCCTACCCGGACATTGCCCATCGGCAGGTCCACATCGACGCGCTGTCCGCCTTCATGGTGACGCGCCCGGAGACCCTCGACGTCGTGGTGGCATCGAACCTGTTCGGCGACATCCTGACCGATCTCGGTGCGGCCATCATGGGTTCCATCGGTATCGCTCCATCGGCGAACATCAACCCGGAGCGGAAGTTCCCGTCGATGTTTGAGCCGGTGCACGGCTCCGCACCCGACATCGCCGGCAGGGGTATTGCGAACCCAGTGGGTCAGATGTGGTCGGCGAAGATGCTCCTCGACTTCCTCGGCTATCACGACGTCGCCGGCGCGCTCCTGGAGGCGGTGGAGGACACCTTGGAAGCCGGTATCGTGACGCCTGACCTCGGCGGATCTGCCCGCACAGAGGAGGTCTGCGACGCGGTCCTGGCCCGCTTGCGGAGCAAGTAACAGCGAACGGCGTGGGCTTGAGCAGCCGATCCGGGCTCGGGGGGTGAACGCGCCCCATCATATCCACGGGCCCCTTCGGGAATCCTCCAAGGAGGTGGGGGCACCCTCTCACTAATTTGGATGAAGGAGACGGGATACGTGGAACGAATCGGGCGCTATCGCTACTTCATCATGACGATGATTGTCCTGATGGTCGTTGTCAACTACATCGACCGCGGGGCCATCTCGTACGCTGCGAAGCCGATTACAGGGGAATATCACTTCTCAGACAGCGCCTGGGGTGCCATGCTGGGCTACTTCGGGTACGGCTACATGGTGGGTGCCCTGATTGGCGGCGCGCTGGCAGACCGGATGGGCCCGCGTTTCGTCTGGATCTTGTTCGGCACGCTCTGGTCCATCTTCGAAGTGTGCACGGCGTTTGCCGGAGACTTCGGACTGGCCGTCTTGGGGGGGGTCGGCCCTCGCTGGGTTCGCCGTCGTACGCATCCTGTTCGGGTTCTCCGAGGGGCCGACCTTCTCCACCATCAACCGGACCATGGCCAACTGGGCGGCCCCGCCTGAAAAGGGGTTCGCCGCGTCCATCGGCGTCGCGGGAACCCCCATCGGCGCGCTGCTCACCGCGCCCGTCGCGGTCCTCCTGCTCAGCGTCACCGGAAACTGGCGGGTGACGTTTGTGATTCTCGGCTGTCTCGGCATCCTGTGGGTCTTGCTCTGGAGCCGGATTTTTACGAACCGACCGGACGACAATCCGCACGTGGGCAAACCGGAGTTGGAGTTCATCCGCTCGTCCAAGGACCTGCTCGCGAATGAGACAACCCTGGTTGAAGCGGAATCTCACCCAGAGCCTTGGTACGCGTTCTTCCGGAGCCTGACGCTCATCTGCAACGCCATCGGGTACTTCGCGTTCCAGTACGTGAACTTCCTCATCCTCACCTGGACGCCAAAGTATCTGCAGGACCAGTTTCACTACCAACTCGGTGCGCTCTGGTATCTCGGCATGATTCCGTGGATTGGCGCCGTCTTCACGGTGTTCATCGGTGGACGCATCTCGGACGCGCTGCGGCGCCGCACCGGCAGCCTGTGGATTGCGCGCTCAGGCCTCGCCGTCGGGTCGTTGCTGCTCACGGCGGTCTGCTTTCTCATCATTCCGGCGGTCGGCAACGTGGCCGGCGTGCTCGTCCTGATGGCCGTCGGCAACGCCCTGAACTTCCTGCCGAACAGCGTGTACTGGGCGGTGGTGATTGACACGGAGCCGGCAAAAGCAGGCACCTACGGCGGTATCACACACTTCATCACCAACATCGCCACGGTCGTCGCACCGACCTTGACCGGCGCGCTCGTGCAAAGCTACGGATATGGCGCGATGTTTGTGGCGGCCGCGATTGCCGCTGTCGTCGGCATGGTGGCCATGGTCTTTGTCCGTCCGGGACGTCGCCGCGCTCATGCGGCCGCCTGAATGGCGAAGGCAGATGCGCCCCGATTCCGATTGTCCTGCGACCCCCAGAACGCGTATGATGCTGGTAGCGCCGTGTCGCTGGGACACATCACGGGGGGCTTCCGCATGTATCTGCAACTACCGCTTCCTGCCGTACGGAACAGGCCTCGCTATCATTGGTTTGTCGTGGCCACGGTCTGCGTGGGGGCGTTCATGGCCGCCCTCGACTCGAGTATCGTCAACATCGCAATGCCCGTGATGAAACGGTCGTTTGACACACACATGCGCGTCGTGGAATGGGTCAGCCTGTCGTACATCCTGACCTTGGCGGCCCTGATTGTGCCGTTCAGCCGCCTGTCCGACATGTACGGGCGGCGCGGGATGTACAGTGCCGGGTTCAGCGTCTTCCTCGTCGGGTCATTCTTTTGCGGGGTGGCGCCCACCTTCCCAACTTTGCTCGCCGCACGGGTGATGCAAGCTGCGGGGGCCGCCATGCTGCAGGCGAACAGCGTCTCCATCATCACCGCCACCACCCCTGCGCGAGACCGAGGCAAGGCCATTGGCGTACAGGCGAGTGCGCAAGGCGTCGGACTCAGCCTGGGGCCTGTGGTGGGCGGCGCACTCATCTCGCTGCTCGGTTGGCGGTGGATCTTCTACGTCAATGTGCCGGTCGGGATTCTCGGCACCTTGGCTGGCGTGCTGCTGCTGCCGAGATCGCCATCGTCCTTGGAGCGCGACCGGTTTGACTGGGCTGGGTCCATCCTGCTGGCGCCGACGTTGGTCGCCCTCATCTACTTGCTCAACCAAGGCGCGCAGATGGGCTGGATGTCCACCGCGGTGCTGGTGAGCCTCGGCGTCACCGTGGTCGGCTTTCTCGGATTTCTCGTCACCGAACAACGGGTCCACGCACCCATGGTCGACTTTGCGCTGTTTCGCTCGCGCACCTTCTCGGTGGGGAACCTGACGGTCGTGCTCTCCTTCGCCGTGATGTACGCCGTAATGTTCCTCGCGCCGTTCTACCTCGATAACGTGCGCAAGCTGGATGCCATGACATCCGGTTTGTTCCTGATGGTGATTCCGGTCGGCATGACCTTGCTGACGCCTGTATCCGGCGTCATTGCGGATCGGTTGCAGGCCAAACTGCCCACCATTGGCGGCATGGTCATGGCCGCCGCCGGCTGTCTCATCCTCGTCATGGCGATTCCCAGGCATGCGCCGCTGTGGTTCTTGACGGGCCTCTTCCTCGTCGGGTGCGGCATGGGCCTGTTCACCCCCGCGAACAACAGCCACATCATGGGGAGCGTGCCGAAGCGACGGCTCGGCATCAGCGGGGGTGTGCTGAACATGTCGCGCACGCTCGGAATGGGGCTCGGCGTCACTCTCGGCGGCCTCACGTATCAACTGTACCTCCGTGCGAATGGAGTCGTGGTGGAAAACCTGGCCACACCGCACCAGATGCTGGTGTCGTTTCGGGACGCTTTCGGGACCGTCGGTTTGCTGGCGGTGCTCGTGGCGGTCTTGGCTGCCTGGATGGACGCTGGGGACGACGCTTCCCACGAGGACGCGTGAGGGCGCACTTCGGCGATACCGCCGCAACCCGTTGCCGGGCAAGCGCCAGGCTACCTGGCGCGTCCCCTCAACGGCTGGCCACGTTGTGAATGCGCGCGAGCATCCACGACAACACCAGCGCCACTGCCAGACAGCCTTCCACCATGCCAACGACGCCGAGCCAGCCGTCGGCGGACCAAAACACACCCCCGGCTGATCCGCCAATGCTCGACCCTGCGTAGTAGCAAAACAGGTACAGAGACGACGCCTGTCCGCGGGCTTGTGTGGCACGGCGCCCAACCCAACTGCTCGCCGTGGAATGCCCGCCGAAAAACCCGAACGTGACGACGGCCACTCCTGTCACAATCGCCCACAGTGGGCGAACAAGGGTCAGTGCGCACCCGCCCCCCATGATGGCGATGTTCAGCCACAACACGCGCCGGCGCCCTATCTGGTCGGCCAGTTTGCCTATCCACGACGAGCTGAACGTCCCGACCAAGTACACGAGAAAGATGGAGCCGACGAGGGTCTCTGAGAGGTGGTACGGCGGATCCAGCAATCGGAAGCTTATGTAGTTATACACGGACACGAACCCGCCCATCAGCAGCGCGCCGATGAAAAACAGGCAGACGAGCGCCGGATCCCGCAGGTGCGCCGCAAACCCGCTGAAAAACGTGTGCCAATGAACCGCTTGACGCGCAAAGTTTCGAGATGGCGGTAAGTTGCGCCAGAAGTAGAGCCCGGCAGCGAAACTGCACAGGGCGACGACGCTGACGGCGATTCGCCACGAGGACACGTCGGTGATGGCGCTCACGACCACCCGCCCGAACAGCCCTCCGACCGAGTTGCCGCTGATGTAGAGCCCCATCGCAAAGCCCAGGCTCCGCGGCTCGACCTCCTCGCTCAAGTAGGCCATCGCCACGCCGGGAATCCCCGCGACGAACACCCCTTCCAGCGCGCGAACCGCGAGCAGACTGCCAAAGTTCGGACAAAAGGCCGTCGCCAGGCAGCCCGCGGCCGAGAGCATCAGCGACGCGACCATGACGCCCTTGCGCCCGACGGCGTCGGACCCAAGTCCGACCAGTGGCAACGCGACAGCCAACACCAACGTGGACACCGACAGGGCGAAGCTTGCGGCGGTCGGGGTGACGTGAAATTGGCCTGTGAACGCCGGCAACAGCGGCTGCACCGTATAGAGAACGGCGAAGGTTGCGAGGCCCGCCGCGAAGAACGCCACATTGACCCGACGAAAGGCGCGGGTTCCCCGACATAGATACGGTTGCTCCGAGTCCTGCTCAACCGACATCTGCCGACGCCCCTCCGCATGCCCGGAAATTGATTTCAATTCCATACACCCCCACCTCAAGGCTCGGCCGATACTATTCTGTCAGCTCACAGCGTACACATGAAACCATTCGGACGAGCGCTCTGTCCGCGCCGCAACGTTACGGAGCGCCGGTTGGACGCGTCCGTTGCAGTAAGGGAGGACCTCCGAGATGCTCGTGCCGTTCCCCGTCTCGAAATCCATCGTCTTCAGCTTCGCGGAGTTCACCAGCCGCGTGCTCGGACTGTGGTTCCTGGCGCGCTTCATGGACGCCTTCGGACTGGACGCAGGCGGCGTGTTTCGCACGGCGCTGCCCCTGATTGTCCTTGCGTCCGCGGTCGGCAACGTCGGTCTCCCAACTGCGCTCACTCGTTGGTTGTCCGCCGACGGCCAACCGCGTCGGCTGCGTCCCGACCAACTGCTGACCTTGGCCCTGGTGACGGTCGCTGCCGCCGTCCTGTCCTGCGGGATGTTGTTCGGCCTGCTCGCTGCCTCCTTCATCCCGGCTCTCGGCGACGGACCGGTGGAAGCCTTATTGCACGTGTCGCTGCCTTTGCTCCTCGTGCTCTGTGTGAGCGGCAGTCTGCGCGGTCTACTGATTGGCTGCGGGCGCAATGCTCCAGCCGCCATCGCTCAGGCAGTGACCGCGCTGGTGCAGGTCGTCCTGGTCAACCCGGTCTGCGTTCGGCTGATTGGGCGACTGGGCTGGTCTGGCGGCCAGGCCGGGGTCGCCATCATGACCGTGGCGGAAGCCGCCGGAGCCGGCTTGATGCTCCTCGTGTTTGGGTGGCAGCTGTTCGCAGACGTGGACCGTCGCCCGCTCTACGGACTGTGGCGGGAGGCCATCCGCCAAATCCGCCAGATGCGGCTGTTGGCCCGCCTGATGACGCCCCCGACCTTGCAGACGGTCCTCGAGAACCTCGGCTACGGGATTGAGTTACCTCTCGCCGAGTACATCCTGACCCAACAGTTTGGTGCCGACTCCGCGGAGCGTTGGTTGGCGGAATACGCCGCAGTGGCACTCCCGCTGCTGCACTTCCCGATGTTCGCATCCGATGGTCTCGCGACAGCGTTGCTCCCTTCCCTGACCGCGGCCCGGGCCCAGTACGGGAAGGCTGCGCTGCGCCATTCGCTTGCTCAAGTCGTGAAGTTCGTCTTCTTCCTCGGTCTCCCAGCGTGTGTCATCCTGTTCGCGTTTGCCCCGACCTTCACCCGTTGGATGGATGCCCCGCCCGCCTACATTTTACTGCAATGGATGAGCCCGCTGGCGGTTGTGCTGTTCATCCAGTCCCCGCTGTTCTCCTTGCTGCAGGCGCAGGGACACAGCCGCGTGCTGCTCTGGTCAGAAGGCATTGGCGACGCCTGTCGCCTCGGTGCCCTTTGGCTCGCCATGCACGCGCTCCACCTTGGCGTGTGGGGCCTGGTGTTGGCCTTCGCCGTCGGAACCCTCAGCCAGACGATGGTTCTGTGGATAGCGGCGTGGCGCTTGACGCCCGTGGCCGTCCCTTGGCAAACGCCCGTCTACGCCATCCTCACGGCCGTCCAGATGTGCGCGGTTCTCCTCATGGGCCACCACCTGACGGGGCGCTTCGGGTTCACCGAGGCACCGGAGCTTTGGCTCGTCGCTTCCGCACTGGTTGGCGCCGTGTTTGTCCTGCTGTCCGGGCAGGTCCCGGCGGACTTGCTGCGGTCGCTCCCCGTCCTGGGCCCGGCCCTTGCCCGTCTCGCCGGCTGGGAATCCCGTCGGTCTCCTGAGGCCAACGAGCGATGACCACAAGGCAACCACTTGGTATACTCGAAGGGACGGAGCACCACCATCTCATTGGACGCGGCCCAAGCTCCCAGAGGCGCCGCTGCACGAGGAACGAGGGACTCGACCCATGTCCGCACGCGACCGCTTGGGTGCCGAAACGCCCGCGGAGGTACGGCGCCATCGCTCAAAATCCGAACTGGCGGAGCCGGCGGCCACGGCGCTCCATCACCCGTTGTGGTTTTCGCTGCTTCCTATTCTCATCGGTGTCCTCGCGGTCTCCATGTCCTCCATTCTCATCAAGGTGTGCCTCGCACCCGCCGGGGCCATCGGCATGTACCGACTCGCGTTCAGCACCGCTGTCCTCGCGCCATTCGCCCTTCGGCAGGCCGGTGCGTTGCGCGCGTTGACGCGAAGGCAGCAGATGGCCATAGGCCTCTCCGGCGTTCTGCTTGGACTCCATTTTCTCTTCTGGATTGGCTCGCTCAAACGGACCAGCATCGCCAGCTCCATGATCATCACCGCACTTCAACCGCCGTTCGTCGCCATTGGGGCTGCATTGGTGTTTGGGGAACGGATTGGCCGGAAGGGCTGGGCGAGCATGGCCTGCGCGTTGGCTGGGGCCGTCGTGATTGGCGTCGGTGACGACCACAGCGGAGGCGGGACACTGTACGGCGACCTGCTCTCCCTGCTGGGAACACTGGCTATCAGCGGATATATGCTGGCCGGACAGACCGTCCGGGCGCGCTTGCCGTCCTCTGCCTACAACGCTTGCGTGTTCGGCATCGCGGCACTGACGCTGCTTGCGTGCAACGTCGGCGCGGGTGTGCCACTGGCCGGATACCGCGAGGTGGACTGGCTGTGGCTCGCCCTGTTAGCGCTGATACCGACACTGTTCGGGCACGCACTGTTCAACTGGTTGCTGCAGTACGTCTCGGCCACGACGCTGTCGGTGACCATCCTCGGTGAACCGGTGGGGGCCATTCTCCTCGCGGCTTGGCTGTTGCACAACCCCATCACGTTGTCCCAGGCGCTCGGCGGCGCCGTGACGCTCCTCGGCGTGGCGGTGTTCCTCTACCGTCGCCGTTGATCTCCCGTGGTACAATTGGGAAGAAGGGGGAATGTCACCATGGCATGTGCATGTGGAAAAGACAGCTGTGGGTGCGGGACGGCCGCGACGGTGCTCCTTCAGGACGAGGCCGGTATCCTGCACCCGTTTATCATTGCCGATCGGCTGTCGGCGAACAGACAAGAATACGTGTTGCTGATGGACCAGGAGGACGCAGAGCGAATGGCCCTGCTGCGAGTGGAACGGTCTGCGGACGGCACGGAGACTTACCGGAACATCGAGTCGGACGAGGAGTGGGAACAACTCCGCACCACGCTGTTCCAGCCTCACTGAAGGGACCGGCCCACATCGGCGTGCTGCCGCACCGCGTGACAGCCGGGTTCGGTCGGATGCGAAGCGGAGCCGACCGTCGTCACGTCGACCCTTTCCGGTGAACATCTGCCCCGGATGAATGGGCGTCTCCCGCCCGGATGGCCCCTCGCACAAACGGGTGCAGTTGCGCCAGCACCGCCCGACGCGTGACGATGCCGAGAAAAGCGCCGTCCGGCGCCTCGACGCATGTGAACGGCGCGTCTATCAGCCGCTGCACGGCCTCGACAAACGGCGCGTCGGGCCGCAGACGCGGAACTTCCGGATTGAGGGCATCCCGTACCACGTATTCGTCCAGCCGCTCGAACTCAATTCGCTCCAAGCCGAGAATTCGGTCGAGGATACGGGTCTTGCGAATGGTGCCGGCCACGTGTCCGCGCACGTCGAGGACGGGCACGGCCGAATAGCCGGATTTTATGAGAATCAACAGCGCGTGTTGCAACGGGTGTTCCAAGCGGACGCAGGCGACGCGGCTCTCGTCGGTCATCACGTCAGCGACCGTCAACGCCGCGATGTCCTGGACCGTCATCCCTTGGGTTTTTGCACTTTTCACGGACTTCTCCTCACTTTCCGCGCGCATAGAAAGGACGACGGTCGTGCGTGTATTTCTGGATTTGATGTGGTTTTTTCGAGCCCACAAGCTGCGATACGCAGTGGGGGTCAGTCTGCTCGTCCTGTTGTCTCTCCTGGCGCTCGTCCCGCCGCAACTGGTCGGACAAGTCGTCGACCACATGCAGCACAAGACGCTCACCGGGCGCTACTTGTTCTGGGTATGCGCGAGCATCCTCGGCATTGCGCTCGTCTCCTACGGGCTCCGGTTTGTGTGGCGGATGATGCTGTTCGGTGCAGCCGTGAAGCTGTCCACACAACTGCGCAACCAGCTCTACGACCATTTTACACGAATGGCGCCTCAGTTCTACCACGAGCGGCGCATCGGCGATTTGATGGCGCACGCGACCAACGACATCCAGGCGATTGAAGCGACGGCCATGCAGGGTGTGATGACCTTGGTCGACTCCATCACCATGACCGTGCTGGTGGTGGCGACCATGGTCCTCACGGTGGACTGGAAGTTGACCATTGTCGCACTTCTGCCGTTGCCCATCATCGCCTGGTCCTCAAGCTACTACGGCAAGTTGATGCACGAGGAGTTCACGCTCGCGCAGGCGGCGTTCAGCGATTTGAACGACCGCGTGCAGGAGAGCATCTCCGGGGTCCGCGTTGTAAAGGCGTTTGGGCAAGAGGCGTTCGAGGAGCGCACATTTCGCGACCTGTCCGCCTACGTGGTCGAGAAGAACGTGCGGGTCGCGAAGATCGACGCGCTGTTCAATCCGACCATCACGGTCATCGTCGGCGTCTCGTTCTTCCTGACCGTGGCGGTGGGCGCCGTGTTCGTGGTGCACGGCAGCCTCAGTCTTGGCGGCCTGACGGCGTTCACCATGTACCTCGGGCAACTCGTCTGGCCGATGCTGGCCTTCGGTTGGCTGTTCAACATCGTCGAACGCGGCCATGCCTCGTACGACCGCGTCCGCAAGCTGCTGGCGGTACCGCCCGCCATCGTGGATCGGCCGGGGGCCCAAGCGGTCGCGCCGGTCGGTGATATCGAGTTCTCCATCCCTGCATTCTATTACCCGGGACAGAGCGAACCGACCTTACAGGAGATTCGGCTGCACATCGGCCGCGGCGAAACGCTCGGCATCGTGGGGCGGACGGGAAGCGGAAAGACCACCCTGCTGCGGCTCCTGTTGCGCGAGTTCGACGCACCGGACGGGTGCATCCGCATCGGCGGGAGAGCCATCACGGACTACCAATTGGACAGCCTCCGCAGCGGCATCGCTTACGTGCCACAAGATCACTTCCTGTTTTCGGCGAGCATCGCCGAAAACATTGCATTCGCCCGACCGGAGGCATCCATTGCGGAGATCCAGGAGGCGGCCAAGGTAGCCGCCATCCACGACGACATCCTTCGTTTTCCTGCGGGATATGGAACCGTTGTTGGAGAACGGGGTGTGACGCTGTCCGGCGGCCAGAAGCAGCGCATTTCCATCGCGCGGGCGGTCCTGCTGGACGCCGACATTCTCATCCTCGACGACTGCTTGTCCGCGGTCGATGCACGGACGGAACAAGCGATTCTGGCGGCCTTAAAGCGAAACCGGAGCGCGCGTACCACCCTGGTCGCCACGCACCGCTTGAGCACGATTGAGCACGCCGACGCCATCATCGTGCTCGAGCATGGCCGCATCGTCGAGTATGGAGACCACGCGTCGTTGTTGGCCGCGGGTGGCTGGTACGCCGATATGTACCAACGCCAACAGTTGGAATCCCTCGTCGAACAGGGAGGTGCAGCCACATGATGCAGGAAGCCGACCATCTGGCGGTCGAAAGTGGTACCGGCCGGGTCTTCCGACGCTTGATGCGGTACATGAAGCCGTATGCCCGCACGCTCGTCATCGCATTCGTCGTGCTGGCGCTGGCCACTGGGGCGGACGTGTTGGGGCCGGTCCTGATACAACGCTTCATCGATGACGACCTCACGCCGAGGCACTTTCCGACGGGCCCCGTGCTCGCGCTCGCCGTGGCATACCTCGCGCTTCAGGTGGGCACCGCCGTCTTCAACTACCTGCAGAGCGTGTGGTTTCAAGAAGCCGCTCTGAAGATGATTCAGCAACTCCGGATGGACGTGTTCGGCAAGGTACAGCATCTCGGCCTGAAGTTTTTCGACCGCACGCCGACGGGCGTGTTGGTCTCGCGCATCACCAACGATACAGAGGCCATCAAAGACTTCTACGTGAGCGTGATGTCCTCATACGTGCAGAACATCTTCCTGCTCATCGGCATCTTTGTCTCGATGTTCGCACTCGACGCCCGTCTCGCAGGTTTTTGTGTTCTGCTCGCACCGATTGTCGTCTGCATCATGTGGGCGTACCGGCGCGCCAGCCGACGCATCTTTCACGAAACCCGGCGCCGCCTCAGCCTGCTCAACGCGAAGCTCAACGAGTCTCTGCAGGGGATGTACTTGATTCAGGCGATGCGCCAGCAGGCGCGCCTGAAGCGCGAATTTGGCGCCATCAACACCGCGTATTTCCGCGCTCGGATGCGCAACATCCGCATGAACAGCTTATTGCTGCGACCGCTTGTGGACGTGGTCAACCTGTCCACCCTGGTCTTGATTCTGTCGTTCTTCGGCCTGCAGTCGCTGCGAACGGTGGTGGACATCGGCGTCCTCTACGCGTTTGTCAACTACCTGGACCGCTTCTTTGAGCCGGTCAACGACATGATGGAGCGACTCAACGTGTTTCAGCAAGCCATGGTGGCGGGTGAGCGTGTGTTCCAGGTGCTGGACCAGGCAGAACTCGCCCCGACCCAGGTCGCAGGCTGGGGCAATCCGCGGATCTCCCACGGCAAGGTGGAGTTTGACGACGTCACCTTCTCCTACGACGGCGAAACCGACGTCTTGCGCCATATCTCCTTCACTGCCTACCCCGGTCAAACCGTGGCGCTGGTGGGACACACCGGGAGCGGGAAGAGCTCCATCGTCAATCTGCTGATGCGCTTCTACTCGGTCGAGCACGGTCACATCCGGATTGACGACGTCCCGTTGGAGGCGTACTCGGACAACGAGTTGCGGCATCAGGTCGGTTTGGTGCTGCAGGACCCGTTCCTCTTCGTCGGCACCATCGCAGACAACATCCGCCTCGGGAACGACGCCCTCACCGATGAAGACATCGTCGAAGCCGCGCGCTTCGTGCAAGCGGATCCTTTCATCGAGCGACTCCCCGAGGGCTACCGGGAACCCGTTCGCGAACGCGGGGCGACACTGTCGGGCGGTCAGCGGCAACTCATCTCGTTTGCGCGGACGATGGCGTTCAACCCCAAGATCCTGGTCCTCGACGAGGCGACGGCCAGCGTCGACACAGAGACGGAGGAAGCCATCCAATCGGCCCTCGCCCGGATGCGTCAGGGACGAACTACGATTGCCATCGCCCACCGCCTCTCCACCATTCAAGATGCAGATCTCATCCTCGTTCTGCACCACGGAGAGATTGTGGAGCGCGGCACGCACCAAGAACTGTTGGCCATGGAGGGTCTGTACCACAAGATGTACCTGCTGCAACAGGGCGGCCGGTTGGCGGTCCGCTGACCGCCCGCCCCTGTTTCCCCACATCGTACCGACGGTTACTTTCTGTTGAGCGAGTCCGTTCGCGAGGTCATTCGGGGAGACAACCTCAAACAGTTGGCCGTCTTTAAGGGCAAGCGATGGTGAAACACCCCATCCCCGATTCAGCCACTTGAAAGTCAGAGAAGGTCAATGTATAATGGGGGCATCGAAGGAATTCCTGCGATGCTCACTGATGAAAAGGTCAAAGTAAGTCAATATCAACTTTCACGAAGCACGTGGCGAACGGTCCGGAGCGGCGCAATGCACGCTCGTCTCCGTTCCCCAGGATGTATGGATACGAAACATTGGAACCACCCCACAACAAGGAGGAATCGTCATGCTGTGTGATCGTTGTCACCACAACCCTGCAACCGTCGGACTGCGGATGTCCCTGAACGGACAGTCCCGCACGATGCGGCTTTGCCGGGATTGCTACGAAGCCCTACGGTCGGAGTCTCCGTTGGGTTCGGACAGCGGCAGCCTGGGCAATCCGCTCGGCGTGATGGGCAGCCTGTTCGGCGCCTTCGGCGGCGGCCCCCAGTCGTTCGGCACAAGTGGCTTCAGCGGGTTCGGTGGGCCGCAGACCGCGACCCAGACGCGTGCGGACGCACCGCAACTGCTGGAGCAACTCGGGCGGAACTTGACCGAGCAGGCGCGGCGCGGCGAGATCGATCCGGTCATCGGCCGCGATCGAGAGATTGAACGCGTCATTGAGGTCCTCAACCGCCGCAACAAGAGCAACCCCGTCCTCATTGGTGAACCCGGCGTCGGAAAGACGGCCATTGCGGAAGGCCTCGCGCTGCGCATTGCTGAGGGAGCGGTGCCGACGAAGCTCCGCGACAAACAGGTTTACGTGCTGGACGTCGCGTCGCTCGTCGCGGACACCGGTATCCGCGGCCAGTTCGAGGAACGGATGAAGCAACTCGTTGAGGAGCTGCGCCAACACCGCGAGGTGCTGTTGTTCATCGACGAGCTGCACCTCGTCGTCGGCGCCGGGTCCGCGCAAGGGTCGATGGACGCAGGGAACATCTTGAAGCCGGCGTTGGCACGCGGCGACGTACAGATCATCGGGGCAACCACGTTTCAGGAGTACCGGATCATCGAAAAGGACGCGGCCTTGGAGCGGCGTTTTCAGCCCATCACGGTGGCCGAGCCGACGGTCGAGGAGACCATCGCCATCCTCGACGGCCTAAAGGCGCGGTACGAGTCGTTCCACGAGGTGCGGTACACGCCGGAGGCGATTGCGGCCTGCGCACGGCTGTCACATCGGTACATCCGAGACCGGCACCTGCCAGACAAGGCCATCGACCTGATGGACGAAGCGGGTTCGCGCGTGAATCTGCGCCACCAGGCGGACGGCGGAGCGACGCGCAAACAGCGGTTGGAGCAGCTGCAGCGTGAGAAAGCGGAAGCGACACGTCGGGAAGACTATGAGCGAGCGGCCCAGCTCCGCGACGAAGAACAGCGGCTGCTGGCCATGGCGGAGGACGTGGACGACGCGCAGGTGCCCATCGTCGAGGCCAGCGAGATTGCGGAGATCATCGAGAAGAAGACCGGCATTCCGGTCTCCCAGATGGAGGCTGCGGAGCAACAGCGGTTGGCCGACCTCGAGGCCCGGCTGGCCGCGAAGGTGGTCGGTCAGGCGGAAGCTGTCCGCCAAGTGGCAAAGGCTATTCGGCGCAGCCGCGCGGGGATTCACGCGAAGAACCGCCCCATCGGATCTTTCCTGTTCGTCGGTCCGACGGGTGTCGGAAAGACGGAGCTGGCAAAGACGCTTGCCCGCGAGCTGTTCGGCTCGGAGGACGCCATGATCCGCCTCGACATGAGCGAGTACATGGAGCGGCACGCGGTAGCGCGCATCATCGGTTCTCCCCCTGGCTACGTCGGTCACGACGACGGCGGACAGCTGACGGAACGTATCCGGCGGCAACCCTACAGCGTCGTGTTGCTGGACGAGATTGAGAAGGCACACCCAGAAGTGCTGAACCTGTTCCTTCAGATTTTGGAGGACGGGCGGCTCACTGACGGCCAAGGGCGCACGGTGCACTTCGACGACGCCGTCATCATCATGACGAGCAACGCCGGCGCAACGGAGCACAGGCGCGCGCTCGGCTTCCAGGCCGCCGACGTGCAGACGCCGACGCGGTCTGACGACGCCATGCACGCCCTGCTCGGACACTTCCGGCCGGAGTTCCTCAACCGCTTCGACGCGATTGTCGAATTCCAGCCCCTTGGGCCGGCAGAGCGCCTGGCCATCGTCGACCTGATGCTGGCCGACCTGGCGCACGCCGTCGCGGAGCGTGGCGTCCGCCTCCACGTGGACGACGCCGTGAAGCAGTGGCTGGCTGACATCGGCACCGACCCGCAGTTCGGCGCACGGCCGCTGCGGCGCGCGATTCAACAGCAGCTGGAAGACCGAATTGCGGATTGGCTGCTGGACCACGCCGACGCCGCACCGTGCGACCTCTCCGTCGAACTGATGGATGGCGAACCAGCCGTCCGGGCCGCCGTCCAGGAAGCGTGAGCAACCGACGCGGCTCGGCTTGCCGACCGATGAGAAGAGGCTGCCGGACAGCATGACCCAGCTGTTCGGCAGCCTCTTCGCGCGTCGTGCCTTACGACCGAGTCCGTCTGCCGGTCGACCGCGTCCACGCCGCAAGCACAGCCTGCTCTTTGTCTCGGGCCATGCCCGCCCGCAGCGGTTCCGGTGGGCGCGCGGCGTCCCAGGCAAGCGTATCCTCGACGGTCTCCATCACTGGTCGGAACCGCAGCCCTTTCGCCACAGCCCGGTCGACCGACACCGTCATAAACCCGGGCCACCCCGCCGCCTCGGAGATCCACAAGGGCATCTCCACCCACTCGCCGACCGCCTGTTCCTTGAGGAACCCTCCATCGACCCACACCGGCTCGGCGGTCACGCCGCGCGCCGCCGCAGCCTCCACGCACGCCGCGACGAGGGTGCCCATCGTGACGGGCGGTACAGGCCCCGTGGCGTTGTACACCCCTGCCTCGCCGGCTTCGACCATGTCCAGGGTCCAAGCCGCCAGATCTCGGACGTCGATGAACTGCACCGGACGCTCAGGGCGACCAGGTACCAGAACCTCACCCCCCGCAGCAAACCGGTGCGGCCAGTACGTGAAACGGTCGGTCGGGTCATGCGGCCCGACAATCAATCCGGGCCGAATGACCAAAGCCCCATCCCCATACGCGGCTTGCACCACCTGCTCGCAGCGCGCTTTCAGCGCACCGTAGTACCGCCCGACATCTTCACTGTCGGCATCTTCCGGCGGCAAGCTGTCGACGCGATACGTCTCATCCAAGCCGTCGTAAGGGAAATCGGGATAGACGGAGATGCTCGAGATGAATGCGTATCGCGGCACCGCGGTTCGCAGCCGCTCCACGCTCTGCGCCACCACCCGTGGCAGGTACCCTGAGGTGTCCATCACGGCGTCCCACGCACCCCCGGCCAGCGCGTCCACACCACCGTCCCGATCTCCCAAAATTTCTTCCGCCTCCGGGAACAGCCCGGGGTTCGTGCGACCGCGGTGGAACAACGTCACGGCGTGCCCGCGACGCAACGCCTCCTCTGCCAGAAACCGGCCCAGGAACTTCGTTCCGCCTAAGATCAAGAGTTTCACCCGTTCACCCCCATCTCGATTCGCCCCAAGACCTGCTCGACCTCCGCCACCAGCTGCGCCATCTGCTCCGCCGCCGACACGGACCGGGCCAGGCCGGCCGCCTGCCCCGCCCACATCGACAGGTATCCGGCGTCGCGTTGCGCCGCGCTGGCCTTGCGGATATCCTGCGTGAACTGGTTCTGGATTGGGTAGGGCGCAACCGGTACGCCGGCGGCCCCCGCCTCGGTCAGTTCGTTGCGTATCCCGCGCGCCAGCTTCCCCGAAAAGATATTCGTGAGGACCGTGCCGGTATCCTCGCACGCGAGCACCGCCGCCTTGTGCAACGGGTGTGCGCCACTCTCGGCGCACGCGAGGAACGCGGTGCCCATCTGGACACCGCTCGCCCCGAGCGCGAGCGCCGCGACGATGCCGCGCCCGTCCATGATCCCCCCGGCTGCCACAACGGGCACTCGGACACGGTCCACCGCCTGCGGGACCAGCGCCATCGTGCCGACCAACGCGGAAAGTTCCGAACCGAGGAACGTACCGCGGTGCCCGCCGGCTTCGCTCCCCTGGACCGTGATGGCATCGACGCCGACCGCCTCTAGGGCAATCGCCTCGGACACGCTCGTGGCGCTGCCGAGAACCCGAATGCCGGCGTCGTGCAATCGGTCCACCAGCGCAGGTTCAGGGGCGCCAAACGTCACCTGGATCACCGGCACACGCGCTGCGACCGCCACCTCGACCTGTGCGTCAAAGCGCGCGGCACTGTCGTCCAGCATCCGTTGCAGTTCAACGGCGCTCGGTGCTGCGGCGGGCGACAACCCGAGCCGTTCACGCACGCCGTTCAGCCAGTCCTGAGCGGCCGCCGCGCCGTCCGCGTCCACCTCCGGCCGTTGCGGGACAAACAGGTTCACGCAGAATGGTCGTGCCGTCAACCCGCGAACCGCCTCAATCTGTGTTCCCAACGCGTCCGGTGTCAGGTAGCCCGCGCCGATGCTGCCAAGCCCGCCGGCTTCGGACACCGCCGCAACCAAGGCGGGCGTCGTCGGCCCACCGGCCATGCCCGCCTGGATGATGGGGTATTCGATGCCCAGCAAGCGCGTCAACGCCGTCTGTCGCCACACGCAGATCTCCTCCCACTCTCCAGCGGGACCTCGCCCGCTCATTTCCGTCATCCCAGCGCCGCGTCCATGATACCGAACAAGCGAGTCCGGTCCCCTGGCAGGGACGTCCCACCGCGCAGCATGACCGGGGACCTATGAACCTCCGGCAGTCCCAGGGCCGACGCAAGCCACTTCCGAAACGCTGCCTGCTCGAACGGAACGTCGACCCGGACCAGTCCGCCCCACCCTTCGGCGAGTCGAACAACCAGTTGGGCTGCAACCTCGACGGATTCCGCCAGCACCGGTCCGACCACCAGCATCTCCCGCCCGAACTCCGTCGCGAACGCTGCACCCTGCAGCCGACCGTCCCCCAAGTCGCAGGCCACCCACGCGCGCTGCACGCTGCGCAGAAACCCCGGGTACAGGCGGGAGCGGTCGCCGCCAACGACCGTCCGGTCCAACTGCAGGAGGTCGGCCAAATCCGTGTCGTGGTATGGCCGGATCTGTACGGCGGTCCGCCGCAACCGGCCTTGCGCCCGGCCCACCGCGCCGGCCGACGGCCGGCCGACGTGCCGGCACAGGAACGCGACCGTCACAAAACCCGAGGCTTCGTAGAGCGGGCGCCCCACATCCGTCGACACCAGCGCGGTTGGCACGCCGATCTCGGCCGCCGCGCCGGCTGCTCTATCCCCACGCACTCCGGCCTCCGTCAGGCAGTGGTGCAAGACGGCTCGCCCCAGGCCCTGCCGCTGCCACTCTGGATGGACCATCACCAACCCTACGAACGACAGTGCGCCCCCGTAAAGAAAACACAGGGTGCTGGAAATCAGCCGACCGTCTGCCACGTGTCCGAAGCCGACCGCATGCCGCACCATCGTCTCGACGCGCGGTGGCGACAAACGCCAGCCAACCGCCTCCGCCAAGTTCAACAGATGGGGCACGTTGTCCGGCTGCAGCCGTTGTAAGGAGGCAGCCGGCGTCATCGCGGATTCTCTCCTGGAAAATGATGCATGCGCCATGCCTCCCGTCCGCATCGTCCCAAGCGGCGCCAGGTTGCCCGGTACGTCCGCTTTGTTCCAGTATAGCGCACCGGAACCTCCGTGATGGGCTCATCTGACCGGAGGGAAGCGCGGACACCGCCGTCTCACCGTTCAACCTCGCCAATCGGACTGCCCAAGTAGTGGCGGGGACTGAACGATGGGATGAAGCGGTTGGCGTCGCAGAAGCTCTGGGCGACGACCCATTCGTCTCGGCGCATCGCCTCGACCCCGTCGAACAGCACAAACACCTGCAGGTCGTGCTGCGTCTGAAGCCCGCGCAGCCGATCTCGTACGGCTGCCACCCAGGCCGAGCTCTCACGAACGAGCAGCGGCGGGTTCTCCCAGACGACCCCGTCGATGTGCGGCGCCGTCCGAGCCACCAACCGTTCCAACCCGTTGTTCTGCACGAGGACGGCGTCCGGGAACCACTGGCGCAGTTGGCCCACCAGGTCGACCGCCGCCTCAAACTGCCGCACGGCGTCCGGCAGACCCACCATCTCGACGTCACCGATGGTGTCGAGAAAGACACCGTCGTACCCGTCGGCTGCAATCCGCCGCCCGACCTCTTGGGCGACCATCCCGCGCCACGCGGGTGCACATAGGTCCATCACAAAATTGCCGTACTCCGCGCGTTCCACTCGTTCCCCGTCGGGCCCGTGAAGGAAGGCCGCCTCCGGCAGGCCGCTCCACCAGGCCTGATGCGGACCTGCCTCCATGACGCTCACGTACGCGAGGACCAACGTTCCCCGAGCTTGAAGGGCTCGGAGGCCCCTCGCGTCGTGAGCCGTCGGCTCCACAATCGCGAGGTCCATGCGCCCCTCCGGCATCTGTTTGGCGGTCCCGTAGTACACCATGTAGCGCTGGACACGCTTCATCGCAGAACGGCCTCGCACCGCGCCTTCACGCTCCTCCACCTTGCATCCGTAACCGCTTCTGCCGCGACAGGTACTCCGTCTTTACGATGCACGTGTCGCAAGACCGACCGTGGAGGTGACAGGCGTTGTCCGGCACCTCCCAGCACTTCACCACCTGCGGCCGGTGGTAGACCGCGCACGCCTCGCAGATCATGCTTGGGACACTCAACATCACGTGGCACGGCGCAAGCGGCCGGTCCTGCAGGTCCGGCTGGACGGCCAGTCGGTTCAACCAGCGCTCGAGGGCCTGCACGACCCCCTCGTCGAGCTGGGTCCCCGCCACCTCCCACATCGCTTGCAGGGCCGCGTCGAGCGCGAGCGGATCTCGCCACGACCGGCCGCCGACCTTCGCCAGGAAGAACTGCACCGCGTGGAGGATGCGAGCGCCGAGCGGGATCTCGTCCCCGCGCAGATGGTGCGGGTAACCGCGCCCGTCGATCCGTTCGTGGTGATGCAGCACGAACGACGCCGCCCGCTGGTTCCCCGTCGCGATGCGAACCATCTCCGCGCCGATCTCGGCGTGCATCTGCATGGCCTGGTACTCAAACTCCGTGTAGCGTCCTTCTTTCGTCGCCAGTTCCTGCTGCAACCCGAGCACCCCGACATTGCTGAGCCGCGCCGCGAGCCCGAGGTCGAGCAGGGCTTGTCCTGTCATCCCCATCTCCTGCCCGATGGCGAGTGCGTACCGCAGGACCGACTCGGAGTAGCCGACGGTGTACGGGTTCAAATTGTCGAGCACATCCACGAGGTCCATCAGCAGCTGCGCATTGCTGCGCGTCGCGGCAGCGTCGGTGCCGTCCCTCGACAGGAGCTCCGCCAACCGTTCCACGAGCAGGCGAATGTGGACGGCGCCGGTGCGCGTGAACGCTGCCGGATCGAACGACTTGTCGTAGAGGAGGACGAGCGTTCCGCGTTGCGGGATGGCAGCCACCGCAGCCGCGCCGATTTCCAGCGCCGTGAGTACCGCGGGCAATTGATAGAATTCTGGGTCTTGGCGTGCAAACAACCGAGGACCTGCCGCGGAGGCCGCGAAGCGCAGCGCATCGACCGCCCGCCCGTCGCCGCGAATGCGGTCGGCCGTATCCCGCAGCGCGTGGGAGGCCCGCACGGCAGGTCCATCGGACGCATCGTCTAGGTACAGGGCACCGTATCCTCCTGCCCCGCGGGCAAACGACTCCATGACGAGTTCCACCGCGCCTTCGGGGTCGGTGGTCACCGCTGCCACCTGGCGGACGGCCGCATCCGCAAACTGGCTCATTTGGGCGCGGAGGGTCTGCCGCTCGGCGTACACGAGGTCGTCGAGAACCGCCTCCACCTCGCGCAAAACGCGCACCACGCGGTCCCTCGCCTTCGGCGTGAGCGGCTCCACCGTCACGACGCGGACGAGTGCCACTCGGTCCTGGGTGACAAACGTCAGCAGGTGGTACCCGCCGGCTTCGCTGCTGACCACCTGTTCCGGACCATCGAACGGGTCAATGGTGGGAGGCGGGACGTACGCGTCGCGGTTCGGCAAGGCGAGGCCGCTGTAGCTCGGGGCGACCTGGTCAAACGCGTCAAACGGGTGGCGGACCGCCCGCAGGTCAAACTGATTGGTGGTCTCCCCCAACACGTAGCAGGTGATGTACGGCGCCGGGACAATGCGTCCGACCGCAGCCAACAGCTGCTGCAGGTTGTCGTCCAAGCCGTTGGAGCGCCGCAGTCGGTGCAGCAACTCTTGGAGGTACACCAGTTCTTGCTCGTAGTCGTTGAGCAGCCGCCGTTGCCAGAGGATGAAGCCGGTCACAGCAGCGACGAGGAGCAGCCCCACCGCGATGGCCAGCATACCGAGGTGGGGCTCGGCGATGGCGAGCAGGCCGCCCGTCGCGGACTTGGACCGCGCCAACAGCTGGTGCAAACTGTTCACGTCCGGTCACCGTCCCCACCTTCTGGAATGACGGGCAGCCGCTCCATGGAGGCTGCGGTCACCGCTGCAGCGAGGTCGATGGGCCGTTCCGATGCAGCGGTTGCGTCTGCCGGGCGGAGCGGGTGTTCCGGTTGGCCGCGCACGAGGGCGTCGAGGATGGCCACCGATTGGCCCACCTCGCGCAAGCGCTGCTCCAACCGGGAGATCTGCGTGGATTGGTAGATGATGACCGTCAACAGAAACAGGATAGAGAGCAAGTACAGGAGCGCCGGGGGATAGCTGACACCCAGCGCGTTCGCAGCCCCATTGAGGATACCAGGGAACGCGGCAATCACAATCACGAACAGCAAGCCGACGAGCCAGAGCAGCATGGTCCGCTCGCCAATCCGTCGGCGGCTGAGCAAATACAGGTTCCCGATTGCGAAGGCCAGTGCCAGCACCAAGACACTGCAGCGCAACACGAGGTTCATCCACTGACCTCCCGTCTCGTCCCCGCACGGCTGAACATGACGACCAACGTGCTGAGCGTGACCTTGCCCATGTAGACGACAGGACGCCATCCCGCATGCATACTCTGGCCCTTGGTCCGCGGTCGGCTTCCCACCGGCACCTCAATCACCACACTCTGATGGAGCAGCACGTCCACCAGGAAATCGGCGTCGGGAAAATCTGTCGGGAACGCGTTGGAAGTGGCGTAACGACTCATCAGGCGGCGGGATAGCCCGCGCAGACCCGAGGTTGGATCTGAGATGGAACGGCCCGTCGCCAGGTAGATGAGCGCGCGAAACCAACCGATGGCCAACCGCTTCAAAAACCCGAGCGAGGGGCGTTGACCCGCTTGGAACCGCGAACCAATCGCGAGGTCCGCGCCCGTCTCCTGCAGGGCCCGGGCGACAGACAGAGCGTCGGAGGCGCGGTGCTGGCCGTCCGCGTCCAACTGGACGACGTACCGGTATCCGCGTTCAAGGGCATACCGGTACCCCGTCTGCAGCGCCGCACCGTATCCGAGGTTGCAGGGATGGCAGGCGACGGCGACGCCGTACTGCCGGGCGATGTCCACGGTGCCGTCGGATGACCCGTCGCTCACGACCAGGACGTCGGCTTCCGCGAACGTTTGCTGCAATTCCAGTAGGACGCCCGGCAGGTTCGCGGCCTCGTTGTACGCAGGGATCAAGATCAGCGTGTCCACCACAGGTGGCTCCTCCTCACGAGGTTGTTCACACGCGCCCTCACGACAGCCCGGGCGGCCGCCGCGCTGCTCTCCCTGCCAAACGCACCAGTCGACCCAAACTGCCGGGAGACAGAATGGACGCATAGGTGGCGGCCATCACAACGGCGGCGCCACAGAGCAAGACGGCACTGGAGCGTCCGTTTACGTCGTCTGACCCGAGCCGGTGCGCCAGCAGCCCGGCGGCCGTCGCCAGGACCGCAACGGCGGCGTTGCCGATGGCTGTTCTCCACAGGCGGCGCAGGCGTAGAACGGTAGGCTGTGTGAGTCGCTGCCGGGCGAACCGCCACAGGATAGGCACGGACACCGCGCCGTTCAGGAACGCCCCCAGTCCCAGTGTCACTGGACCGAGGTGCGGCGTGACCAACCAGTCAAAAACGATGTTGACCGCGCTTCCTGCCGCTGCAGCCGCAAGTGGGACCCCGAGCTTTCCGGCGGCGGCGCACAGTCGAAACAGCAGGACACCGAGTGCCTGCATGACAATCGCCACGCTGTATCCGCCGAGGTAAGCGCTGGTCCAGTGGATGGACTGGACGGTGAACGCACCACGGCCGAGCAACAGCGCCACGAACGGAAGGCGCAAGACGTAGAGTGCGATGGAGACCGGAAGGCAGACCTCGATGCACCACTTGCAAGCGATGGAGAGCAACCGGGCCGCCGTTCCGTGGTCGGAGCGGGCAAAGGCGGCCGCGAACGCGGGTACCGTAAACGTCGTCAGCGAAGAGACGAAAACCCAACTGGGTACCATCTCGATGCGCAAGGCGTACGTGAGCGCGGCCAACTCTCCCACCGCCAACCCGGAAGCGGCGCGCCGTTCGACGAGCCCGACCATCTGTGCAAGCGACAAGTAGCATGCGTAGACAAGCGCCATTTTGACAAACGTAGCATAGGGTGGATGCGCTGTAAAGTCGGAATCGGTCGACTCGGCGCGCAGTTGGGCACTTCGCGCGAACGCTTGGCGGCGGGTGTGCACGCCATCCCAAGCGAGGAGCAGCGTCATCAGCAGCACCGCGCCGCTCACCGCGGCGCTGAGCACGCGCGCCGTCGCGTGGGCGGACAGTCGACCGTGCCACGCCGCCCACGCGCAGGCCAGGATGCCGAGGTTCATCACCAACGGGCTCGCTGTACAGAGCGTAAATCTCCCCAGAGACTGCAGGGCACCCGCCAACAGGTAGTAAACCGGGTAGAGCAGCGCGATGGGCGCCAACCAACTGAGCAAGGAGGCCGTCGGAACCCACTCGCCCGGAGCTTGAACGGAAAAGCGCACCAGAGGCTGCCGGAGCGCCACCAGCACGAGCGCCAGAACCGCTCCGATGCCAACCACCGTCCACCCCGTGCGGCGGAAGAGGCGCGAGAAGCCGAGCGCACCCGCGCGGGCACGGACGGCGCTGAACTGGGCACTGGCGACCACGCTCAGCGCATTGCCCAAGATACCTGCACCCGCGGCGTCCGCCAGGAAGTAGGCGCCCGCGTAGGCGTCCCCGAACAAGCCCGTCCCCAGAACCGCCGCGACCGCCAGGTCCTTCCCATAGCCTGTCACGGCCACCAACGCGTTCAGAGCGACGAGCCAACCCACGGTGCGGCTCGGCTGGCGTGCCAAAACTGCTCCGGCCGCGCCCACGCCCGACCGCTGCACCTCGACGTCGCTCGGCATCCCAGGCCCCCCTCGCGTGATACCTGTCAATTCCCCGCGGACGCAGTCGAATCCTGCCGCCCGCCGATAGAGACATCCGGAAACGAATGGGTCGCCACCCAGTCGCACAGCCGGATGAATCGAGACGCCGCCAGCAGCGCGTGGAGCCTGTCCTCGGTCCGCTGCAGTCCGTGGTAGTGCGCGAACCGGACCAACGGGCTGCAGGGCAGCCGCGGCTGACGGGGGTCCACCTCCCACGGGTGGACGTACACCATCGCCGGCGCCGTCTGGTTGTGCCAGGCGACCAGCCGCCGCAGGATGGCCGTCGGCCACACCCGGAGATACAGACCGCCGGCAAACGGAATCCGCAGCGGTCCTCGGCGGATGACGGTGGACGGCACCTCCACCAACTCGAGCCGAACCCCGCCGATGACCGGGTGGAACGGTTCCGTCGGCGCTTGGGGAAATCCCGACAGCGGCGTCCGAAATGGCTGCAAGCTGGAGTCGACGCGGTACCCGACTTCCTCCAAGGCCTGCAATGCGCGGACGTTTTGCGGCGACAATGACCAGGACGGAGCGCGAAACGCTTGCACCGCGCACCCGGCCAATTGTTCCAACAGGTCCTTCGACCAGCGGGCGTCCGCGGCAATCTCCTCCAAGGTCATCCGCGTCCACATCTGATGCCATCCCCCGTGCGATGCCACTTCGTGTCCACGGGCGGCAATCTCCCGCACCAGTTGCGGGTGTTCCTGGGCGACGCAGCCGAGGACGAAAAACGTGCCTTTGTGCTGGTACTGATCAAACAGGTCCAAGAGCCGCAGGGTGTTGTCGACGACTCGGTCCGGGAAGGTGCACCAGGTCGAGATCGGAAAATCGAAATCGCTGGTCTGGTACCAATCTTCCACGTCCACCGTGAGCACGTTGTCCACAGCCATCTCCCCTTTGTCACGTCAGCGGTGAATCAAGTCGCGCCACGTGTCCGGCCGCAACGCCAGGCGCGCGAGCGCCGCAAGATATCCGACAGTGGGTAGCGGGTCTCGCCAGGACAGGATATCGTCGCGGACAAACGTCGGCCGGTCGTCCGTCCTCAACAAAGACGCGCGATGGTCGTCGGACGCAGTCGACGGGCCCCATCCGGCTTCTTGCATCCGCCCCTCGCTGGACGCCGTCCACCGCAACCGCGCCCAGCGCGCCAGCGCGTCCCCCGGCAGCCAGGACGTGCAGCGCACCCCAGGTGGATACACGAACTGCTCCGACACCGGGCGTCCGAGGGCCACCTGGTAGTACAGCCACGGGAAGTCGATGCCCGCCAGAATCGCGCAGTGCAGCGAATTCCAAAAGCGCGTGTTTGCTTCCATGAACCGCAGATCCCCGGTTCTCCCGTCGCGCATGAACTCGAATTCAATCACCCCGCGCCACCGCAGGGACTCCGCCATCCGCCGACACTGGTTCAGCAGCGGTGCATCGACCACACTCTCCTGTGCCGTGCTCGGACCGTGCGGGTACGGGAAGTGGCGCAGCTCTCGCTGGATGAACCCGGCCACACAGTGGCTCGAGGCGTCGAGCAGCAAGCACACGTCGATCCGCTCGCCCGGCCACACGTACGTCTGCACCATCTGGCCGCCGTCCCCGCCCGCCCCGCGCTGCAGGGCTGCCTGCAGTTCGGACCCGGTACGAACGACGCGTAGACCGCGGGAACCGGAGCCGCGCCGCGGCCGGACGACGAGGGGCTGCGGCAAGCGCTCACCCGCATCCACATCCGCCCACCCAGGGCGGGTCCGGCCCTCGAGCCCGTGCCACGCCATGTCTTCCCCCGCATCACGCCACCAGGTCTCCGGCGGCATCAAACCGCAGGCCGCCGCGGCCGCCGCGGCCCGCGCTTTGTCCCGCATCGCCTCGTACGCGTGCTCGGGGGGCAGGACACACCGGATGGTCGACGACAGCTGTGCCTCGGCGCGAACGACGACGTCCATCGCGGCGTCGTCCATCCACAGCCACACCGCGGTGTGTCGTCGGGCCGTCGCCTCCACCCACTGCAAAAAGCCGGACGGGTCCCTCGCCGGGTCCGGATAACGGACCCCACCGGTGCAGAAGCGCGTCCACGCGGACGGATTCGGCCGGCCGACGGCCTCCGCCACGCGAACGGGGATACCGTGTCGACCCAGGCTGCGCGCGGCAGCCAGCGTCTTGCGCAACAAGCCGTCCGTGAGGAAGACCGGCACCGGGGTTGACGGCGTCTCCATTCGCATGCACCTACTTCGTCTGTGGAATCGCAATCTCGTACACGATGAGGTTTTGATCTTCGTAGTAGACGTGAAGCGGATGATAACGCGCGTACGTGGTGAGCCACGTGCGCAGTGCCCTCTGGTCCTTGTACCGCTGCGCGTACAACGGTGCCTCGATGGGATAGATGGAATTCGTCGGGCTGACCTCGAAGATCCGCTTTGGGTAGTAGATGAACACGTACGGCGCGAGTTGCGGGTCGCGCTGCGACTGACCCACCTTCGTGAGCGGGGGCTTGGCCGGATCGTACGTTTTCACAAACTGGCCGATATCCATGCGGTATCCGTTGCCGAGGACCAGCGCGTACTCTTCGTTGTTGGCGACGAGCATGTAACCGCGGTACCGGAACGCCTCGTTGATGCGCAGGTAGACCGATACATCGTCCGCGAACTGCAGTTTATAGGGCACAATCGGCTGACGTCCCGGGCCGGCAAGAGAGACTGCGAACAGCCCACTCGCAACGCCAAGGCGGAGCCAAGGCAGCCGTCCGAGGACGCGTGCGTAGGTCATCAACACATGGACGGCGAGGCCCACCACCAGGGGCTGTACGATGGCCCACATGTCCAGCGCGCGTGCAATCAGAACCACGCTGTGGGTGACCGGGCCCCCGGCAAAGTACACGAGGAACATCGCGAGTCCGAAAATCCCGCCCGCCACCCACACCCGGTGCGGCCCACGCCGCAACACTTCGCGCGCGGAAGCGGCGAGTAGCACGGCGATGGCCGCAACGCCCAACCAGTCGGTGGCATTCAGTGCGGGCGTCGTCACGGCCGTTGTCGCCGTCGCCCCGGCGAAGGACGTGCCGCTCGAATTGAATCTCCGCCCAAGCGCGTAGCCCACGACAACCGGGGCCACCGTGACACCGGCAGATGCCACGCCCCGCATCACCACCTGCCACGTGCGCCGCCGAATGAACGGTCCCGGCAGGCACCAGTGCGCGACGAGCACAGACCCACACCCGATGAGCGCGAGGATGTAGGCCAAGGGATGGGTCAGCCCGGTGACATAGACCCCGGCCGCTGCGGTCTCCAGGTCCACCGGATGGCCAAATTCGAGAAACCGGTCGAGAAACACAAGCGACGGGAGCACAAACACAAACCCGAACTCCTGCGAGTTGGTTGCGGCCTGTCGAACCCAATCGCCGCCGAGCAACAGGTAACCGAACAGGCCGTACAGCAGCATCCCGACCAGCGGCGCATCGCGACGGCCGGTCCAACGTTGGAGCGTATAGAAGATGCCGAGGGTGATGAACACCGCGTTCAGCGGACCGACGTACTTCAAGATGTACAGAGCGTCGATGAAGGCGAACTTGCCGAGGATGCTCATGTAAAAATACATACCCTGGGGGTAGATGCCATCGTGAAACAAGATCCGCTCGTCCACGTACTTCATCCAGGCGAGCGTCACGTACCCATCCGACATCGCCGGCGCCGGGTTGGTCAGCGCATCGGCGCTCCGGACGTACACGACCATCCCCAGCACGGCGAGCACCAAGCAGACAAACGCGACATCGACCGGGCGCCATCCCTTCCGCCGCGCGCGAAACCGCCCGCCCCACTCGCGGACGGACAACCGGGCACGGCGCCACGCCCGCGTCAGCAGGTAGCGAGATTCGATGGTGTCGTAGAACAGCGCCATCGCGGTGGCTCGCACGGTATGGCGGGTTGGTCCACTGCGGCTGCGCCGGAACAGCGCCACGAGCAGGACCACGCCGAGGAACCCCAGCGCTTCGTAGAGCTTCAGGATGAGCAGCACGTAACCCCACAGGATGACGAAGCACACCATGCGGATATAGCGAGAGATGGCGTCGTCCAGTCCGGAGCCCGGGGCGGCCCGAAACAGCCACCGCGGCATCAGCACAAACACGAGGACGAACGACAGACCAAAGTGGAACAGGTGAAAGGCTTGGTTGGCCAGCGATGAGTACGCCATCCCATCCCCCTCGGCACCCTCGAGCAGGTTCCTGTGTCTCCCCCCGCTCGGAACGAGTTCTCACGACAACAGGTACAGGTGATAGTCGAAGCGGCGCATGACGCGCCGGATGTTGCGGCTGGTGAGGATGGCAAACAAGACGCTACCCACGAATACACCCCACACGGCATCCGCGTATCCAAACCACCGACTGAGCAGGAAGCCGACACCCATGTTGGCCGCCACCGCGATGGCGAGAGGCCGCACGACCAGTTCCGGGCGACTGAGGGAAAACATCGTCACGGCATTCAGGAGCCCGAGGGATAGGATGCTGTACGCGGCGAGCCCGACGGCGAACACGTAGTTGCTGTTCGGGGTCAGCGACACGGACTGCGGCAACCGCATCAGGTAGTGGTCCAGCAGCCACTTGACCCCAAAGTAGACAAGCAGGGCGCTGCCGGTCGCCACCACGGCCATCCAGCGGATGCCCCGTTGGTAGGCGCGGAGGAAGCGGCGGTTCATCACCTCCGACTGCTGGCTCGCATAGTGCCGTTCCGCCTCCAGCGCGTCGTTCATCCAGCGAGAAACCAACACCTCACTCAGCCCGAGCGGCAGGACCAGCGTGACCAGCGCAAAGTCCAGTCCGACCTCGTAATCGCCTCGGAACCAGATGAAGTACGCGACACCGGGCGCATTCGTGGACCAAGCGATGACGCGGTCGACGAAGAGCAACAAGAAGTACAAGCAGCCGTAAACGAAGTACGGCAGCGTCGAGTAGACCGAGATGCCGACTCGCGGCAGGTGCGGCTGGATTCCGTGTTCGAGTCGGTTCGGCGACCGTCGAAACAAGTATGCGACGACCAGCAGCCCCACCACAGAAATGCAGGTCATTGCCGCCAACTGCGCGACGATGATGTTCAGGTGCAAGCGGACGAATGCCACCCAGACCACCATAATCCCCGCCACGAGCAACCCGGTGAACATCAGCTCGCTCTTCAGTACGTACATGACGGTGACCGACAGCCAGATGGCATTCAGCACCACGTAAAACGCCAGCGTAACCCACAACATCCCCGGCGGCAACACAGGGAACAGCGCGTTGACGCCGACCAGCAAGCCCGAAACTCCCAGCGAGGTTACAATCCCCGCCGCGATGTGGTGAAACGTCACCCGCTGCGCCATCTTGTAATACTGTTGAAAGATGTAGAAGAACGCCCGCCGCGCGATGGCCTGCATGAAGCCACCGACCGTCAGGAAACTGAGAATGGTTCCGATGGCAATCGCCGTCGCCAGGTTGACTGGTAAAAACTGATAGGACCAGAGAGAGAAGTGCAAGGTCAACATCGAAACGATGGAGAGCACCATCGGAAGCGCGAACACGATGCCGCGCAAAAACTGGCGCGTCGCCTCGGCGAACCGGCGCCAAGCCGACGCGGGCACCACGTAGTCGCCGCTGCGGACGTCAATCGCCGGTCGCTCCAGTTCATAGAGGCGGCGAGCCAAATCGAACACGTCTTCGGCGCCGTAGCGCTGCCTGGCGCGAGCGTCGGTCCAGCCGAGGGACTCCAACAAGGCGGTCACTTCGTACACGTCCTCGGGATGCAGGTGCAGTTCGTGGATTGCGTCCAGTAAAGGGGCCCAGTCCGCTTCGTCGTGGCGCAACCGAAACTCGCGCGGCATTACACGTCCGCCTCGTCGAGCACCATGTTCACAATCAAATCAACAAGTTTCCCTTCCCGCTCGGCCATGCCAATGGCCGACTCCGTGATGACGTCGCCCCGCCGCAACAAGAGGTTCCCGCGAGCGTCCAACAGGTCCTTGCCCGCCCGCTTTCCGACGATGTAGCGGTACTTCATCCGGTCGACCTCGCTCGCATCCCCGCGCGGCCACGAAGCCTGCTGGACAGGCGCCGACGCAACGCCCGGCGAAGTCGCCGGTCGCGCTTGGCCCTGCTCGGACGCAGCGGTCCGGCTGGCGGCCGCAACCTCGTCCTGTCCGTCGACGACCACAGGAACATCGCCCGGTCCGGCCATCCTCTCTGTCGGGGCGGGCGGCACGGGAGCTTCCTCCCCGCGCACCAGCGCGATGGCGGCCCGGACGTCCTGCAGCAATTGCTCCAAGTCGGCCAGGGACACCTGCATCATGAGACGACGGATTTCCCGCAATGCAGGGGACGGTGCAGGCGTAACCCGCTCGCCCACCGGAGGAGTGGCCACCGCACGCTGTTCCCGGGCATCGGGTACGAAGATCCGAGCTCCCGGCGCCAACCTGGTCCCCACATCGCTTTCCGCCCGTGCACCAACCGACCCCGTCCCCGCGTGGTCCTGCAAGCTCCATGCGGCCCGGGTCCGACGCGCGTCGTCGCCGTTGTCTCGACCGACTCCGTCCATCTCCGAGCCCGAGACGGGCAGATGACGGCCGGTATCCGACGCGTTCAGCGACGTCCCCGAGGCTTCCGCAGGCGCTCTCGGCGGCGGGTCCGACAGCAGCCCCGATTCCCCTTGCAGCGGGAACAGCGTGAACGTCCGAGGGGGCGCCACGCGCAAGGGGCGGCTCGGCACTTCCGCGCGCGGGCGCGTCAACGCCTCGATGTGCCGTTCAATCTCACTCCACATATGCACCCCCACGGTACTGCCTCCTCCGGTGCCAGCGGAAGCCACTCCGTCCGCTCAGCCGACCAACCATTGGTACTTCACCTGCGCCAGGGCCGCGAGGTCCGTCTGGCCCAACGCCCTGTACAGCCGCTCCAGTTCCAGACAGAACACCGGTAGGGCCGGATTGTCCGGCCAGACGGCCATGGCCCGCTGTAACTGCTGTACCGCGGCGGGCAGGTGGCCCGCGTCCGCCAGCGCAAACGCCCGCTCCGCCAACAGTCGCTGGTGCTCCGCGAGCATTGTCCGATGTCGTCGAAAACTGGAGTGTAGTATTCTACGCGTTTGCGCCGTCTCCTGCTTGGTCGCGTAGACCCGCGCAATCTCCGCCATCAGCACAGGAACCGCTGAAGATCTCGGAGCTGCCGCGACGGCGAGCGCCCAGGATTCCGCGGCCGCATCGACCGCTCCTGCGGCGGCCAGTGCGTATCCGCGCTCCGCCGCCAGTTGCTGTTCACGGAGGGCAGCGGCGTCGAGGAGCCGCGGGTGATCCGCGCCTTGACGAAGTGCGGGTATGGCCCTCTCCTCCGCTTCCGTTCCGTGCGGACGGCGCGCACCGGCTGGGAACTGCCCCAGCCCGAGCTTGATGTACGTCTTCAGGTACGTGCCCAGGTTCTGCTCCAACGTGAAACGTCCCAGCGCTCGCTCCCGAGCTTGCTCGCCGAGTTCCTCGCGCTCTTCCTCATTTCGGAGCAGGCGCACGATGCCCGCTGCCAAGGCACCGGGGTCCCCCGGTGGCACGAGAATGCCCGTATCCCCCAGCGCTTCCGGAATCCCCCCCACGTCCGTCGAGACAATCGCCTTGCCCGCGAGCATCGCTTCGACGATGGAGTACGGAAAGCCCTCCGAGACACTCGAGAGCACCACCACATCTGCATGCCGATAGGCCGCGGTCACGTCGTCGAGCTGTCCGTCAAAGTGAAACATCTCTTCCATGCCGAAGCGCTGCACGAGACTGCGACACTGTTCGTAATACGCCGGGACCGATACCGCGCCGTAGACGTGAAACTCGACCTCGGGTACGTCGTCCCGCACGAGTTGCGCTGCCCGGATGAGCCCGAGGATGTCCTTGATGGGGTCGATGCGCGCCACGGCCACCACCGTCGGCCGCGTGTTGCGGATGGCACCCGCCGCCTGTGTGAACACCCGGTGATCCACCCCGTTGTAGATGACTTCAATCCGCTCATGCCGATCTGTCAGCGCGCGCTCCCAGCGCGTGTTGTACGCGCACACCGGCGAAATCTGGTCCGCCAGCGCGTAGTTCACATCGACCACGGCGTGGATCAGCCGGATGAGAAACGTGTTCAAAAAGCCGGGATACCCTCGTTTCGCCAGAGACAGGTACTGTTCCCGCAGGTAAATCCCGTGCTCCGTCAACAGGAAGGGCGTCCCGTACTTCACTTTCGCAACCACGCAGGGCAAGCCGCAGAATGCAGCCGCCGACGCGTGCACGACCGTGGTCCGGGGAATCGGGGTGTTGAGGACCGTGAAAAAGCGGTAGATCCAGCCGAGGCTCTGCAGCAGTGAATACATGTCGGGCTGCGTGAACGGCGATCCCGCATCCGCCACCGCGCCGTCTATCAACTGCTTGTACGCATCCCAAACGAGGGGCGATTTAAACGCGGCTTTGTAGTCGTACTGTGCGAAAAAGTCGTAGAGTTCGACGAGCAAGTCCGCAAACGCAAACGGTTCATGTTCCACACGGACGATATGCTCCACCAATCGCCGAAACATCGGCAAGAACTGATCTTCGACAACGGCCTGCGTGGTCCGCTGCTTGGCCAAGTACGTACTGCTGAACATGCGGTCGAGGTGCTCGCTCGGTTCCTCCGTTCCCCAGAGCGGCACCCGAATCAACTGAGCGTTCCGCGGCAGCTCGTACTTCTGAGCGATGAACGGGTCCATGGTAATGGCGAAGACCGTGTAGTCGACGTCTTTGAGGCGGCGAACCAGGGTGTCGCACCACGTGCTGACACCGCCGTGAGAGAACGGATAGGTTCCCTCGGTGGTCAAGAGCACCGAGAGCTTGCCTGCATTCGACAGCCCGGACATACCCGCTTCCTCCTTTTCGACGCCGCGACGGACCATGCTCATCCCCTTCAGGCAGCGCTGCGACAGGTTTACTTCGAAGGTATCACGACGTCCTGCAAGATCTCAGCAACCGTCGCGACAAAGTCACCCGCCGCGCCCCAGTCGAAGTTGAAGATGAGCCCCTCCGACGAACCCGTTGCGACCGCGCGAACCACAGTCGGACCGTGCACGTTCTCGCAGGTCACCACCAGCGCAGCGCGGTTCTTGGTGCGAAAGAAGTACTTTTCGAACACCAGCGTGCCGAAGCCGCGCCCATCACCGAGATCGTGAAACTCTTCGTGCACCAGGTCCGCATCCTCGTCATTTCTCACCATCGACAGCGCCTGCTCCGGCGACGTATCGACGTGAAGTTCCAACTTTTTGTCACCCATCTGTTCCTCCCCTTCCGCTCTGGCTACATGGGCAACGCGCGCCCAGGAGGCGCACCGGGTCGCTTGCGCACGCTGTAATGCGCAGCAAACATCACGGCCGCCGCTGCCGTCGCGGCCGCTGAGGTGGCCAGAATGGGCGTGACGCCGGCGGTGTCAAACAGGTTGCCGAACACCGGCGGGCCAATCAGCCGCCCGATGCTGCTGCACCCACCCACCAGTCCGAGGTAAAACGGTGCAGACTTTCCCGTGGTCTGCGCAATCAGCGCAGGTTGCGTGGGATTCATCAGCATCTCGCCGAACGTACAGATGACCATCCCCACCACCAGCTCGCCGTACGCTCGGTGCAGGGCCAGCATAAACCCGAATCCGACGGCGTACAACAGGGCACTGACCGTCAGGCGGTGATACAGCGACTGGGTGACGCGGCGGTTGAGGAACGTCGTGAGCGGCTGCCCGAACAGAATCGTCAGTCCGTTGACCGTCCAGAGAAAGCTGTAGGTGGCGGGACTCAGGCCTTGCTGGTTGAGATACGGCGCCACCCCCGAATTCCACGCCGACGTGGAGACCGTGGCCAGAACCGCTCCGACCGCCAGGAACAGGTAGAGCCGGTAGTCGCGGAGCAGCCATCCGATACCGGGCAGTTCGGCCTGTGGTCGTGCCCCAAGCGGCAGCGCGTCCGCAGCACCGTCCTCCGAATGCCCCGTTCGCCGGAGGAACACCCAGAAAAACACGCCAAACCCGATGGTGCTGAACCCGTCAAAAAGAAAGGTTAAGTTAAAGGACACTGCGGCCAGGAGGCCGGCCAGGGTGGTGCCCACCGCCACGCCGATGTTGTTGAACACGTACACCGCGTTGTACAATCGCTCTCGCTGCGTTGGC
Organism: Alicyclobacillus sp.; assembly: GCA_023511295.1. GTDB lineage: Bacteria > Bacillota > Bacilli > Alicyclobacillales > Alicyclobacillaceae > JAIMBT01. Next base: position 46,881 of record JAIMBT010000003.1, read on the forward strand.
CAGCGAAAGCCGATGAACGCGTTCACAGCGGGCATGGTGATGGAATTCAACAGCCCGTTGACCGCCATCACCAGGATGTACAAGCTCCACGCCTTCGCGAAGATGAGCCCCCACTGTGCGCATCCGGTCAACAGGAGCGAGCCCACGATGAGGCGCTTCGCTCCGAGACGGTGGTACAGACCACCGCCAAGCAACTGGCCGACGATGCCTGCGAGTGACTGGAACAGCAGGACGAAGCCCGCCTCGCCGTAACTTCGGTGCAGCACGTTGTGAACGTAGATGGTGGTGAGCGGCCACAAGAGCGCATTGCCGACCGCGTTCATCAAGCTGGCCGCAACAAACGCGTACGCTTCGCGCGGATATCCGGATACCCATTTGTGCGCCGTCTGTGTGAGTGCGTTCATCCTGGTCTCCTCATCAAGCGGTCTCTCTGTCCCGTCGCGTCCGGCCCCTGTCCACGACCCCGCCTGCCGTGCGGCGATGGTCGGCTACGATTCCGGCCCGTCCAAGACCTGGATGCCGGCACGGCGCAAGGCCGCCACCGCCTCACACAGGCGCTCTAGATCTGGCGCGCGCACCGTGTGCAGGTGAAACCCGTCCGTCAGGGAAGACAGCAGCAGCGCATCCGCCTCTGCGACCTGCCGCAGGAACAGCTCCACGTCGCGCCGCGACCCGAGGTGCAGCGCGCCGCGCAGTTCACCATATACGGGGTGTTCCACAATCACGTCTTCGACGTGAATCCCGTAATCCACGAGCGTCATCAGTTCGCGCTCCGTCGCTTCCGGAGGATGGTGGACGGACAGTACGGTGACCCGATCTCGCTCGGGCCCCCGCAGTTCATAACCGCGCGGCGTCGATACGATGTCGACGCCGGCGGCGCGCATCAGGGCGATGTCGTGCACCACCACCTGACGCGTGACCTGACACCTCTCGGCGAGTTCTGCACCGGTCAGCGGCCGGTCCGCCCGTTCCAGTTCCTCGAGCAGTCGGTTTTGTCGGTCCGTGCGCCCCAAACCCTTCCGTCACCCCCGCCCAGCCCAGCGTCGGACGTACAGCGCGTAGGTTGGGATGTATTCGATGTACATGTCGGCCCACACTTCGTCGTACGTGAGGTGCGCCGCAAAGGCGAGCCACAGGACCGCCCAATCCAGACTCGCGATGGCGAACGGCAACAGCGACACCAAGTACCACGGGTGGAACATCGGCGAGGCCAGGCAAAAGGTCAGTCCGAGCATCGCCGCCTTCGCTTCCATCGGCTGGCGGTTCGCCCGCGTCCACCAGATCGCCGCCCAGGCGGCCGTCTCCGCCGCAAATACCAGCCACACGGCGTGCTGGCTGACCGACGGTCCAAGCCACCGCTGCAGCACGTACGCTGCGCTCCCATTGTAGCCCATTTGCGGAAGGTGTGACAGGAAGGCCAGCAGGCCCGCACCCCGTCCGGGCGCTGCAAACGGTGCGCACAGGACCGCCAGGACGACCCCGAACGCCAGCAGCGACTTCACCGCCTGAAGCGGTTCTCCACGGCGCCAGAAGGCCGCGAACAACACCACGGGATACAACTTGATCCCGGTCGCGACAGCGACGGCGGCGCCCAACTGCCACGGACGGCGGCGCAGCGCCGCAAGCCATGCCCACAGGAGCCAGGGCAGCGCGAACGCGTCCACGTGCCCCGCCCCGAACGACTCGACAAGAAGGGGAGGAAACAACAAAAACCAGCCCAACCGCTCGGTATCTTGCCGCGACCAACCGCCCCGGCGCCGGCGAAGGGCGCACGCAAACAGGGCGTTGGCGACCCAACCGTTCAGAAACACCAGCCACTTGAACCCCATCACCGTTCCTCCGGTGACCCGGGCGGCCAGCCAGAAGATGATCTGTGCAGCCGGCGGATACGCCTCCGGCCAGTCCTTCCACGCGAGCAACCGCCAGTACGGCCACCGCCGAAACGTCGCCAAGTGCGGATCTGCGGGCACATACGCGTACGGACTCACGCCGTGGGCCAACAGCCGACCGTCCCACAGGTAGCGCAACAGGTCCATGGAGTAGGACAGTGGCTGAAGCGCGAGCCAGACGTCCACTGCCAACGCCATACCCGCCAAAATAGAAACGGCTTGCCGCTCACTGCGCGCCACCCGACAGACAGCGGGAACGACCAGCAGCGCACAGACGCAGGCCACCGTCCACGGCAGCGCCTCGCGCATCCAGACGGCCGTCACAGGCGCGGGCAAGCGCTGGCCCAAACCCACCTGGAGGCTGGACTGGTACGCCGTCGCCAGAGAAGCGACGAAAAGCGCGGTCAGCGCCGCCGCAAGCCACAGCGCTCGCCAGCGGATGTGCCGTCGTTTCGATGAATCCCCTTGCATGCGGTGCGCCCCTTTAGTGACAGCATACCACACGCGCAACGGAGTTCGGACAGACGCGCGCCTCCCAACGACGCGGGGCGGCACACAACAACTGGATGGATGAAGGTTAGAATGGACGGAATGGAAGAAAGAAACTGGAGAACCGGACGGGTGAGCCCGTTGGGCCGAAGCGCCACCTGGGGAAACAGAGCAGCGCCTCGGCCAGCGCGCGTGTTGGCAGCGGACAAGGCCTGAGAGCGCGGGTTGGTGAGAACCCGCGCCGGCATGCACCTCAGTACACCGGGGTGGTCGTGCAAACTTGCGTGTACGCAGGAACGAGCAGGAAGAACAACACGAAGATGATGAGGAACACCACCGCCCAGCGCGTGTAGCCTCCGAAGGTTCCGTACACCGCGAACACCTCCCCCGCCACTCGACATGGTTCCAGGATACGTGGGACGGTCGGCGGGCGCACTGGATAAGTGCCTGCATTTCGCACACCTGCAAACCCGTACCCGGCCCTGTAGCGAAAAAAAAAAAAAAAAAAACGGCCGTGCGACGATGCACGCCCGCTGCCCGTCTCCGAGCACAGACGCTGCACCGCACACAGCCGCTCTGGCCAATGCGCCCGACCTTACAGGGCGGGCTCAATCTCACTCACGACATCCCGCTTCGGCCGATAGCCGACGAGCTGTTTGACGACCTCCCCGTTCTTGAACAGAAGCAGCGTAGGTACGCCCATGATGCCGAACTGACTCGGCGTGTTCGGGTTCTCGTCGATATCCACCTTCGCCACGACGAGCTTATCGCCGTAATCCTCCGCAATCTCGTCCAGCACTGGCGCCATCATTTTGCACGGTCCGCACCAGGTTGCCCAGAAATCCACCAGGACGGGTTTCTCCGACCCCTGCACGAACGACGCGAAGTTCGCGTCTGACAGGTGTTCGATGTTCGCCATCGTCACTCCACTCCCTCACCCAAGTTGCAGAGAAGCGCTGCCAGCGCGTCTCTGCGACAATGGTTCGCTGCCTGGACGGCGCAGTCCTGCCGACGTTTGCAAAAGCCCAGCACAACTTACATTTTTATAGTACCAGAACGCCCTTCGGTCGTCAAACCGCCATCTCTCACATGTTCTCTCCGCTCCGCGGCTTGCATACGGTTCCGCGCGTGTGGGTACGTTACCCATCAAAGTCTGCATTTGGACGTCCAAGGGGGGATCCGGTTGCGCCGCCAGTGGTTCTCACGCAGGTCCGCGCCGAGTGTGACGCACACCCGCATTCGTGCTCTCCGGTGCCCGGATTCGTCATCGGCCGGTCCGGATGGCCGCGAGGTCTCACGCGACGACCGCACGAGCGACGCGCTGTCTGGACACCTCGCGGAGGATATTGACTCCATCCGGTCGGTCATCGGCGCCTCCGGGGACGTCGTGTTCCGCCCGTTTGAGCTGTTTGACGGGCGGCCCGCGTACCTCGTGTACATCAGCGGGCTCTCCGACGAACAGCAGATTGACAGCGACATCTTCAAACCGCTCACGAAGGGCGGTACGACGGTCCACTCCTACACCGCGAACGCGCCCGCAGACCTGCGCACCATCGGCGACGCATTCGTCACCGCAGGCTCCACGGAACAGGTCGCCACACTCGAGGAGGCGCTCCATCACGTCGTGGTGGGTCTGCAGGTGTTACTTCTGGTGGACGGCGAACCGCATGGGCTCGCCATCTCCATCGGCGGCGGCGAACAACGCGGTGTGGAAGAGCCGGAGACCGAAGCGGTCATCCGCGGACCGCGGGAAGGTTTCACGGAGGACCTGCGCACGTCCATCACGTTGCTCCGCCGCCGCATTCGCTCCACCGAGCTGGTCGTCGAATTTCGCACCATCGGCCGCTACACGCAGACCAAGGTCGCACTCTGCTTTCTGCGCGACATCATCAACCCCAGCTTGGTCGACGAGATGCGGCAGCGACTCGACCGGATTGACATCGACGCCATCATCGACTCCGGCTACTTGGAGGAACTGGTCGAGGACAACGCCTTTTCGCCGTTTCCGCAGCTCCAGAACACCGAACGTCCCGACGTGGTGGCGAGTGCCCTGCTCGAAGGCCGGTTGGCGCTCATCAGCGAAGGATCTCCGTTTGCGTTGATTGCACCCATTGACCTCTGGGGTGCCCTGCAGGCCGCCGAAGACTATTACGAGCGCTATCCGATTGTCAACTTGATCCGCTGGCTCCGCTACCTGTTCATGGGGATTGCCCTCTACTTGCCGAGCCTGTACGTGGCCATCACGACGTTCCACCAGGAGATGCTGCCCACCAAGCTCCTCATCTCCATCGCCGCGGCGCGGGAGGTGACGCCGTTCCCGGCCCTGGTGGAGTGTCTCCTGATGGAGGTGACGTTCGAGGCCCTGCGTGAAGCCGGCGTCCGGCTGCCGAAGACCGTCGGTTCCGCCATCAGCATCGTGGGTGCGCTCGTCATCGGCCAGTCGGCAGTCGAAGCGGGGATTGTCTCCGCCCCGATGGTGATTGTCGTCGCCATCACGGGCATTGCGTCGTTCGTGATTCCGCGGTTCAGCTTCGCCATCGCCATCCGCATGTTGCGCTTCGCGATGATCCTCGCCGGCGGTCTGATTGGCGTGTTCGGCATCGTGATGCTGACGGTCGCGGTGGTGATTCACCTGAGCAGCCTGCGCTCCCTCGGCGTGCCGTACCTGCAACCGGTGAGCCCGTTCAGCCGCAGTTCTACGGGCGATGTCGTGCTCCGGGCGCCGCAGTGGGCCATGCGCCGACGGCCGGAACAGACGAGCCGCCAGAACGTCCGCCGGCAGTCGGCCGCGATGGCACCCGACCAGCGCGTGCCGCGGTCGAAGCGGAACACGTGAGGAGGGGTCCCTGTGCGGCGTACGGTAACGGCGCTCCTGTTGTGCGCCGTGTGTTTGGTGAACACCGGGTGTTGGGATTCCACCGAGATCGACCGCCTGGCGATTGTCCCAATGACGGGCGTGGATCTCGCGCCAGACGGCCACTCCGTTCTCGGCACGCTGCAGATCATCCGCCCGAGTGAACTCGGGACCGCAGGCGGCGGGGCGCCAGCGACGTCGACCGGCAGTCCAGACACGTTCATCGTCGAAACCGAGCAGGGTTCGACCAATGTCGATCCGCTGTCGCGCGCCCGCGCGAAGCTGTCCCGGCGGCTGTTCATGGGGCACCGGCGCGTGATTGTCATCGGAGAAGCGTACGCCCGCGAAGGGATGGGCGGCTTGATAGACGAGATTCTGCGCAACCCGTCGTCCCGCCTGCGCACGTACCTGGTGATTGCCCACGGTGCGACCGCACAGTCGGTCCTCCAGCTGGCCTACCCGCTCAACCGGCTGCCGAGCGATGCCATCGTGGAACTGGAGCAAGGAGGAACTGCGTTGGAGATGGACTCGCGCATGTTCGCGGAAAGTTTGGCCGGGTACGGTGACCCCTCGGCGCCCGGCCTCGACGTCGTACCGCCCGTTCGGGAGAACGAGGCCCCGTCGTTTCAGTTGGACCGCATCGCCGTGTTTCGCGAAGACCGACTCGTCGGCTGGCTGGACGGTCCGCAGTCTGACGGGTATCTGTGGATTCTCGGCAAACTGAAGCGCAAGGACGTCACCGTGGCCATCCCTGGGCATCCAGGGGCGGTGAGCGCGCGCATCGGAACGACGCGATCGAAGCGGTGGGTGACATGGGCGCACGGCAATCCCCAGTTGAACATCGACGTGTCGGCCAACTTCGACGTCACGCAAAACACCACGGACCTGACGTTCACCACTCCGGCGGAGGTCGACCTCCTGAAGTCAGCCATCGCGAACCACCTGCGCAACCACATGGCGCAGGCCATGAACGCGCTCCAGAAGGACTTTCAAGCGGACCCCTTGGACTTCGCCGACGCGGTGTACCGGAGCGCCCCGCAGCGGTGGCGGCAGATGCAGCCGCAGTGGCGGCAGGTGTACAAAGAGGCCGCGGTCGCGTACAGCACGCATGTACACGTGCGAAACACGGGCCTCCTCAGCACCCTCCTGCCGCACACGACGTCGAACGCGCCGGGGCGCGTCCAATGAACGGCGTGTTTTGGTTGCTCGCGGTCGCCGTCTGTGCCGCGGTCGTGGACCTCCGCCGCCTCGGGCAGCAACAGCCCGTGCGGGGGCGCATCGTCTACGCCGTCCTCTTCGGCATCGGGTTTGTCGCGCTGGCAATGTACACCTTGAAACTGGGGCTGCCGCCGATTCCACTGCTGCGCATGTGACCGAACGCCAGGAGAACCCGGCTCCGACAACAAAAGGGGGTTGCCTCGTGGGGAATGCCACATCGAGACCTGCGGTGAACGCCACATCGAGACCGGTGACGATTTCCGCCTTGCAGTTTTACATCGTGGTCATCGCCTCCACCACCGCCTTCGGCCACTTTGTCTTCATCCACCTCGCCCTGATGAAGGCGGGGCGCGATACGTGGGTCGCCCTTCTGGTGGCGTGCGCGCTCGGGGGCCTCAACGCGTGGTTCGCCCTGTGGCAAGCCGGTCGCGCTCCCGGGCAATCGTTCGCCATGTTCGTTCAATCGGCATTGGGCCCCTGGCTCGGCAGTCTCGTCGGGGCGCTGTACATCGCCTACTTTCTGGTCGTCGCCGCGCTCACGATGAAGGTGCTGACCGACTTTCTGTCCATCATGTACCCGACCACCCCGCCTGGCATCTTCGTCTTCTCGGTGTTGTTCGTGGCCGGCTGGGGGTGCTACAAGGGACTCGAGGTGATCACCCGTACGATGCAAGTCATCTTGCCGGTGTTGATTGCGATGGGCGTCGCCGCCAGCTTGCTCTCGCTCAAGGACAAAGATGTCTCGCGGCTGATGCCCGTCCTGCAAAACGGCTGGCCATCGGTCTGGGGTGCCGCCCTCGTGTTTCTCGCGATGTTCGCCGAGATGGTGGTGTTCCTGAACGTCACCAACCACGTCAATCAACCGGCGCAGCTGCACCGTCTCTCCCTCGCCTGGATAGGGGTCACGGCGTTGATGTTTCTCGGGCCTGCAACCGGACCTGTCATGATGTTCGGCGAACAGGTCGCGCGAACGTTGGCGTTTCCGACCTACTCCGAAATTCAGTACCTGCACATCCGGAATGTGGTCGAGCGCCTGGACCTGATGGGGATTCTGCTGTGGGGTTTTGGAAGTTTTTTCCTCGTCGCCGTGTACCTGTTTGGCGCGAGCAAGTGGACCGCGGAACTGGTGGGGGTCGACGAAAACCTGTTCGTGCTCCCGCTGGCGGTCTGCGCAGGCGCCATCACGCTGGGACTGGGACAGGCGTCGCGGGAAGACGCGTACGCCTTCCTCGGGGGTACGTATGTATACATCGCAATCGCGATGGGCATCGTCCTGCCCTTGTTGGTGAGCGCGGTCGCTTGGATGCGCAAGACGGTGAGCTTGTCACCGGTTGGTGGCGCGGCCGGGAACGGCGGGCCCGGGAGCGCCTTTGGCGGGAGCATGAACACGACAGGAGGACAGGGGGGAAGTGTCGGCAGCGCAGGAGGACAGACGCAAGGCCAGCGTCCAACGGACCAGGGAACGCAGGATGGTGGGCAAGGTTCAGGGGCGCACGGGCCCTCGATGGACGCGTCGCGCGATTCCGCGCCGGACCCGCACGCGGACGCGACCCGACCGCCTGGGCAGGGGCCGACCCGTGCATCTTCCCACCCGTCGGACACGGACGCCGAGCAGCGGTTGCTGCACAGCGGCGTCAAAATCCGCCGACGGGTCCGTGCGAAGCCCTCCCAGTAACCGACGGAGGGTGAAGGGCAGCGGCCGCAACAAAAGGGCCGACAACGGGCCCTTTTGCAGGCTGGTTCAATAACCGTTGACCACACTCCACATGCGCATCTGGTGCAGCGGATTCCGTGGATTGATCCGCTGCCCGACAATCCAGTTCACAGCACCGGCCCGCTGCGCCGGCGTGAGCGGAACGCCGAGCACACCGGACAGGTTATCCACGAGCGCACCGGCTCCGTCAGGATTCGCCAGGTCCCACTGGCTGTACGACATCAGGCAGTGGTGAACGCGGCGCCAGTTCATGGGATTGGCAATCTTGGCGCGGAAGACGTCCAACAGCCTCGGATCGAGCCCCACAGGGTACACCCCCCTTCACGGCTCAGGGGGTACGCCCGTACCCGGAGAGCCCCCTTTTTTGCGTGGACAGGCATCTGCGTTCAGGCGACGAGGCGCTGCGACCTTCGCTCGAAGGCCGTCACCACCACCAAGCCCATGGCCAAAATCCCCCAATCCACCACCACGGGAAGAACCAAAATGGCCACCATGCCTCGTGGGCATCCACACCGCGGTCCGGCAGTTGCCCGAGCAGGCCGACAGACCCGTCCGCCGTGTCTGCCGACGCAAGTCGACCGCGAATCGGCCGCAGGTAGATGCCCTCATTGGTGACGGAATGCAAAATTCCGTGATGGACGGCACCGTCTCGCGTGCGCACGACGACGTGTTGGCCAAGGTACGGCATCACGTGTTCCCGAGTGACCATCACCTCACCCCCCTTCCGTTGCACAGGTATGAGGCAGCTGCAGCGAGGGGCAGGGACAACATCCCGATGGGCTGGCACATCGTGACAGATGGGAACGTCGACGGGCGCGGCATCGGCGCCACCATCGCCCCTTGTCCCCTGTCACGCCGAACGGGGGGTGGAAACAACGTCGCCCTCGCGCTGAACATCAGCTTTTGGGAAACGCCTGTCTAGCGGCCGGACAGTCGATGCCAACAACCAAAAACCCACAAGGCGCAATGCCTTGTGGGTGGGTTTCCTGTCGGGAAGCAAGCCTGTAAGCCGAGTTCTGTACTCCAGTGCTGCAATCGGCGCCTGACGCTGCGCTGTCACAGCGTCATCTGCGCCTCGCACCGCGGAGCGGCAACCATCTATCTAGGCGGGCTGTTGCCAGACCGCTCCAGCGACCTACCCGAGCGCGTGACGGGCCGCCACATGTGCGCTCCTATCCGGTCTTGCTCCAGGTGGGGTTTACCTAGCCAGCCTGTCTCCAGGCTGCTGGTGCGCTCTTACCGCACCGTTGCATCCTTGCCTGTGCACGTCGACCGGGTCGACGGCCATCGGCGGTCTCCATTTCTGTGGCACTTTCCCTAGGATTGCTCCCGCCGGACGTTATCCGGCACCCTGCCCTGTGGAGCTCGGACTTTCCTCCCGTGCAGCCTTTCGGCGTCGCACCGGCGGTTGCCCAGCTTACTCCCCGAACCAGTCAGCACGGTTGAGTATAACGCAGACGCGATGCCGGTTCAAGGGAAACGGTTTCCTCTTCATCCACCGCCCCCGCTTCGTGCGAAACGTACCCCGACCGCAACCGAGTGCCCTGCCGCCCGCGGCGAGATGCCTCTCTACACCCAGTGAAACGGATCTTCCGGCCCGGCACACACCCACACGTCGACGCTCCCGCCACACCCCTCGCGGATGCGCTCGGCGACGCGTTCCAGCACCGGCCGCTCGAGGGCAGCGTGCGTCGCGTCGACCACGGCCAATCCATCCTGCCACGCTTCCGCGACGGTATGGTGGTCACAGTCGCTGGTCACGAGGACGTCCGCGCCCGCCCGCAGCGCATGCGGCACCCAGCGCCCGCCGGAACCGCCCAGCACGGCGACGCGGCGAACGACGCAATCCGCTCGGCCGCTGTAGCGGATGTGCGCCAAACCGAGCCGGTCACGCACGGTCTGTGCAAACGCGTGCAGCGGTTGTGGATTGGCCAGTTGCCCGACCCGTCCGATGCCGTACGGCTTGCCCATGATCTCCAGCGGGTACAGGTCGTACGCCACCTCCTCGTACGGGTGGGCAGCCAGCATGGCACGGATGACCGGTTCCACGAGCCGCTCCGGAACCACCGTCTCGAGCCGCGTTTCCGCCGTCCACTCCAGCTTGCCCGGAGATCCGATGAACGGCTTCGTCCCTTCGCCGGGCAGGAACGTGCCCGTACCTGGCGTGTTAAACGTGCAATGACTGTACGCCCCGATGTGCCCCGCCCCTGCCGAGCATACTGCCTGCAAAACGGCTTCGTGGTGGTCCGTCGGCACAAACACGACCAACTTGCGCAGCTGTTCGTTCGCAATGCGGTCGAGAATTTCCACGTTCGTCAGTCCGAGACGCTCCGCCAGGACATCGTTCACACCGCCCGGCGCGATGTCCAGATTCGTATGTGCATTGAACACGGCCAGGTCCGCAGCCAAGGCTCTCGCCAGCGCGCGCCCGCGGGCCGTCCCGGTGTCGATCCGATGGAGCGGCCGGTAGATGAGCGCGTGATGCGTCACCAACAGATCTGCACCTGCGGACAGTGCTTCGTCCACCACGGCCGGGTACGGGTCAAGCGCCACCGCGACGCGGTGGACCGGCTTGTCCATCCGGCCGACCTGCAGGCCAATCCGGTCGCCTTCCATGGCCAACGAAGGGGGGGCCCAAGCCTCCAGGACGCGGACCACATCGGCGACGATTGTCGGATTCAACGTCCTCCCTCCTCCCTTTGCGCGCCAAGATGGAGCCACGCGTCTGCCTCGTGGATGCGGGCCTCGAGCTCCACACGTCGTCTGGCCGCCTCACTGCCCTCCGGCGCCGCGGCGAGGCGGTCAACAATGCCGGACATGTGCTCCCGCTCCTCCCACACGGCTCGGCGCACGCGTTCGTCTCCGGTGCGTCGGAGGTTGACGGGGCCAAACGCCAAGGTCAACCAGGAGGCACGGGGTCGCTCGCCGCCCGGTTTCGGCCGAGGCTCGACGGCCATCAGTTGATAGCTGCGCGCTCCTTCTTCCACCATGTCCTCCTCGACGGTTTCAAAACCCAGGTCGAGCAGGCACCGCCGCAGTCGTGCGGCTCCGTTCATCGGCTGCAGCAACAGCCGTGTCGCGCATCGTGCAATGTCCGGCGCTTCCTCTAAAATCCCGGCCGCTGTCCCGCCGCCCATGCCAGCAATGACAATCACGTCCACTTCTCCCGCAGAAACCGTGGAGAGTCCAGGACCCTGGCGAACCGCAATCTGTGCCTCGAGGCCTGCCTGACGGACGTTGTCCCGTGCGCGTTCCACAGGCCCCCGGGCAATGTCGGACGCCACGGCAGAGACCACCCGCCCGGACTGAACCAAGGCAATCGGGAGCAGGGCGTGGTCCGTCCCAACGTCGAGCAACCTGGACCCAAGCGGGACCCAGGCTGCGAGACCGGCCAATCTTGGCGACAACTGAGACAAGCGCGGACGACTCCTTTGCGTTGACAAACTGTGCGGCCCGATGGAACGCGAGGCCATCCAGGCAGAGACGTCAGGCTCGCCTGCGTCGCCACGTAGCCTGGCCACTGACCGTGTATTTCATGCTGGCGAGCACCTCCCGCGCGGTCGCCCGCCAGTCCCGCGATGTGGACCACGCGGCAAACCCCGTCGCGTCGATGTGCAACTGCTGCGCAACCGCGAGCGCCCGCGGGAGATGGTAGTCACTGGTCACCACAACCGCTGTGCGAAGTCCGTGTGCCAACATCACTTGCCGACTGTTTCGCAGGTTCTCCCACGTGTCTGCGGAAGTCATCTCCTGCAGGATGTCTTCCGGCGGCACCCCGTTCAACACCAAGAACCGCTTCATGGAGGACGACTCCGAGACGGTCTCATCCGCTCCACGGCCGCCACTCACAATAAAATATCGCACGTAACCCTGTCGGTACAACTGCAGGGCCGCCCGCAGACGGTCCGCCAGAACCGGGCTTGGACGATAGCCGTGGGTGTACGCTCCGAGGACAATCGCGACATCCGACGGGACCGGCCGCTGCCGTCGGCCGACCCTGCGAATCTGCCGCCCGACCGCCTGCAAACCGACGACGAAGGCCACTGCAGCGGCCACGGCCCCCACCAACGCGAACCCGAGCACTCGCAGCATCGTCGACCCTCCCGCTGCGGGGCGTTCCCATGTCGCAAGCCGCCGCCACAGACTCACTCTAACCTACGAGTGGGAAGAGGGAAATAGACGCCGCCAACGGAAGATGCCTGGGATTCGCTTCAACAGCCCAACTGGCGGGCAATCACGAGCCGTTGAATCTCGGAGGTACCTTCGCCAATCTCAATCAATTTGGCGTCGCGCAGGTTCCGCTCGACCGGGAATTCCCGCATATACCCGTTCCCGCCCAGGACTTGGATAGCCTGATTGCAGGTGGCCGTGCACATTTCCGACGCGAACAGTTTGGCGTAAGAGGCTTCCTTCGTATACGGTCGACCTTGGTCCTTCAGCCAGGCAGCTTTCAGGACAGCGTTGCGAGCGAGATCGATATGCATGGCCATGTCCGCCAGCTTGTGTTGAATCGCTTGGAATTTCGACAGCGGTTGCCCGAACTGATGGCGCTGTTTGGCATACGCCAACGCGGTTTCGAACGCACACCGAGCAATGCCGACCGCCAGCGCCGCGATGGCCACGCGGCCCCCGTCCAAGGTCGACAGGAATTGCTTGAAGCCGGCGTTCAGCGGCCCCAGCAGGTTGTCGGCGGGAACGCGGACGTTGTCGAGAATCACTTCGACTGTGTTGGAGGCCCGCATGCCCATCTTCTCATACGGCTGGCCCGTGGAGAATCCCGGCGTATCGGTCGGCACAATGAACGCGCTGATGCCGCGGTTCTCCTTGTCGGTGACGGCCGTCAACACGACCGTCTTGGCATAGCCAGCATTCGTGATGAAGATCTTGTTTCCGTTGATAACCCACTCGTCCCCATCGCGAACCGCGGTCGTACGGGTCCCACCGGCGTCTGAACCGGCCCCCGGCTCCGTGAGGCCGAACGAACCCAGGCCCTCACCTTGCGCCAGAGGAACCAGATAGCGTTGCTTTTGTTCCTCTGTGCCGTACAGGAGAAGCGGCGTACAGGCGAGAGAAACGTGCGCTTCGTAACTGAGCCCCGTCCCGCCGCAGGCGCGGCCAATCTCCTCTACCGCGAGGCAGTAGCTGATGCTGTCGGCGCCAGCACCGCCGTACGCTTCCGGAATCGGCAGGCCGAGAAAACCGAGTTCTCCCATCCGCCGGAAAATCTCTACCGGAAAGCGGGACTCCCGGTCCAGCTCCGCCGCAATTGGAGCAATCTCGGCCTCCGCGAACTCGCGGACCGTATCGCGAATCATGCGTTGCTCGTCTGTCAAATCAAAGTTCACGTCGATACCTCCCATCCATGGCCCACACTCGCGTCGACACGTTTCTCCACGACCATCGTCAGCGGCGTTGGCGGGGCCGACGAGACTGTGTCCTTCTCCATTATAGCGGTCAGAGAAGCAGATTCGAAAGCGTTTGCAGGGCATTCAACGGACAGACGTCATTCCGGACGTTGCACGAATCCCCACACGTTTCCAAACGCGTCTTTCATCTGACATACCCAAACCTGGTCAACGCCACTCGAAAAGCACAGTACCCTCCGTGGTCCACATATGGATAAACCCCGAGCAAATCACCGTACCACCGTTTTGCGGCTGGCACATCCGGGACAAAAAAGAGCAGCTCGTCGCCCCCCAACAGAACATCCATAGAAACCCTCCGCCTCCCTGCACCCTGCTAAAATGTAAGCCCCGTGACGACGGGGCCATCCAACAGCGCACGTCATCCGTTCACGCATGCACCCCCATCCGACCTGAAGGGATGCTCGCTCTGTCTTGGGGACGTGCTCCTGGCCGCCTGCTCTACCCGTCTGCTGATGCACCTGCCCGAGAAGCGCCGCCCCATCCATCCCATCCCCTGCAGACATTCGCGACACAGTGTACGCTGGGTAGGTGTGCTTGGTTCACCGGTCAAGGCAATGCCCCGCTGGCGAGAAAATAAAAATGGGCCGCACGGCCCACAGTTGGCGATGATCTTCTGCCAGGAACGTCTTGTACATGAGAAGAACCGTCCGACGGCCTCGGCAATCTCGTCCGCCGGCTCCGGTCCCTACTCGAGAAAGTCCTTCAACCGCTTGCTGCGACTCGGGTGGCGTAGTTTGCGCAGGGCCTTCGCCTCAATCTGACGAATGCGCTCACGCGTCACGCCGAACACCTTCCCGACTTCCTCCAGCGTCCGCGTCCGGCCGTCATCGAGCCCAAAGCGCAGGCGCAACACGTTTTCCTCTCGCTCTGTCAACGTGTCCAGGACATCCTCCAACTGCTCCTTCAGCAGTTCGTACGCCGCTGCGTCCGCCGGCGCGAGCGCTTCATCGTCCGGGATGAAGTCGCCGAGGTGCGAGTCGTCTTCCTCCCCGATGGGGGTCTCGAGAGAGACGGGTTCTTGGGCAATTTTTTGAATCTCACGGACCTTATCTGCGCTCAAATCCATCTCCGCGGCGATCTCCTCGGCGGTTGGTTCCCGCCCCAGCTCTTGCAGCAACTGGCGCGAGATGCGGATGAGCTTGTTGATGGTCTCAACCATGTGCACGGGAATCCGAATGGTGCGCGCCTGGTCCGCGATGGCTCGCGTGATGGCCTGACGAATCCACCACGTGGCATACGTGCTGAACTTGTAACCCTTGCGGTAATCGAACTTCTCAACCGCCTTGATGAGGCCCAGGTTGCCTTCTTGGATTAAGTCCAAGAACAACATTCCTCGACCGACGTACCGCTTCGCGATGCTCACGACGAGTCGCAAGTTCGCCTCCGCGAGTCGGCGCTTGGCATCTTCATCGCCCTGCTCAATCCGCTTCGCGAGCTCAATCTCTTCCGCGGCGGAGAGGAGCGGGACACGACCTATCTCCTTCAAGTACATCCGAACCGGGTCACTGATTTTCACGCCGGGCGGCATCGACAGGTCATTCAGGTCAATACGCTCGCCCCCGTCGTGGCTGTCGTCATCGCTCTCGCCCGAGGCGTCCCCCTCGTCGCGCTCGTTGACGATGTCTACTCCCAGCTCCGACAGCTGGTCGAAGAACTCATCGAGCTGGTCGGGGTCCAAGTCGAACTTCGTGAGCCGGTTGACAATCTCTGTATAGGTCAACGTGCCCCGTTTCTTGCCCAGTGCGGCCAGGGCGGCCTTTTCTTCTTGAAGGGTCAGCCCGTCTTCGCGGGCCTCTTCGGTTACGTCTTTCATTCTATCCCCGCCTCCTTAATCCGACCTGCGTCGGTTTGCGACCTCGACGCCTGGACCGCACGTATCTGCTGCTGAAGCAGAGCGGCCAGCTGGCGCTGCTGATTCACTTGGTCGGCCCGCCCCTCCACCTGAGCTTCCACCAACGCTGTCAACACCTCGCGATAGCGCCCCTCCAATTCGCGCAAACGCAGGGTCCGGATGCAGTCGAGGACCATCGCCCGGTCTGCAACCGGAGCGTCGTCTCTCATTGCGAGGGACGACGCGTACGCACGGAGCGCCTCGTCCTCCAAGCGGTCGATGAAGCTGCCTGCGGAGGCCTCTGGGTACTGCAAGCGAAACTCGTACAACAGCGCAAGGAGCGCCGTCTGCTCGGGGGTCGCCAAAGCCATCACGCCCATCTCTTCCAGCCAGGGTGCACAGGTTCCGTCCTGGAGGAGACTGCGCAGGATGTATTCTCCGGCCCGAACCTCCGCGGCGACCACCGGTGGAACGGGGGCACGCGGTCCTGTGACCTGTGCCCGAGCTCGCAGGGCTCGCTTTTCGACGCCCTGCGCGAGCAGCCGGTACTCTTGGTGCAAGGCCTCCGGGGCCACGTGGAACTCCTCAGCCAAACGCCGGACTTCCGTGTCCCGCTCGATGGGCGTTGCTCGCTCGGCCAGCAGTCGTAGCACCGAACGGAGGTACGCCGTCCGACCGGCAGAACTCTCAAGCTGCGCCTCAGCCCGCAGGGATTGAATCAGAAACTGAACCGCCGTGACGGTCTGTGACTCCAGGTGGCGGCGAAACGCCTCCGCTCCCTTTCGCCGGATGAAATCATCGGGGTCCATGCCGTCGGGAAAAACTGCGACGCGGCAATCGACGGCACCCTGCCGAGTCAGGTCCACAACGCGTCGCGTCGCCTTTTGACCCGCTGCATCCCCGTCATACGCCACCACAATTCGGTCTGTGTAGCGTTTGAGCGCCGCCATGTGTTCCTCGGTCAGGGCTGTGCCCATGCTGGCAACGGCGTTGGTGACTCCGGCCTGCCACGCAGACAGCACATCCATATAGCCCTCCAGGAGTACCGCATGCCCGGATTGACGGATCCCCCGCCGCGCACGGTTCAGGTTGAAGAGCAGGCGCCCTTTGTGAAACAGAGCCGACTCCGGCGAATTCAGGTACTTCACCTTCGCGTCGACGTCGAGTGCGCGGCCACCGAACCCCACAACCTGGCCTCTGTGGTCACAGATGGGAATCATCACGCGGTTCCGGAAGCGGTCGACGACGCGGGAGCCCACCGCAACCGCCAGTCCACAGTCGACCAACAGGTCGGGTGCGTACCCTCGCTTGCCGAGAAACTCGACCAGCCTCCGTTCCGCTGGCGGCGCATACCCGAGACGGAACTCGGCGATGGTCTCTCGCCGCAGACCGCGGTCCTCCAGATAGGTTAGGGCTTGCACACCGGCCGACGCATTCATTAAAATATATCCATAAAATTTCGCAGCCAATTCGTGTGCATTCCGCATCCGGACCAAGCGGTCGTCCGCGTTCGCCGCAGCTTCTCGCCCGCGCAGCGTCTCCGGTAACGGCAGATGGACCCGTTCGGCGAGCCGAACGACAGCCTCGGCAAATGTCAGGCCTTCGATGTCCATGACAAAGCGAATGACCGTGCCACCCGCACCGCATCCGAAACAGTGATAGAGACCCCTATCCTGCGATACGGTGAAGGATGGCGTTCGCTCGTTGTGAAACGGACAGAGCCCGACATAACCCCGACCCGACCGCCGGAGTGGAACGTATTCGCCAACCACTTCCACAATGTCGACGCTTCGTTGAACCGTTTCGACAAAGTCCTGTGGTATTCGCCACATCCCATCACCTTCTACCCAAATGGACAGTGGAACTGCACTGGGATGCCGTCGAAGGACGGGTCGCGTATTCCACGATGTATAAACACTATTCTACAAGAAAATGTACTTTCCTCCTCTGGTCCGAAATTTGGCGCGGAGGAGCGAGCCGCATCAGGCGTCCGCAGAGCGGTGCGTCCAACCGGCCACCGGTCCGGCGCAAAGCACGCGGGTCCGCACACCCGCGTTGCATCACTTGAAACAACCTCTAGTATCGACGCGCACAGGCAGAATTATCCTCGCCCTGTCAACCGCAACGCATGCCTGCACTTCATCTTATGGAGCCGGGAGATCCCTTATGATGTACAGATTATCATGGTCGCCCTTTACGCCGCTTCCAGAAATCCTGCGTAAAAGCCCACGTGGCACCGCAAGGTAGAGCGACTCGGTACGCGCGCGTCCAAGCGTCCCACGATGTTCGCCGTGTGCAGTGTTAAAGCAAGCGGTCGAGCGGGAACCGAATCCCGGCGGCTCGGGCGGTTTTGCCCATCCGCTCCAACACCAGGCCCGCGGTCTCCTCCACCGCTCGGTCGCTGACGTCGATACGGTAACACCCGAGGCGGTCGAAGATGCCGTTCGCGTACGCGAGCTCCTTCTCAATCCGCTCCTGGCTCGCATACGTCGCCTGACTGCTCAGTCCGAGCGCCTTCAGTCGCTCCACCCGAATCGTCGTCAACTTGTCCGGGCGGATGGTGAGACCGATGATACAATCCCGGTGCACACTTCGAAACAACGGCTCGGGCGGCTGCACCTCCGGAACCAGCGGCACGTTGGCGACCCGGATGCCGCGGTGCGCGAGATACATGGACAAGGGCGTTTTCGACGTACGCGAAACGCCGAGCAAGACCAGGTCAGCCCGCTCGAGTCCGCGCGGGTCGCGTCCATCGTCGTATTTCACCGCAAACTCAATCGCCTCCACTCGCCGGAAGTAATCCGCGTCCAACTGGTGCACCAACCCAGCCTTGTGCTGAGGCCGCTCACCGAGCACCCGTTCGAACGCGCTGAGAACGGGCCCCATGATGTCGACCGCCGCGACGCCCGCGCGGTTTGCGGCTTGGACCAAGTGCTCGCGCAGCTCTGGAACTACCACCGTGAACGCGATGATGCCGTCGTCTTCCGCCGCACTCGCCACCGTTTCGTCAATCACAGCGACGTCCTGGACGTGGGACACCCGCCGCAGCTCCACACGGCCCGGCTCAAACTGACTCGCTGCCGCCCGCACGACGAACTCGGCTGTCTCGCCGACGGAATCCGACACAATATAAACGACCAATCCCCTCGTTTTCGCCACCTGGCTCCCCCCTGATGCCGTCGACGTGCTCGCCGATGCCGCTGGTCAGATTTCCAAATACTGTCCCAGCTCAACAAACGCCCGGACAATGGTCGTCTTACTCACGCGCCCGACGACCACCCAGCCTTTGGCTGCCGTATCTTTGACCACTGGCAACGAGTCGATTTGATGCTGGACCATCAACGTGGCCGCTTCGTAAAGAGACTGTTCGGGTCGAATCACAATCACGTTCGGCAGGCGCGTCATCGCCAAGTTGACCGGAATCTGGTGGATATCGCCGCCCCCAATCGCGACTTTCAGCAGGTCCTTGCGCGACACCACGCCTTGCAGAAAGCCGTCGCGCACCGCCACCAGCGTGCCCACGTCCTCCATAAACAGGCTGACAATCGCGTCGTAGATGGACGCCGTTTCCTCTATCACCACCGGGACCGACTGGTAGTCTGCGACCTTCATGCGCCGCAAGGTGTCTCCGAACAGATCTGCGTTCTTCTTTCCGCTGTAGTAGTACCCCACGCGCGGGCGCGCCTCGAGGAACCCTGCCATCGTCAAGATCGACAGGTCCGGACGCAAGGTCGCCCGCGTCAAGCCGAGCCGTTCGGCAATCTGCTCTCCTGTGATAGGACCGTTGCGCTTGACGATCTCAATGATGGTTTCCTGGCGTTTGGTCAGATCGATCCGAACCACCCCCTGCCGCTTCGGCACGATGGCGAGATGTTGAGTTGAGTATATCAAGACCCGCCGTCGGTATCTATGTCGAACAGCGCCTCCATCCGGTCTACAAAATCGCGAGATTTTGTGGAGAGGCCACCGAAGTCACGCAGTTGGATGCGCAGCACGGTGGCAACTTGCGAGAGCGTCTCGCCACGCAACTGAACCGCCCCGATTTTCTCCCACGGCACAGCGGCAAATTGATAGAGAACAGACGGAACCGCCCGCGCGACCCGGACTGCGTCCGTCCAGCCGAATCTGCTCTGCTCAGCAGCGGCCGCGCATTCGCCGCAGACCATCCCACCGAGGCGCGGCACGTACACCGGGCGACTCGCCAGACGGGCGCCGCACTGCACGCAATGCTGCCAGTCGGGGCTTGCACCGATGAGGCGCAGCACCTTCGCCTCCCAGATCCGCGCGACCACGGCCGGGGGTTCGGATGAACGGGACAGGCGTGCCAGCGCGTCGCGAAACCATTCGAACACCACTCGACTGCCCCCGGGCCGCTCTTCGCTGCAGGCTGCGACCAACTCACAAAAATAGGCGGCATACGCCGCCAAGTCGATCCGCTCCCGAAGCGGACGGTGCGCGTCCACGAGCTCGAGTTGCGAGAGGTTCCCCATCCCACGCCCCTGCGAAATAGTGTAGATCCCGTGTACGCACAACTGCACGCCGCCGGCCAATCGGCTCTGGGGTCGCTTGGCGCCGCGCGCCATCGCAGCCACCGTCCCCTGCGGGGTCAACAGGGTGACAATCACGTGGGACTCCCCGTATGAAACCGTCCGTATCACAATCGCTTCCGTGTTGTACAGCAACCCGTTTCCCCACTCCCCTGCCAGGCGCCGGTCCCACCGCCTGTGCCGTCGCCGAGCACACGCGACTCACACGGCACAGCGCTCGTCGCCTCCTGTTACGGGACCGAATCTGGCTGCACCGGCTCCGCCTCTGCCTCTTCCCGTGGCTCGGCCTGTAACAGCTCCTCGTGCCGCTTGTATAACAGATACGCCTGAATATCGCCGGTCATCGTGAAGTACCGCCAAGAAAACTCCCGCACCGAAATCATCCCCCTTGTAAAGAAGAATTACCTTCCGTTGCGAAGTTCCTCTTGCCCCAAGCCGCAGTCGCCGCCGTCACTAGGTAGCGTTCCGCAGCCGAGGGATGGCGATACGATGAAGAACCTGGTACGGGTTAGGACCGGTCTTCGCGAAAGCCAAACCGGTACAACGCGCTCGGGTCGTTCCGCCAGTCCTTCTTGACCTTGACCCACAGTTCCAGGTACACCTTGTTGCCGAGCAACGCTTCCAGCTCCTGTCGAGCCAACTGTCCGACCCGCTTCAGCATCGCCCCTCGCTTTCCAATCAAGATGCCCTTCTGGCTGTCGCGCTCCGTGTAGATGATGGCATGCGCGTAGAGGACCCCGGACGGCTCGCGTTCTTCCAACTGTTCGATGTCCACCATCACCGAGTGTGGGACCTCTTCTCTCGTCAGGTGCAGAACCTTCTCCCGGATGGTCTCCGCAATGAGGAAGCGTTCCGGGTGGTCGGTGACCATCCCCTCGGGGTAGTACTGCGGCCCCTCGGGCAGATACTGCGCCAATACCTCGCGCAACACGGTGACCTGTGTGCCTTCTTTCGCCGAGACCGGAACCATCTCCGAAAATGGATAGCGTTGGCGGAGCGCATCCATTGCAACAAGAACGGCAGGCTTGGCCACCGCATCCACCTTGTTGATGACGCAGACCACGGGCGTCTCGACGCGTTGGAGCCGCTCGAGGATCGGTTGGTCACCGGGATCGTTCGGCTCTGTCGCATCGCACACCCAGGCAATCACGTCCACCTCCCGCAGCGTCCGCTCGGCGGTCTCTACCATGAACTCGCCCAACCGGTGGCGCGGCCGGTGGATGCCCGGCGTGTCGATAAACACCATTTGGGCGGCATCTGTGGTCAAAACGCCGCGAATCTGGTTGCGCGTCGTCTGCGGACGGTTGGACATGATGGCAATCTTCTGCCCGACCAGCGCGTTCAGCAACGTCGACTTCCCTACGTTGGGTCGGCCAATCAAGGCGACAAATCCCGAGTGGTATGTGCGGTCAGCGTCCGTCATGCGTGTTCCTCCTGTCCCTGTCCGGCGGCACATCCGCCGCCCGTTCGCGCCTGGTTCGGCTGTCCTCGTTCGCCCGGCTGCGGCCCCGACGACAGCTCTGAACGACCCACGCCACCAATGCAGCGAGCGCGAGACTGCTTTCCACGGCTCCTATCGGATGCACACTCGTCCAGAGGTTCCAGCGCCACGGCAGTGTGGCGACCAGCATCGAGATTCCAAACGCCGCCGCACCGAAGCTGGACAACAGCACAGCCCCTGCCGCAGCGTCCTTGGCCAACCGGGCGAGTTCGTGGTACGTCCGTCCCGCCACAAGGTCCACGGCGTGTTCCACCGCAGTGTTCAACAGCTCGAACGCCATCACGAGTGCACACACGCCGACCGTCGCCGACACCCAGCCGACGGCGGGCCGCACCACCAAGCACCAACACAATATGGCCATCGCACCTGCCCACTGAATCTGCAGGTTGCGCTGGCGCGGCAAGCTCTCCCGCAGCCCGCTCCCGGCAAAGCGGAACGCGTGACCGATACTCTGTCGCCAGTAGGTTTCGCCAGGCGTTCCTTCCGCAAACGGACCCGTCCGGTCCGTGGCTGGTCGGTCTTCGTTCGGTGCGGCCGGCGGATGCCCGTCCACCATGGCGCGGCCCCCTCATCGCGGCGCAGCGGCTTCAGTCCCGCCGCAGCCCCAGGTCTGTCAGCACCGCCTCTTGCAAGCGCGTCATCTCGGCCTCCTCGGCCTCGGTCTGATGGTCGTAACCCAGCAGGTGCAGCATCCCGTGAACGAGCAAGAACCCGACTTCGCGCTGCAGCGAGTGGCCGTACTCAGCCGCCTGCCGAACCGCCGTCGGCACGCTGACGACGATGTCGCCGAGCGGTTCTGGCTGGTCCGGCACATCGGCCTGTGCTCCACCTTCGCGCAGCGGAAACGACAACACGTCCGTTGGCCGGTCCACCTGGCGGTACGTTCGATTCAGATCATGAATCTCCTCGTCTGACACCAAAGACACCGAAACCTCGCCGGAGACGCCGAGCTGTCGCCCGGCCGCCATGAGGACACGCGTGCAAAAGGCTTCGTCGATCCCGCTGCCGGCCGGAACCTCGGTCCGTACATCCACATCCACTGCCATCTGTTCGTTCACTTCGCGGTTTCCTTTCGAATTTTATCTAAGTCCGGATACTCGATGCGCGAATGGTAGATCCCTTTTAGTGTCTTCATAAATGCGCCGACCATGACATCCAGGTCCTGCAGGGTCAGGTCGCACTCGTCCAGTTGCCCGTCCTGCAAGCGGTCGCGGATGATTTTGCGGATGACCCCTTCCACCCGCCCTGGTGTCGGCTTCGCCATGCTGCGCACCGCCGCCTCCACGGCATCGCAGATCATGAGGATGGCGTTCTCACGCGTCCGCGGGCGCGGTCCGGGGTAGCGGAAGTCGTCGACTTTGACCGACCCGTTTTTGTCCTGTTCCCGCGCCTTGTTGTAGAAGTACCACAGAATGGTGGTGCCGTGATGCGTCGCGCAGATGTCCCGAATCGGTTTCGGCAAGCCCGCTTTCTCGAGCATCTCCAGTCCGTCGGTGACGTGCGATGTGATGATGAGGTGGCTGAGACTCGGCGCAATCTTGTCGTGCGGGTTCTCCTTCGTCATCTGGTTTTCCACGAAGAACATCGGCCGCCGCATCTTGCCGACGTCGTGGTAGTACGCGCCCACCCGGCACAGCAGCGGGTCTGCCCCGACAATCTCCGCCGCCGCCTCCGCCAGGTTTCCGACAATCAAACTGTGGTGGTAGGTACCTGGCGCCTCCATCAACAATTTCTTTAAGAGCGGATTACTCGGGTTTGACAACTCCAGCAACCGGATGGGCGTCAGAAGGCCGAACGCGTTTTCGAAAAACGGCAGCACACCCATGGTGAGAATGGCACTCACGAGCCCGTTGAGCGCCCCGAGGCCCAGGTATAAGAGGGTCTCGTGCGCGTCCACCTGCCCTTCCGGTTGCAACAGCTCCATCGCGAGGACGACCACGATGTTCATGAGGGACACGAGAAACCCCGCCCGCATGAACGTGCCGCGGTGCGTGACGCGCTCCACGCTGTAGGCGCCAACGAGCGAAGTCACCGTCGCGATGATAGCGAACCAATAATTGTAGCCCATCGCTGCACCGAACAGCAAGGACAGGTAGCACGAGGTGACGACGCCGAGCGACGCGTCCATCAGCACTGTCACCAGCATACCGCCCATCGCGATGGGCATCAGGTAGGCGACCGACGCAGGTCCGCCGGCATTGATGACGTCCTTGGTGAGCCAGATGAGCACAGCCATGAGGGTCATCACCAAGCCGAGGATGCCGACCATCAGGTTGTCAAGGCGGCGGCGCCGTGACCGGTGTTCGATATAGACCCGCAGGAGCCCGATGGCGAGTACCATGAAAATGGCAAATCCGAAGAGGATGGAGTAGTGCGGGTGGTTGCCGTACAGACCGACGTCCTTCAACTCGGAAATGACGGCGTTGGTGACGACGCCGTTTTTCGAGACAATCACATCTCCCTGATGGATGTAGACGTCGGGTACCGCGGCGGCGGCTTGCTGTCGGAGCGCCTCCGTCGCATCCGCCTTATACACCATGTTCGGCTGGAGGACGCTGACCACCGCATCCTGGACAATCAGGCGCGACACGCGGTCCAGGTTGTAATTGAGCAGCTGGGACTCAACGAGCAGGTTGGCCTGTTGCATCGACTCCTTGTAAAACGGCGCGCCGAGCAGGTTTTTGACGATGTCCTCCGCGGTGTTCTGAAGGATGCCAATCTGTTGCGGGTCCAGGCCGACGAGCGCTTGAACGGTCGAGGGGGACAGTTTCTTCGGCGCCGCCGCCTGCAGTTGCTGCACGCGCTGCGACGTCGACAAGCTGCTGTCCGAGACCACTTGAACGGCCGTTTGGAACAGCTTGTCCACCTGGTCCAACGCCTGGGTCAGAACGGTGGTCGACTGCGCGTACTGCTTCGACACCTTGTCCATCGCAGCCTGGCGATTCTCCTGCGTCTTGACCGTGTCGACAGCCGTGATGGGAGAGCGGATGGTGACCGGGCTCGTCTGGCCGACGTGGAAATCATACCGCGGCGGCACCACAGTCCCAATCAGGATGATGTACAACACCACCCCGAGCCCCACGAAGATGCCGCGCCGAACCGACCGGCTTTGCCGGAAGCGCTCGTCGTCGAGAAACTTGCGAACAGCCAACAACCACTTTGACCACATGACACCCGTTCCCCTATCTGTAAACCGCTTCGCCTGCACCCCGCACGAGCCACCCAACGTCCGATGCAGGTGCACCCGGACGACTCCAAGCGTTCTGTCTACCGTTCGGTGCGGTTGTCGTAGCGTTCGTACGCAGCGATGATTCTCTGGACGAGCTTGTGCCGAACCACGTCAGACCCGGAGAAGTAATGGAACAAGATGCCGGGAACGCCCTCCAAGATATGTATCGCTTGAACCAGGCCCGAAGGCCGCCCGCGCGGCAGGTCAATCTGCGTCACGTCCCCTGTGACCACCATCTTCGAGCCGAATCCAAGCCGTGTGAGGAACATCTTCATTTGCTCGGAGGTGGTGTTTTGCGCTTCGTCCAAGATGACAAAGGAATCGTCCAGCGTCCGCCCGCGCATGTAGGCGAGGGGGGCAATCTCGATGTTCCCGCGCTCGAGCGCCCGCGCCACCTGCTCCGGGCCGTAGACGTCGTAGAGCGCGTCGTAGATGGGGCGCAGGTATGGGTTGACCTTCTCCTGCAGGTCCCCCGGTAGAAAGCCGAGACTCTCCCCGGCTTCCACCGCGGGTCGCGTCAGGACAATCCGCTTCACGTCTCCGCGCTTCAGCGCCATCACGGCTTCCGCAACGGCCAAGTAGGTCTTGCCGGTTCCCGCCGGTCCAATGCCAAAGGTGATGTCGTGCGCATGAATCCCGTCGATGTACCGCCGCTGGCTGAGCGTCTTCGCCCGGATGGCCTTGCCCCGAACGGTCACGGCCACCTCCTGTGTGAACAGGGGGACGAGCTCCTGAATCTCTCCTGCCTTTGCCAACTCCACCGCATAGCGATAGTCGCCCTCAGACAAATGTACGCCGAGCTGCGAGAGTTGCGTAACTGCCCGCAAGATGGCGTACATCTGGTCGACTTCTTCTGGGGTACCACAGAGGCCGACTTCGGCGCCCCGCATCGTCACCTTCGCGTCGTAGGCCTGATCTAACATCCGCAACAGCGCATCGTTCGGGCCGAGCACAGCCACCGCTTCGTCGTTGTTGGCAAACGTCCACTTGCGAACGATGATGTCTTGCGTCAACAGGCCACCCTCTCCTTATCCGCGACGACCGCCGCACCGGCCCTCGGCCTTCAGTGCGCTGGTTTCTCCGTCTCGACGGGGGCTTTCGGAATCGGCGCCGGCATGCCGATGTCCTCTTCGGTCCGCGTCAGTACAGTTGCATATAGCTTACCACGCGACACTTCCGTATGTAAAACGGTCTGGCCGAGGATCTGACGCGCCGATCCCGGTTGTGCAGCCACGTCCTGCGCAGCCAGCCGCAGGGCCTCTGCCAACGCTTGTTGCTCAGTGCGGCGGACCGCCGCGGGCGTCGCCTCGTACCGCGTGATGTGCCGGAGGACCAGCGGCAGTTGCCAGTGGCCGATGTGCCAGGTGGTGTCGGATTCGCGGTCGTCGTACGACGCGAACTTCGGATCCCGCCACCCCCACACGCGCAGGTTCCAGTCGCCCATCTGCAGGACGTCAAACTGCACCGCTTCCCCGGTCAGCGCTTGTTGTGACACGTGGAGCGGAACGGAGACCTGCGTGCGATACCACACTTCCGCCAGCACCTCGGCGTCCGCAGGGACCTCCGCGGCACCGCCGCCGAGAACGCCAGAGACGAGCAGCTGGCCGGGACTCACCGCTTGACCCGGTTTCACTTCGACTTTGCCGCGCGATGCGAACACCTTGCGAATCACCGCTGGCCGGGCGGCCACAATGTTGTGCGGCTGCGCGGGCGCGGTGACCACGCCCGGGATCTTCTCCAGGGCCTGAATCTCCACGTGCGTACCGGTGCGCGTCACACCCACCCACATCAAGTTCGGGACGCGCGCAATCAGGTCCGCCTGCAACTGGTCGGGATTCTTCACGGCTGCCACCGGCGCGCCGCGGTACACGCCGAGAGATCGCGCAGCCTGGAGAATGGCCGCGGCCTCCTCCGGATCGACCCCGACGACCGAAACCTGCCAGACCATCGACTGAAACAGGTACAGCAAGGCGGCGAATAGAGCCGCGCCGAACAGCATGGCTTTGCGACGACGGAGCTTCCGAATCAAGAACGGAAAACCCTCGCGTCGAACGAAGTGGATCTTCACGCGGTGAGCACGGGCGGCTCGACAGACGGGCCGGACGTCGGCGAGCGAAAAGCCGGCTGTGGCGTAGCCGTCGCGAACCCGGACTTGGTACAGCGAAATCCCCTGACGGGCCAGGGCGCGAACCACGCCGGTGACCCCCGGTCCGGTCAGTTCTACGAAAACGTAACCGGACAGCAGATGTTCCAACCTCGGCCTGCGCGTCACGAGATCACCCCGCCGCGCGCTTGATACCGGATGCACGAGACGGCACCTTCGATGTGGACCTCCCGGTCAGACACCAGGGTCACCGTGAACTCCCGGCCCTCCAGGACGAGGTCTTGGTAGGTCAGGGCGACCTCAATCCGCGTCTCGGACACGTGGAGCAGCTCGGTCGCGTTTTCGACAACCACCTTCTCTGCGCCGAGACACGTCACGCGCGATACGTCTCCCAGTGCGTCCGGCGGCAGCCCCAACAGATCGGTTGCCGCCTCTTGCAACCGCCGCTTCCATCCAGCCACACGCGTCACCCCTTCCCTTCGGACACTTCCGGCCTTGGTCGTCCGGATTCATTCAGTCTCATCCTATGAGGACAACCGCAGGGATAGTACGAGCCAGGGGAGGGGGCACGCCACCCACGCGGTGGGGTGGACCAGACGGCGCCGCTGGACCACGCGGAAACCGTCCCGCATGCGCCAAAAAGGGGCTGCGCCCGCTGCCGCTTGGCAACGGACACAGCCCCTGTCAACAGCCCTCTCGAAGGGCCGATGTTACAACAGCGATTGCACCATCTGAGAAACGCGTTTTCCGTCCGCTTGACCGCGCACCTTCGCCAGAACCGCCGACATGACCTTGCCCATGTCCGACTTGCCTGACGCGCCCGTCTCTTCGATGGCGGCGCGAATCACATCCGCCAGCGCTTCGTCGGACAGCTGCGCAGGAAGGTACGTTTGCAGGATGGCGATTTCCGCCTGAACGGCCTCTGTCAAATCGGTTCGTCCGGCACTCTCGAACGCCTGGAGGGAGTCTTGGCGCTGTTTGAGTTCCTTCTGAATGACCGCCACAATCGCTTCGTCGTTGAGGGGGGCCCCGACTTCAATTTCCTTGTTCTTGACCGCCGCTCGAACCATACGGACCACCGACAGCCGGACTTTGTCTTGCGCCTTCATCGCTGTCTTCAAATCGTCCGCGAGCCGTTGTGCCAGGTTCATCCGCGACTGCCTCCTTGGCCCCAAATTCCGACCATCAATACTTGCTTCTCTTCTTCCGGGCGGCCTCTGACTTCTTCTTGCGAGCCACGCTCGGTTTCTCGTAATGCCGTCGCCGCTTGGCTTCGGCCAACACGCCGTCTCGCGCCGTCGCCCGCTTGAATCGACGGAGCGCACTCTCAAGAGACTCATTCTTGCGAACCTTGATTTCTGTCATGCTTCTCCCTCCCTCCGACACCTGCAAATCGTGAATCAGACGTATTATAGTATAGCAGAAAAATCGGTGTCAAACGGGCGAAACCGTGCGGGATGGTCTGTCCGAGTCGCGGACGTCATACGCTGTGACAGAGGACAATCCGGCCCGAGCCGACCGACGCTGGCGCAACTGCGCCGCGGTGCGGCCGGGACGGAGCAACTCGCCGCGCCCGGAGGTGCACCATGATCTGGATTCACGTCGCCGCCGTTGGGCTCTCGCTTGCGGCGTTCCTCCTGTCTCTGCGCGTCATGCGCACAGGACTGGAAGGGCTGGGCCAAGCGCGATTGGCGAAACTGTTGCAGAGGTTTGTGCGAACACCGACGCGCGGCATCCTCACGGGGACTGCCGTGACCGCCCTGCTCCAGAGCAGTGCAGCGGTAACGGCCATCGCCGTCGGACTCGTTGCCGCGGGCACGATGACATTTCGCGACGCGGTCGGCCTCGTTCTCGGCGCCAACGTCGGTTCCACCGTGACACCGCAGCTGCTGACCCTAGACCTATGGGTGTTCGCCGTTCCCCTGCTCGTCCTCGGTGGAGTCGGCTTGTTCAGCCGAAGGCCGGGTGTGCGTCACGCGGCCATGGCGATGATTGGCTTCGCATCGATTTTCATTGCGCTGCAAGCGCTCTCCGCGGCGCTGGAGCCACTGACCGAACTGGGCCAGGTCGCCGCCGTGCTGCGCGCTGCCGGCAGCACGCCTGCTGTCGCCCTCCTGGCAGGGGTCCTGTGCAGCGCCGCGATGCAGTCGAGCACCGCGACGACTGTTTTGGCAATGGCGCTGACGAGCGACGGCGTGATTCCCCTGAGTGGCGCCATCGCCATCGTGATTGGCGCGAACGTCGGGACGTGCCTGACCTCCGTCGTGGCCGCGCTCGGGCAGTCGCGCGAGGCACAGCAGGTCGCGCTGGCCCACGTGCTCCTGAACGTCGGCGGCGCCATGGCCTTCCTGCCTGCACTCGGCCCCTTCGCGAACTGGATGGCCGCGCTTTCGGCCGACCCGGGGCAACAGGTGGCCAACGCCAACACCTGCTTCAACCTCATCTGCACCCTTGCCCTGTGGCCGTTCACGCGACCGTTTGCCGATTGCGTCCAGCGCCTCCTACCGAATCAGCGCCGGACCTGAACTGGTGCCAAGCCGCGTGGCCCCGTAGCGCAGAAACTGCTCCGCCGCCCTGCGCGTGCGCACGCCACCCGCCGCCTTGACCCCACGGCCGCCCGCAAGGGATGCCATCAAGGCGACATCGGCCAGCTTGGCGCCGCTCGGTGCGAACCCCGTCGAGGTCTTGACGAAGTCTGCACCGGCTGACAGCGCGACGACGCTCGCGACGGCCACTTGCGCGTACGTCAGGAAGTGGGTCTCGAGGATGACCTTCACCTGCACACCGCTCGTGCGGTGGGCGGACGCACAGACCGCCGCCACCCGCTCGTATACGCTCCAGATGTCGTCCTCCATCATCGATCCCACCGGGATCACCATATCGACCTCGCGCGCCCCAGCCCGGACGACGGCCTCTGTCTCGGCGGCCAGCGCCGCGGTGTCCGTCGCCCCGAGCGGGAATCCCACGACCACACACGGGATGACGTCGCTTCCGGCGAGGATGTCCGCCACGCGCCCGATGTGTTGGGGGTTCACGCAAACCGCGCGAAACCGGTGCGCCAGCGCCTCGTGGGCCACCGCCTCAACGGCCAGCGCACTCGCCTCCGGTTTCAGGAGCGTGTGTTCCACGGCGGCACAGATCTGCGCTCGAGGGTCGGACAGCGGCCGCGGCCACTGTTCCGGGTGCACCTCCACGTCCGCCAAGGGCCACGCCGGCGCGACCGTACGAACCTCGTCCCGCACCGCGGACGCCAGTTGGCGGATGACCGGTGCCGCCTCCTGCCACAAATCGTCCCATGCGGCGGGGTCGTCGTCCGCCGCAACCGCGCGCAGGCGCCCCTCCAGGCCCCCTTCGTGCAGACGCCAGAGTACGTCCGCCTTGGCGAAGGCGAACCCCCAATTGGCGTACCCTGACGCCGCGTGCCGCTTGGCCGCTTCGTCCCAGGGAAGGAAGTACGCGGACCGCAGCTCCACCTCCTGCGGTACCGGGTCGACCGCGGCATCCACCGCCTCCATCAGGAACAGCCGAACCTGCTTGCGCACCGGTTGACCCGCGCGCGTTATCTCGTACTCGACCCGCGACAGCGGCTGCAAGATCCGCGCCTCGATACCGGTCTCCTCGGCAACCTCGCGAACGGCCGCCTGCTCCCACGACTCTCCCGGTTCGACATGGCCCTTCGGAAATGCCACGTGCCCGTAGGCATCGTCAATCATCAACACTTCCCGAACGCCGCCTCGCTGTCGAACCACAAAGCCCCCGGCCGCGCGCTCCACGTTCCTGTTCATCGCCATCCCCGTTCCCCTCCAGTCCGCGTTGCACGGCTCATCACCCGTTCTGGCCCACCGCCAACGTGGGTGCCACATCCGCCCCGTCCGCGAACGTGACCTGACTGTCCAACGTGCCGTATTGAAATTCCGATCCGGTCCGTTCCAACCGGACCCGCACCACTTCGCCCGTGAGTTGTTCCGGCGAAACCCCGGTTGGCACCGGAAACGCCACCTTCAGATAGGTATCCGTGTGCCCCATCAGCCAAAACCCAGCTGCACCGTCCGGCCCTTGCCCGGGCTCTGCGCCATGCTCCGGAAGGTGATACGGTTCCTCGGGAATCACCTCGACGAGACGACTGCGCCAGCCCGCAGCGTAGGCTGCGGTCAACTGTGCCGACAGGTCAATCATGCGCGCGGTGCGCGCCTCTTTCACCGCCGCATCCACCTGGTCCGGGAAACGCGCCGCAGGCGTGCCCGTGCGCGGCGAGTATGGGAACACGTGCAGCTGCGAAAACGCCAAATCCTGCACGAGGCGGTAGGTCGCTTCAAACTGTTCATCCGTCTCCCCTGGAAAGCCGACGATGACGTCGCTCGTCACCGCCAGCCCAGGCAGGGCTTCCCGTAGCCGCCGCACCTTGTCGGCGTAATCCGCGACGCGGTAGTGTCGATTCATTCGCTTGAGCACGGCGTCGTGGCCCGCCTGCAGGGGGATGTGCAGGTGCGGGCAGACCTTTTTGGAGGCGTGCAGCACCGCAATCAGCTCTTCGTCGATCTCACTCGCTTCGATGGAACTGATGCGCAGGCGGTACACTTCTTCTATCTGCTCCAGGTCCCGAATCAGGTGGGCGAGGCGGTAGCCGTCGAGGTCTGCGCCGTAACCGCCAGTGTGGATACCGGTGAGAATGATCTCCCGGTAGCCGGCCTTCGCAAGCTTGCGCGCTTGCGCCACGACCTGTTCCGGCTTCCGGCTGCGGATGAGGCCGCGCGCGTACGGGATGATGCAGAACGTGCAGAAGTTGTTGCACCCGTCTTGAATCTTCAGGCTCGCTCGGGTCCGATCCGTAAACGACGGAACATCCATCTCTTCAAACGTGCGGGTCTTCAGGATGTTGCCGACCGAACGGATGGGATCCTGTTCCCGACGGACGGCCTCGACCAGTTCCACAATCTGCGTCTTTCGGTCGTTGCCCACGACCAGGTCGACGCCGGCGATGGCCGCCACTTCGTCTGGCCGAATCTGCGCGTAACACCCTGTCACCGCCACGGTGGCCTCCGGGTTCGTCCGGACGGCGCGGCGAATCATCTGCCGCGACTTCCGGTCTCCCGTGTTCGTGACGGTGCAGGTATTGACCACGTACACGTCGGCCCGCTCTTCGAACGGAACCTGCTTGTACCCGGCCGCCTCAAACCGCCGCCAGATGGCCTCAGTATCGTAGAAGTTCACCTTGCATCCCAAGGTGTGGAATGCCACGGTCGGCATGGCTCATCCTCCCAACCCGCCAAAGTGATGCAACACGGCTGCCCCCGCCACGAGGCCAGCCGTTTCCGTGCGAAGGATGCGCGGCCCCAGTGTCACCGCACGGGCGCCCAGTTCGTTCCGCCAGAAGGTCCGCTCGGCGTCACTCCAGCCGCCCTCGGGCCCCACACACAACACGACGCAGGACGGCGGATGCGCGGACGGTAAGGCGCTGCGCAAGGACAGTTCGCGTTCCTCTTCATCTAAAAACAAAATACAGTCCGGTGCAAGGCCTGCGATGGCCCGCGCCAGGTCAGACCGCCGCTCGACGTGCCGGACAAGCGGAACGAAGTCCCGCTGGGCTTGGGCGCTCGCCTCCGCCGCAATCTTCTGCCACCGTTCGATACGCGCCGACCATTTGCGCGCATCCAGTTGCACCACGGACCGGTCCGACGCAACAACGAGGTATCCTGCGAACCCGAGTTCGGTGCCGTGCTGGACGATGTTCTCCATCTTGTCCGCCTTTGGCAGACCTTGTACGAGGTACAGGTGCAAAGGCGGTTCGTGCCCGGGGAGATCACGGTCGACGCGAACGTCGACGGTTGCGGCCGCCCCGTCGACGGCCGTGGCGACCCCCTCCCAAGCGCGCCCGGCACACGCGATGGCCACCCGCTCTCCCGGGCGCAGCCGGAGCACCCGCGCCAGGTGATGGCCAGCAGGGCCGGAGACGGTCACGACCTCCCCCACGGAGACCGGGTGTTCCAGAAAGACGCGGGGATTCATGGCAGCCGCTCCGCCACAACGACCGCCCAGTCTTCCTGCGCGAGCGTCTGGACCACCCGGTACCCGCCATCGCCGAGCGCACGGGCCACCGCGTCGGCGTGCGCCGTCACAAATCCGGAGGCGATAAAGTGTCCGCCCGCCCGCAGGCGGCGCGCAACGATGGGTGCAAGCTGGAGCACCGCGTCCCGCAGGATGTTGGCGACCACCACGTCGAACGGTCCCGGTGCGAGACCCGCAGCTTCTTCGACCGGTGCCAGTAGATTGCCTTCCTGGACGGTCACGGTCCTCAACAAGTCGTTGCGCTGCACATTGTCCTCGGCCGCCCGGACCGCCACCGGGTCCAGGTCGAGCGCCGTTACTTGCGCGCCGAGGCGCGCCGAAGCGATGGCCAGGATGCCGGTTCCAGTTCCGACGTCGAGCACCCGCATTCCCGGCGTCACAAGCGATTCCAAGGTCCGCAAGCAGAGCTGAGTGGTGGCGTGCGTCCCGGTACCGAACGCCATGCCCGGCTCTAGGACCACCGGCACGCGCCCATCCGCCAGCCCCTCGATGTCGTCCACGCGCCACGCCGGTACAATGAGGAACCGACGCCCGACGGGAATCGGATCGTAGGACTCCTTCCAGGCAGACGCCCAACTCTCCTCATCGACCACCTCCGCGCGCACGTCCGCGTCCGCAGCGCTGGGTCGGCCGATGTCGAGACCCGCTGCCTGCACCTGAGCCAGCGCGCGGCGTGCGCGGTCCACGGCCGTCTGTACCGTCGCAGGGTGCGGTAGGTAAAACCGGACCTGCACCGTGTCTGTCGCGAGCAGGCTTTCGTCAAACCACTCGCCGTACTCGGGATGGGGTGGTTGCAAGGACGCCACCCCTTCGACTGCGACCCCCTGCACGTCCGGCCATTCCAACAGGACGGCGCACAGCGCCTCGCTCGCCTCGTGCAACACGGTGCACGTCACCTCAACCCACTGCATGCTGTCACCTCAACCTCAACTGTCGCCGAGAAACGCGCTTTTCATCCGCTCCATGAAGGTACGCGTCTGTTCGGTTGTGTCTTCCCCCAGTTCCCGGCCCAGTTCGCGAAGCAACTCTTTCTGCCGCTCGGTGAGGCGGGTGGGCGTCATCACGTGGACCCGGACGTGCTGGTCGCCGCGCTGGTTAGAGCCCAAGCGCACAATCCCTTTGCCGCGCAGGCGGAACGACGTACCCGTCTGCGTTCCTTCGGGAATGCGGAGTTTCACCTTCCCATCGAGCGTCGGGACCTCAATTTCATCCCCGAGTGCCGCCTGCACGAAGGTCAGCGGGACGTTCACGTAGACGTTCGTTCCCTCGCGTTCAAACTGCTCGTGCGGCCGAACGCGGATGAGGATGTGCAGGTCGCCGGGCTGCCCACCGTTCGGGCTGCTCTCCCCCGCACCCGGGATGCGCAGTCGCGTCCCGGTGTCAACCCCGGCAGGGACGCGGACCTTGACCTGCCGACGGACGCGCCGGCGCCCTTGTCCGTGACAATCCGGACACGGATGACTGATGTGCACTCCGCGCCCTCGACAGGCGGTACACACCTTGCGGTTGACCATCCGGCCGAACGGCGTGTTCACCACCGTCTGTTGCTCTCCCGTACCGCCACAGGCCGAGCAAGGCTCCACTTTGGTTCCGGGTTTCGCGCCGTCGCCGTGGCAGGTGGAACACGTCTCAGTCCGCGGAATCTCAATTTCCTCTTCCGTC
Organism: Alicyclobacillus sp.; assembly: GCA_023511295.1. Classification (GTDB taxonomy): domain Bacteria; phylum Bacillota; class Bacilli; order Alicyclobacillales; family Alicyclobacillaceae; genus JAIMBT01. Next base: position 81,411 of record JAIMBT010000003.1, read on the forward strand.
CCGAAGGCTGCCTCTTCGAAGTCGATGGCGAGTTCGTACTCGAGGTCCGCCCCGCGCTGCGGGCCGCGCCGGGCACCGCCCCCGCCAAAGAACATGTCAAAAATATCGCCGAAGCCCCCAAAGTCTCCGAAGCCGCTGTCGAACCCAGCGCCACCGCCCATCCCCTGCGTCGGATCTGCGTGCCCAAACTGGTCGTAGCGGGCGCGCTTATCCGGGTCGGACAGTACCTCGTACGCCTCTGCAATCTCCTTAAACCGTTCCGCCGCATTGGGGTCGTCCTTGTTGACGTCCGGGTGGTACTGGCGCGCCAACTTCCGGTAGGCCCGCTTGATGTCTTCCGGCGCAGCCGTCCGGTCGACGCCGAGCACCTCGTAGTAGTCCCGTTTGCTCACGCTTCTGCCTCCCCTCCCCAATGGCGGTATCTGCGCGGATGTCTGACGCGGACCTGCACCGGCAAGAACGCCGGCCTCGTCTGTGCGACCCGCGAAGCGGCATTGACAACCCGCGCGGACGTGGATACGTGGCAGGCCGTTGGTCCTGCCACGCAGTCACACGGATTTATTTCTTGTCGTCGTCAACGACATTGTATTCGGCGTCCACCACATTGTCGTCCGGTTTGCCTCCGCCGCCCGCAGCTCCCGCCGCGCCGGCGTTCGCCTGCGCCGCTTGCTCGTACAGCTTGGTCGACAGTTTATGCAACACTTCGGTGAGTTGCTCCGACGCCTGCTTGATGGTATCTGAATCCGTGCCGCCGAGCGCCTCGCGCAGTTTCGCCTGCTTCTCCTCGGCTTCCTTGCGCAGGTCCGCGTCGACCTTATCCCCCAAATCCTTGAGGGTCTTCTCCGTCTGGTACAGGAGTTGGTCGGCCTGGTTGCGAATCTCCACCTGCTCCTGCCGCTTCCGGTCTTCCTCCGCGTGCAGTTCCGCCTCTTTCATCATCCGGTCAATCTCCTCTTTGGACAGGCCGCTGGAGGAGGTGATGGTGATGCGCTGGCTCTTGCCTGTGCCGAGATCTTTCGCGGACACGTTCACAATGCCGTTCGCATCGATGTCGAACGTGACCTCAATCTGCGGTACCCCGCGCGGCGCCGGCGGAATGTCGCTCAGCGTGAATCGGCCCAGCGTCTTGTTACCCGCCGCCATCGGCCGCTCGCCCTGCAGCACGTGGATCTCCACCGACGTCTGGTTGTCCGCGGCGGTCGAGAAGACCTGCGACTTCGAGGTTGGGATGGTGGTGTTGCGCTCAATCAACTTCGTGAATACGCCACCCAAGGTCTCGATACCCAAGGACAGCGGTGTCACGTCGAGCAGCACGATGTCTTTGACGTCGCCGGTCAGGACGCCCGCCTGAATCGCTGCACCCACGGCCACCACTTCGTCCGGGTTAACGCCCTTCGAGGGTTCCTTGCCAATCAGCTTCTTGATGGCTTCCTGCACCGCCGGAATTCTCGTCGATCCGCCAACTAAGATGACCCGGTCAATCTGCGAAGCACTGAGACCCGCGTCCTGGAGCGCTTGCCGCGTCGGCCCGAGGGTTGCCTCAATCAGGTCGCTGGTCAGCTCTTCGAACTTCGCCCGGGTCAGGTTGACCTCCAAGTGTTTCGGACCCGTCGCGTCGGCGGAGATGAACGGCAGCGAAATGGTGGTCGTCAGCGTCGACGACAACTCTTTCTTGGCCTTCTCCGCGGCGTCCTTCAAGCGCTGCATCGCCATGCGGTCGTGACTCAGGTCAATCCCGGTATCCTTGCGGAAGGTCTGCACCAGGTAGTCCATAATCCGCTGGTCGAAATCGTCACCGCCCAAGTGGTTGTTACCGCTCGTCGCCTTCACTTCAAATACGCCGTCCCCGAGCTCGAGGATGGACACGTCGAACGTGCCACCGCCGAGGTCGAAGACGAGGATGGTCTGCTCGCCTTCCTTGTCCAACCCGTAGGCGAGCGCGGCGGCGGTTGGCTCGTTGACGATGCGGAGCACGTCCAATCCGGCAATCTTCCCGGCGTCTTTCGTCGCCTGCCGCTGGCTGTCGCTGAAATAGGCAGGCACCGTGATGACGGCCTGCGTCACTTTCTCGCCGAGGAAGGCCTCGGCATCCGCCTTCAGCTTCTGCAGAATCATCGCGGAAATCTCTTGCGGCGAGTAGCGCTTGTCGTCAATCGCGACCTTGTAGTCCGACCCCATGTGCCGCTTGATGGAGATGATGGTCCGGTCGGGGTTGGTGATGGCCTGGCGCTTGGCAACGTCGCCAATCAGGCGCTCTCCGTCCTTGCTAAAGCCCACCACTGACGGTGTGGTCCGGTTTCCTTCAGCGTTCGGGATGACGACCGCTTCGCCCCCTTCCATCACCGCGACGCAAGAGTTGGTGGTTCCCAAGTCGATTCCAATCACCTTTGGCATGGATACCGTGCCTCCCTGTGTGTTTCGGATGCAACACTGATAAACTTCCGCGCCGGCTCGGCGCTCACACGGACACCTTGACCATCGCCGGCCGCAGCACCTTGTCGTGCAGGCGGTAGCCCTTCTGGAACTCCGCCAACACCACACCGGAACCCGCCTCGGGGTTCGCCTCTTGGGCAACGGCCTCGTGGATGTTGGGGTCAAACGGCTTCCCGACGGCCTCCATCGGAACCACGCCGTACGCCTGCAGCACCGACAGCAGTTGGCGGTGTACCATTTCAACTCCGGTAAGGACATCCGACGCTTCGCCGCCGGCCCCGTTCGCGCTCGCCAGCGCCCGCTCGAAGTTGTCCACAACCGGCAACAGGTCTGCGAGCAGCTTGCGGGTCGCGAACTGCTGGAGTTCTTCCTTCTCTTGGCGCGTCCGGCGGCGGAAGTTGTCGAAATCAGCGAGGGTACGCAACAGCTGATTCCGCAGTTCTTGAACCTCCGATGGCTCAGCGGCTTGCGGGGCTGTCGGGGTCTCCCCGCCGTCCGTCTGCGGCCCGGCGTCGACGTCTACAGCCGCTGCACCGTCCGCCGCGTCACCGAACGCGGTGGCGTCGGACGTCGGCGACGCGTCGGTCTCGGCCGCGCCCGCCTCACCGCGGTTCGCAGTCGCTGTCTCGTCGGGATGCCCCGGTCCCTCGCTGGGCGATGCCGCGCCGGGGCGATTGGAAGCCGTTTCTGCCGCCGATGCTGCGTTCGCTGCCTCCCTGTCGCTTTGCGTCGTCAATGTCCCATACCTCCCTCACGGCCGCTGCCCAGCCGCTCTGTGAACGCCTTCGTGAGTGCGGATGTCACGTAATCGATGATCTGTATCACCCGGCGGTACTGCATGCGCGTCGGCCCGATGACGCCGATGCCGCCGACCGGCACTCCGTCCACCGTATAAACGGACGAGATGACGGTGCAATCCTGCAGGGTGGGGTTCTCGTTCTCCATCCCAATCTTCACTTGAATTCCAGGTGTGTCCACCGTCAGCACCTGCTGCAACGTGCCCTCTCCCTGCTCGAGCATCTCCAGCAACGGCCGCACCTTGTCGATGTCCCGGAACTCAGGCTGTGCCAGGATGTTGGTTGCACCGCCCACGAACACGCGCGCGTTTTCCTCCACGCCGACAGACCGCAGTTGGTCGACCAACGAGATGAGGTCTTCGTACTGTTCCATCGTCTGCGCCATCTCTGTCGCCATCTCGCGGTACATCGACGAGCGAAAGCGCGACATGGTCACGCCGTGAAGCCGTCGGTTCAGCACCTCCACCATGTGCGATACGCCGTCGGGCGGGATGTTGGACGACAGCTGGACCTGTCGGTTGAACACGTGGCCCGTGTCGGTGACCAAGATGGCAACGGCCTTGTCGCTCCCAATTGGAATCAACTGGATGTGGTGAATCTTTTCATGGTGAACCTGCGGCCCGAGGGCAATCGCCGTGTACTGCGTCAGCTGCGACAACACCAGCGAGGTCTGCTGTACAATTTCCTCCAACTCGTCCATCCGGCGCCGGAACACTTCTCGCAGCGCCGCGACGGCTTGCGGGTCCATCTCCGCACCCGCCCGCAGGTGGTCTACGTAGTATCGGTAGCCCTTTTGGGACGGTACGCGGCCCGCAGAGGTATGCGGTTGGTCAAGGTATCCGAGTTCTTCCAAATCCGCCATCTCGTTGCGGATGGTTGCCGGGCTCAACTGCATCTCCTGGCGCTTCGAAAGGGTTCGTGAGCCCACGGGCTCCGCTGACAACACGTAGTTCTCCACTATCGCACTCAGAATCAGGTTTTGTCTCGGCGTCAACACGACGTATCCCCCCCGACGGTGATGCGTCCATCAGACACACGCACTCCCCAGGCGATGGGCTCTGCTTCCTCACCCGAAGCGTCCGTGCTCGCGTCGACGATACGGAGCCGCGTACACCGCGTCACTGCGACCACCCTGGCGACCTTTCGCGCCGCTTGTTAGCACTCGATGCACTCGAGTGCTAAATCCTCACCAACAAATTAGCAATTCGCCCCGCCGTTGTCAATGCGCGGCGTCGTCCGGCGCCGTCAGGGCCCCGACGAACGCCTCGAACACGATGTTCGCCACGGGGTACGCGCGGTGGGTCAGTCGGACGTGCCCCGCGGTCGTCTCCACCAGTCCATGGGCCTCCAATCGCGCCAACGCCTCGGGGAACAGTTCCGCCGGCAAGGCGCCGTGGCGGCGCCGGAACGTGTCGACGTGGACGCCTTCCCGCAGGCGCAGCCCCAACATCATCGTGTCCTCCGCAGCCTCCGCGGGCGACACGTCGTGCACCTCCGCGACGGGCAGCGCCCCGGAGGCGACGTGTTTGGCATAGTCGACGAGTGAGGTGACATTCGCCGTCCGCCGCCCGCGAACGTACCCGTGGGCGCCGACACCCGCGGCCCAGTATGGCTCGTTGCGCCAGTACACGAGGTTGTGGCGCGCCTCCTCGCCCGGACGGGCAAAGTTGCTGACCTCATACTGACGCAACCCGGCCGTCGCCAAGAGGTCGCGAACCAACTCGTACATCTCCGCTTCTGCGTCCTCTCCCGGAAGCGCCAGCAGGCCTTCGTCGTGCCAGCGGGCGAACGGGGTTCCAGGCTCCACTTTCAGCCAGTACGCCGATAGGTGCGGAACGTCCAGCGCCAGGCACGCCTCCACCGCACGGCGGACGGCGTCCGTCGTCTGGTCTGGGAGGCCGAACATGAGATCTAGGTTGATGCGGGAGAAGCCGCTCTCCCGCGCCAGGCGGACACTCTCTTCAATCGCCGCGCGGTCGTGCGACCGCCCGATGGCGAGGAGCAGACTTTCGTCAAACGTCTGCGCGCCGAAGCTGATGCGGTTCACACCCGCCGCCGCCAGCCGCTCCAGCTTCTCCGGCGTCACCGTGCCAGGGTTTGCTTCGACCGTGACCTCCGCGTCCGAAACCAGCCGAAAGTTGTGGTGGATGGCTTGAAACAGGCGGTCTAGCTGCCCCGTGGTGAGAAACGTCGGCGTTCCGCCACCGACGAAGACCGTCTGCAGCGATGTGCGCGTCTTCGCGCCGAGCATCTCCAGTTCGCGTTCCAGGTGGTTCAGGTACGCGTCCACCTCCGGGCGCGGCGCCACGTACGTCGTGAAGTCGCAATAGAAGCAACGGCTCCGACAGAACGGGATGTGGACGTACAACGATGTAGGATCTCGCTCTGCAAACGCGTCGACGAGCTCTGAGGCCGCGGCGCCGCCGATGGCTTGCACTCGCTCTGCCACACGCATCACTCCATTTTCAGGACAGCCATGAACGCCTCCTGTGGCACCTCCACGCTGCCGACCTGTTTCATCCGCTTCTTGCCTTCCTTCTGTTTCTCGAGCAACTTGCGTTTACGCGTGATGTCGCCCCCGTAGCACTTGGCGAGGACGTTCTTGCGCATGGCCCGGATGGTCTCGCGGGCAATGACGCGGTTGCCGATGGCTGCCTGGATGGGCACCTCGAACATCTGCCGCGGAATCAGCTCCTTCAGCTTCTCGCACAGCGCGCGCCCCCGCGGATACGCCTTGTCCCGGTGGACGATGAAGGACAGCGCGTCAATCACCTCGCCGTTCAGCAACACGTCCAGCTTGACGAGGTTCGACGGGCGGTATCCAACCAGTTCGTAGTCAAACGACGCGTAGCCGCGGGTGGACGACTTGAGTCGGTCGAAGAAGTCGTAGACAATCTCCGACAGCGGCAACTCGTACACCAGCGTCACGCGGCTTTGGTCGAGGTACTGCATGTTTTGAAACACTCCGCGCTTCTCCTGACACAGTTCCATCACCGGGCCCACGTAGTCGTTCGGGACAATCACGTCCGCTTTGACGTAGGGTTCTTCGACGTGATCGATCCGGTCCGCCGACGGCATCGCACTCGGGTTGTCAATCCGCAGCTCACTGCCGTCGGTCAAGAGGACGTGGTAGACGACGCTCGGTGCCGTGGTGATGAGCGTGAGGTTGTACTCGCGCTCCAACCGCTCTTGGACAATCTCCATGTGCAACAAGCCGAGGAAACCACAACGGAACCCGAAACCGAGCGCGCCGGAGGTCTCGGGCTCGTACGACAGGGCCGCGTCGTTGAGCGACAGCTTCTCCAGGGCGTCGCGCAGGTCGTGGTAGTCGTTGCTGTCCACGGGATACAGCCCGCAAAACACCATCGGGTTGGCTTTGCGGTACCCGGGCAGTGGCTCGGCCGCCGGGTTCGCGACACTCGTCACGGTATCGCCAACGCGCGTGTCGCGCACGTTTTTGATGTTTCCCCAGAAGTAGCCGACTTCACCGGCGGAGAGACTGTCCATCGCTGTCATGGCCGGTTTGAACGCGCCGACTTCAACCACTTCGACTTCCGCCTTCGTGGCCATCATCCGCACTTTCATGCCGGGCGAGAGCGTGCCGTTCACGACGCGAACGTAGACAATGACACCCCGGTACGCGTCGTAGTGGGAATCGAACACGAGCGCCTGCAGCGGCGCGTCCGAATCGCCGCCGGGCGGCGGCACCTTCGTCACAATCTGCTCCAAGATCTCCTCGATGCCGATCCCGGTTTTCGCCGAAGCGAGCACCGCCTCACTCGCGTCGAGGCCAATCACCTCTTCAATCTCTTGCCGCACGCGGTCGGGATCTGCGCTCGGCAGGTCAATCTTATTGATGACCGGAAGAATCTCCAAATCGTTATCGAGGGCGAGGTACACGTTGGCGAGGGTCTGCGCCTCAATCCCCTGCGCGGCGTCCACGACGAGCAGCGCACCTTCGCAGGCGGCGAGACTGCGCGACACCTCGTACGAAAAGTCTACGTGGCCGGGCGTGTCGATGAGGTTCAGGATGTACGTCTCCCCGTCCTTCGCGCGGTACGCCAGCCGAACGGCCTGCAACTTGATGGTGATGCCGCGTTCGCGCTCGAGGTCCATCTGGTCGAGCAGTTGGTCCTGCATCTCTCGATCTGCCACCGCGCCGGTGAACTCCAGGATGCGGTCGGCCAAGGTCGACTTGCCGTGATCAATATGCGCGATGATGGAAAAGTTGCGTATGCGGGCCTGTTTTCCGTCCACGATGTTCGACATCCTCCTAGGTGTGTGTTTGCATGACACACCCCGAACCTGAGCATCTGGTTATTATACCATCGTCAGACAGATGTCGACAACGCGCACCGCCGCCCTTCTCGGGCCCGGCCAGTTGGCCCGTCGCGCCTCATTCGTCATCCGGATGGCCCTCCGCGGCGTGGTGGTGCGCATCTGCATGCCGGCCCCCGTGATGGTGCACGTGGGGGCCGCCGGTCCAGGCTGCCTCCGCGGACTCCCAGGCTTCGTGCAAGATGAAGTAGAGGATGCCGAGGGCGGCGACCGGATCGATCCACCACAGGCCGAACAACCGCTGACCCACCAGCCCCGCGAGGAGCACCCACGCCATGTAACCGCACGTCATGCTGCAGGCGGCGTCCCCAATCAATGCGTGGCTGTGCAGGTGTTCGCCGACCCGCCGCTTGGCGACGGCGAGCAGGGGCGACACGACCGCCGCAACCGCGGCCACGAAGAGCCCGAGCAGGTTCTCTTGCACCGGCTGGCGGGCAGCCAGAGCGGCGCCGGAGCGCCAGGCGATGAACCCGGCCAGCGTCAAGAGCGCGGCTGCGACGACGGCGGCGGAGATCCGCTCCGCACGCGCGACGAACGACGCGGAGGCATCGTCGGCGCCGGCTTGGTACTCCAGGCCGAGGCGAACCAACAGCACGAACCCGGAAACCAACTCGACGGCAGAGTCGACGCTGAACGCGGAGAGGGCGACGCTACCCGCGAGTCCTGCGGCGATGGAGCCAAGCACCGCCTCGAGCAGCGTCCAGAGGACCGAGAGCGCCTGAACGCGAAGGCCAATCTGCAGCCAGCGGTGGCGTTTACGCGCGGTCAGTTCCATGGCCCTTGTCCCGCTGTGGTGACCTGGCTCTGGACGGTTTGCGACGGCGCGCGCTCGACAAACAGGGTGTCGAGAAGCCCGGAGAGAAACTGCCCGAAGGCGTTCTGGACTTCGTCTCCGAGCGCCACGCCGCCCGCGTCGAGATGGGCCATCACCGGACTCTGCATATGGCTCAACTGCTGATTCAACCGGTCGACCACGCTCGGCGTGGTCTCAACGGGAATCTCCGGGAGTGCGGAGCTGCTGGTCGTGTACAATCCCGTCCCGGACGTCCCCACACCTTGGTCCGCTGGGGTGCTCCCTGCGGCGGTTGCCGGAGCAAGGCCATTCGTCCCACCGCCATCCGATCCCGACGCGAGGGCTGGCACCGCCGGCGTGCCCACCTGGATGTTGCCGAGTGCAGTCACCCCGGCCGCAATGGCCGACAACACCGCTCCGCCTGAACCTATCAATAACACCGTGAACAGTATCACCGCTGCCGCGCGCTTCGCGAAGGCGCGCGCTTGCGCCGACCAAGTCTGCATCTGGCTTCCCCCGCTTCGGATGAAACAGTTTCCTATCTGCCAGATACATATGTCGCGACTTCATAGATTATCACTTGCGTAATAGACTTTTCACGGCCCGTGCCCTCAGTGCGTCGCCTGGGCTGCGGTGTCCTCGTTCATCACCGGGTGCAAGACCAGGTTCAGCCCTTTCGCCACCACCTCGGCCGTATCGTCGATGAACTCGTCCACTTCCTTCGGTGTCACCATCAGATTGTGGCCGAGCGGCTCGAGGAGTTCCCGAATCAGCTGCCACTTCTCCTGCGAGCTGAATCGATCAAACAATTCTGTCGCCGCATTCCCCGGCGCGTTCTGTCGCAACTGACTCAGCACCAGGTCCATGGCGTCGTTCGCGATGGTCGCCGCGTCGACGACGGTTGGCACGCCGATGGCGTACACCTTGCAGCCCAGCGTCTTGGCATCAATGGCCTTACGCTTGTTGCCGACGCCCGACCCGGGCTGAATGCCGGTATCGGAAATCTGGATGCTCGCGTTCACGCGGTCCAGCGAGCGGGAGGCGAGCGCATCCACCACAATCACGACGTCCGGCTCGACGTGTTCGACAATCCCCTGGACAATTTCGCTCGTCTCAATCCCAGTGACGCCGAGCACACCCGGCGAAACGGCGGCCACCGTCCGGTAGCCGTCCCCCAACGCCCCTGGCACATAGCGGAATAGGTGGCGCGTCACGAACAGTCGCTCGACCACCTTCGGTCCGAGCGCATCCGGGGTGACGTGCTCATTGCCGAGGCCCACCACCAGTACGCTGGCGCCCTCGGGCAAGTCCGCCAAGGCCCGGATCTCTGCGGCCAGCAGCCGCGACACCTCCGCCTGCAAGGCGGGGTCGCGCCGCCGAAGTTTCGGGACGTCCAGCGTCACATAGCGGCCCATCCGTTTTCCCAGCAAGCGCTCTCCAGCGCGCGTCTGCACGTGAATCCGTGACACCCGCACGTCGCCCACGTCCTCCACTTCCTCGCGGACACCGCGCAGACTCTGGCGTGCCGCCTCCGCAAGCTCTCGTGCCTCCACGGCCATGTCGGTGCGCGGACTGGCGCGCTCCCAAGACCACGGCGACAGCGAATCCGGCTCGGTTCTGTGATGGTCCATCTGCATGCGGTTTCCTCCTCGTCTCAGTCGAACTGGCCTTGCCCGTAGCGTGTACGGAAGCGGACCAGGTATGCAGTGGCTTCTCCGGATGCTCGATATCGTCGTTGCAGTCTCGCAGTGAACTGTGGTAAACTCACCTTTGTCTGTATGGATGAGGGTGTGCGCTGGATGCCTGTGCGCGTTCGCGCCCCCCGCCAATCGGGTGTTGTAAGGAGGTGAGACTGTGCCAAACATCAAATCGGCAGAGAAACGCGTTCGCACGTCCGCACGCCGTTCACTGCGCAATACTTCTCTGAAGTCCGCCCTGCGGACCACCATCAAGAAGTTTGAGACGGCGTTGGTGCAGAACGACGTTGAGCAGGCTCGCCTCGCGCTGAAGATTGCGACGCGTGCGCTGGACAAGGCTGCGACCAAAGGCGTCATTCACCGGAATGCAGCCAGCCGGAAGAAGTCCCGGTTGACCCGGCGGTTCAACGCCGTCGCAAACCAGTAACGCGACGTTGCAAGCCGCGGCGCGGTCGGCGCCGAACTTGTCCGGATACAAACCACGGGCCATGCCGCCTCCGCGAATCGCGGGGTGCCGACATGGCCCGTCTCCGTGTCTGTGCTCGATATTCCCCAACTACAGACGACCGTCCACAAACGGGCGCGCGCCACCCACAGCTCGGCCCGGGCCGCGTGACCGGCGCAGCCGCAGGGCACAGGTCGCGAGCACGCGCTCGAGGGCGTGCAACGGATCGGCTTGTCCCGATTTCACTGCGAACTCCGCGTCTGCAACGACCGTCAGAAGGTCCTCCAGCACACGCGGCGCAACCCCTTGCGCTTGTCGCGCCGCCACTTGGACCGCGTACGGGTGTGCGCGGGCGGCCGCTGCGATGTCCTTGGGACCGGCACCTTGATCCCCCAGGGTCCGTGCGTACCACATCAGGCGCAGCTGGCGAACCAGCAATCCGTAGAGCGAAAACGGATCATGGCCGGCACGCTGCACGTCGGCCAGGGAACGGAACACGCGCGCCGCATCGCCCGTGACGACGCCGTCCATCCAGTGGAACACGTTGTCCTCCACCGGCAGCGGCGTGACGGCTTCCACAGCCGGCAGTTCGATGGTCTGGCCATCTGTGTACGTCCAGAGTTTGTCGAGTTCGACCGCTGCCTGCGTCACGGAGGGGCAGCGACGACAGAGTTCCGCCAGCGCGTCCGCATCGACCCGGATACCCGAATCTTCGGCCAATTGACGGACGGCCGCCCGCACCCCCGCCTCCTTCGGAGGTGTACAGTCGACCACCACGTGCGCCTTCAAGCGTTTCACCAACTTGCGGCGCTCGTCGAGTTTGTCGTAGGGGACACAGACGATGAGGACATTCTCTGGCTGGGGTTGTTCCAGGTAGCGCTCCAACGCCTCGGCGTCCGACGACGGGTTGCGCCCCCCCGCCGCCCGCGCGGCGGCGGCCGCGCTCACCTGCGTGAGCACGACGAGTTGCCGCGCGGCGAACAGCGACAGGCTCTGGCAGGCCAAAAGCGCCGCGTCCAGCCCGCCGTCGTCAAACGAGAAGCGCACCGGCTGGATGGGTTCACCGACCTCGCGCGAGAGCTGTTCTGCCACCGCGCGGACGAATGCTTCGACCAGCATCCACTCCGTCCCGACGCACGTGTAGACGGCCTGAAGCGGTTGACTGCCGAGTGCACGCTTCGCCTTGGCCCAGTCCAGCATGGTCATCAGATGTCGACGACGTCCGCCAGCTTATCGACCGCAAGCCGCAGACCACCCAACTGGTACAGGTACTTCAGCTTGGACCCTTCCTTCGCCAAGCCGCCGACAACCCCCTTGACGGGAACGTTCATCATGACGCCGACGCCGACGTCGGGACCGAGCGAAGCCAAGGTACCGAGGTTGTGGAAGTGGAACGGCTTCATCCGTTGGCCGTGAATCACCGATGTGACGTTGTGGGCGAGGAGCGGTCCCATCTGCGTGGCAGCCTGGGCGGTCGGGGGAATCGGCTTGCCGTCTTCCTCCGCCCACGCGCAGTCGCCGCCGATGAACACGTGGTCGTCGTCAACCGACTGCAGGAACTCGTTGACCTTCGCGCGGCCACGGCGGTCCACCGTGAACCCGGCTTCCGTCAGGATGGGGTTGGCCCGTACGCCGCCGGTCCAGATGATGGTGCCCGCTTCCACCTGTTCGTCGCCGTCGAGGTGCACGACACCGGCTTCGACGCGCACCAACTTGGTGTTCGTGCGCAACTTCGCGCCCAGTTCGGTCAGTCGATTGTACGCCACAGCGCGCAGATCCTCCGAGACCTGGGGCAGAATCGTCGGCATCGCTTCGATATTCTGAACGTCCACCAAGGAACGGTCAATCCCGTACTGCAAGCAGAGCTTCGGAATCCAGTCGAGCAGTTCGCCGAGGAGTTCAATCCCCGTCAGTCCGGCGCCGCCGACGACAATTCGCAGGTGTCTCACGTCGTGGTCCTGGACATACTGCTGGAACTGCTGTTCGATGTGCTGCCGGATCTCGATGCAGGTATCGACGTTCCGGATGACCAGGCTGTGCTCCTGCATCCCGGGAATGCCGAAGTACTCGGGAACCCATCCAATGGTGCAGACGAGGTAGTCGTAGCTGTGGTCGCTCCCTTTGCAGTGAACGATCTTCTTCTCCCGGTCAATCGAGACCACTTCGTCCTGAACGAACGTCGACGTCGGTTTGCGCAGCACGTCCGCGATGGGCACGGTGTAGTACATCGGTGGCCGACGCCCCCCCGCGGCTTCGTGCAGCAGCGTGGTGAAGTAGTGATAGGCGTTGTTGTTGATGAGGGTGAAGGGCTCCGAATTCCGGTCGAGCGCGGCCGCTGCGGTCATACCGGAGTAGCCCGCGCCGAGAATGAGGATTTTCGCCATGATTTCTACCTTCTTCCCAGCAGATGTTGGCAGGAGTCTTCTCTCCCGCGCGAATGCGCATGTCTGTCTATGTACAGTGTGCCAAACGGACACCGGGCATGCGCATGGGTCGGAGGCGGAGCCGCCCTGCGCCAGTTCGGCACGGCAACCCTTTCCCCGCCCGTTCCATCAGGCATTATAGCACAACCGGCCGAACCGTCACCCGCGTTCGCCCCGGTGCAGCCGACCTGCCACGCCAGCGCGTGACCGACGGCCTTGTGCGACCGCGGCCAATACCGCGTAGTAGGCGACGACGGCCCACGTCGGCACCGCAGAGAATTGCCACAGCGCGCCGGGCCAAGCGGCAATCCACGCCACCATCTCGGAGAGGGTATGGAGCCCCAACCGCACGACCCAGCCGAGGCCCACAGCGACGGGCGCCCCGAATCCGACCAGACCGGCCACGCCGGCGACCGCCATCCATGCAGCGACGAGCGGCAGCAATCCTGCCAACAGTGGCTCCACCAACACGTTGGTCACGGTGGCGTACGGCGTGACCTGGTGGAACATCCAGAGCACCAGCGGGACCGTCCACAGTTCGACGGAGAGGGTGGCGCGAACGGTCGCCCACACCCGCAGCAGGATGCGGACGCCGGGGGCCCGGCCTGCCCGCGCTGGTTGCAGCGCGGCAGCCACGGCCGCCGTCGCCGCGAACGACAGCCACGCGGAACGCGTTGTCATCGAGAGGGGGGACCAAACGGCCAGAACACCCGCTGCGATAGCGGTGGCATGGCCGACAGAACTCGTTCGTCCGACGGATCTCCCCACCCATCGGTAGGACGACATCGCAGCCGCGCGGACGATGGACGGCGCGTACCCGCAGAGGCCCGCATACGCCCAGTCGAGGGCCAGCATCGCGATGGCCAACACCGGGTCCGGAACCCGCAAGCGCCGGAACACCGGGAAAAGGAGACGTTCGACCGCCGTCTCCATCAGCACGAGGTTTGCGCCGCTCGCGGCAAGGAGGTGCGTCACGCCCGCCGCCAGAAAGGTCTGCTTCAAGTCCGCCGTGAGCCCGACGGAGCCGAACAGGAGGCTCTCCGCCAAGGCCCTGTCGGCTTCGTCCAGTGATGTTCCGCCGACGTGCGCGCACAGGTCCATCCAGCGGCTTCGCACGCGGCTCCACGCGCTGGGCGGGGGAGACGCGACAGCGACGACCCGACCCGCAAACGTGTACGTCGCCGGTTGCAGGCTGGGCCCGCCTGACGCCGCCTGGGGCAGCGACTGCGGCACGATGGTCCCTTGCAAACGCACCTCGTCGCCGGGCTGCAGCGTGGCCGTCTCCCGCGTTCGCCGAAGCTCCACGCGCACGTCGCAGCGGCCCCCAGCGCCGTCCGTCGTGCCCACACCGTGCAAGGTGATGGCGACCCAGCCGCCGGATGCGGTCGGATACACGGCGGAAACGGTCCCGGTTGCGGTCATCGCGCGCCCCGTCCACCCACCGGGCTCGGTCGGACAGACGGCGTAGCGCCAGACACCGTACAAGACCGCACCCGTGCACAACCCGACCAACAGCCACAGCGGCGGGCGGCGCCGTAGCCGCAGGGTGGACGCTGCCGCTGGGACCTGCCTTCTCCCGCTACCGTGCGCGGCGGCCTGACCAAGTGTGACGGCGACGCACCCGACCCAACCGGCCAGCCACCACTTGGCCCCTGCCTGGGCTGCCATTGGCCACCCTTTCTCCGCGACGAGGTAACCGGTCACAATTGTAAATGCCACGGCCCAAGCCACCCGTGGCACCGTCGAGGTGCGAATCAGCCTCGGCCCCCTGTGATGAGGATGGAGGTCTGCAAGTGGTGTGTGGCGTCGAAGTTCGGCGCATCAAACCACGCGTCCTGCGTCGCGCCCCAGGTGGTGTCAACCGGAATCCACCGACCGTGTTCGGCGTCCCACACCTCGTTCCACGCGTGCGGGCCGCTGTCCGACGGCGTCCCGCCGACCCCTTCGTCGATTTGCACAGTGAGCCCGGAAGCGTGTGCTAAATCCGCGTACAGTAAGGCGTAGTCCGCGCACACGCCCTTGCCAGTCTCCACAGTCTCAAGCGGCGATTGCGCGTCCCACTGGCCGCGGTCCACGTAATCCCAGTACTTGGTCCAATCATACCGGACATGGTGGATCTCCCATTCGTACAGCGCGTGTGCCTTGGCGACGTCGGTCGTGTCGCCGGCGGTGATCTGATGCGCCAGTGCGGCAATCTGCCGCGGAACCAAGAGCACACCCCGCTGGCTGTTCGCCTTTCCGGTCGGCACCGCGAACAGGCTGATGTTCTGGGACAAGGTGGCCATGGCTCCATCGCCGAGGACCGGGAGTTCCTTCGTCAACACCGGGCCGAGGTAAGGTTGATAGAACCGAGCGGACGCGAAGCGGTACGGCGGAGACTGCAGGGCGGCCCGCTGCAGCGAGGGAAGCGCGAAATAGTGCAGCAGCCCGAAGCACACGGCGCCGAGCAAGGCGCAGCGGATGAGGCCCGCCGCGGCGCCGGCGACGGCACCGAACACGGCACTGTTCGAGATGGCTCTGGGAAGCGCCCGCACCAGCAACCGGGCCAACGGCCAGACCCCCGCTCGGAGCAGTGCAGAAACGGCAAAAAATAAAACCAAAAACGCAATCAGCCGCGCTGCCTGCGGGGCGCTCTGCCAGACGGAAACGGCGTGGTTCAGCCAATCGGGCCACACGTGGGGGTCCCATCCCGCGATGCGCCGAGCAATGGCGGTCACCCAGCGCCACGCCAACCAGACCGCGAGGCCGGCGGCCACCAGATAGCCCACCTGCAACACGAGCGCCCCCAGCTGCGGCCCAAACCGGCGCCTTGCGCCAACGGCGGCACCGACCAGGATGAGCACCGCGAACAGTGCGGTGATGCCGTTTGCCTCCAACCACCCTGTCATGCTGTCCCCTCCCCACGCGCACCTGCGCACGGATTGCCCATCGACGATAGACGTTGCCTTGATTGTAACGGATGATGCCAGGTTCGAGCGGTTGGCAATCAGCGCCAGACGCAGACGCGCCGCCTGAGGACGTTCAAGGCCCGGACGGACCGGACACGATGACGACGTACGGCGCTATCCGGTCCAGGGTCACCGGACCGATGCCGGGGACGTTGCCGACATCTTGCACCGTGCGAAACGGGCCGTGGGCGGAGCGATACGCCACGATGGCCGCGGCCTTCGCCGGACCAATCCCCGGAATCGTCTCCAACGTCGCCGCATCCGCTGTGTTCAAATCCACACGGCCACTGGCCGCCCGGGCCGGCGTGCCTTCGCGCGCGGAGTCCGCTGCCGTTCCCGCAGAACCTCCCTTTGCACCGCCGCTGCCGCTACCCTCCTCTGCAGTCGGCCCATTCGCGTTCTGCACGGCCGGCACCACCACCTCGTCGCCGTCGTTCAGCGGAGCGGCAAGGTTCAAGAGGCCCGCATCCCCTGGGTGAAGGAACCCGCCCGCCGCAGTGATGGCGTCCTTCACGCGGGCATCCCACGGCACCGCGACCACGCCCGGATGGCGGACGTCCCCTTTTACATCCACCATCACCGTAGGGGGGACTGGGTCTGAACCCAGAGCCGTGTTGGCCGCCTGCACCGTCGGGCGCTGTGACGCCACCTCCCCCTTCGCCCACGCACCGGATGCCCAGCTGACGACCGACGCGAGTGCCGCCCCTGCGGCGAAGCTGAGAACGCGTTCCTGCCACTGAGCCCAGTATCGCAGGGGTCGCGCGACCGGCCCGCCCCCCCGTCCGGGAAATCTGCGGGACAGCCCCGGTCTGGCCCCCACTCCTTCCTCGCTTCTGCCGCAGTCAGCCGGCCGCGTCTGTCCCCCGGTCCGGCCCTGCTCGTCGGCCAAGGAAGCCGCCCCGTCCACCGCACCGCCAGCCGTTCCCTCTGGCGTGGAAACCGCCCCGCCGTGCCAGTCGTCCAACCAAGACGTCGACATCTCGGTCACCTCTCCGTCGTTCTCCGGAGTTGGTTCGCCGCAGTCCTCCGTCTTCCTCGATCCGCTTTGTATCTGTGACCGGATCGCTTTGTACAGTTCCGCCGCGGGCGTGACGTACCGTTTGGACATGGCCGCCCGAGTGTGACAAACGGTTTGGGCATCGTGTAAGATTGAGAAGCGTAGGATTCGGGGGTATGCTGCTGCATGTTGACGCCGAGTATGGAGGATTACCTGGAGAAGATCTACGAACTGATGGCCGAAAAGGGCTACGCGCGCGTGTCGGACATCGCGTCCAGTCTGTCGGTTCAGCCGTCGTCCGTCACGAAGATGCTGCAAAAACTCGACGAGAACCAGTACGTCACCTACGAGAAGTACCGCGGCATCCTGCTGACACCGCGCGGGCAACGGCTGGGCAAGCTGATGAAGGAGCGACACCACATGCTGGAGGCGTTCCTTCGCATTCTCGGCGTCAGCGAAGAAGTGATTCAGAAAGACGTGGAGGGCATCGAGCACCACGTCAGTCCGAGTACCCTCAGTTCCCTGCAGGCACTCGTGTTGTTTTTTGAAGACCAACCCCAAGCTTTGCTGGACTTCTGCCGCTTCCGCGCGGACGTGGAAGGCGACCCGGACAAGGCGGAGCCGTGAGCGCCCCACTGCGACGCGACCGGAGACGGCCGTCGACCAACCTTCAGCACCCAGGCCAGGTCGCGAAAGACCAGCCGGACCGGTAAGATCAACCCGTTTGCGGGTGCTTTGCGCGCGCCACGGCCCTGCCTCAGGCGCGTTTGGTCGCGACATACACGACCCGGTCTGCCTGCTCCACTGGGCGCGCTCCAAAGTCCCCTGCGACGCGGTCGACGGAGAACCCCGCATCACCGAGCATCGCGATGACCTGCTCGGGCGCCCAGTACTGCTGTACGTGCTGCTCCCACACCTTTTCGTATCGCTCCGCCACGGGGTCCGCGAGCACATAGGCGTGCACCTCGTAGCGAATGCGACCCGTTTCACTCAGGTCCGATGTGAACCAGAGATCTGCATCCGGCTGCAGGTCGTACCAGCATCCCTGCCGCAGGGCGGTAAGCCTCGCGGGCCCGAGGGTGTCGAAGCAGAGCCTCCCCCCGCTCGTCAGGGCGGCCCGAAACGCAGCCAAGGTCTGCGCCCAGTCCGAGTCGGTCAACAGGTAGTTGACACTGTCACACGTCGCGAGCAGGACGTCGACCGCAGCGGGCAGCCGCAGCCATCGCATGTCTTGGCACAGCCATGCGACCTGAACGTGTGCCGCGTGCGCTCGCGCCGCCGCCTCTGCCAGCATCGACTCCGACACGTCCACGCCGAACACCTGGGCGGCATCGCGCGCCAACGACACGGTCAACCGCCCCGTCCCGCAGCCGACATCCGCCACGCGCCACCGGAACCGTTCCGGCTGACGGACGAACCACGCTTGCCAGGCGCCATAGGGCGCATCGTGCATGAACTGGTCGTACACGCGGGCGAACCGCTCGTACGCCGCGTCCATCACAGCTCGGGTGCCTCGAACGGGACGCGGACGGCGTCTCCCCAGAGCCGCTCCAGGTTATAGAAGTCGCGGTCTTCAGGGCGAAAGATATGGACCACCACGTCGCCGAAATCGAGCAAAACCCACCGCGATTCGCCGAGACCCTCGCGGGCTCGGCAGCGACACCCGAGTTCGTCCAGCTTGTCCTCGACGGCGCGGGCGACCGCTTCCACCTGCGTCCCCGAGTTGGCCGAGGCCAACACGAAAAAGTCGGCCATCGGCGTAAGCTCGTGGATGTCCAGTACGACGATGTCCTTCGCCTTTTTGTCCGCTGCGGCTGCGGCTGCTGACAGGGCCAGTGACTGTATCGTTCGGCTCATTTGCACCCTCCACTTCAGATTCCAGACGTTTGCCGAGCCCCCGGTTCGGCAGTACCGCCGTTAACGGCTCGATCCGCTTTGAACCCGCTCCCACAAGTCGTTGCGCGCCATGACCGTGAGCGGAAAAATGGGTTGGTGCCGATCCAACAGGTAGCGCATGGTGCTGTCCAGCGATTCGGCCAGGGCGCGAACCAGGTCCTGGTGCGCCCACTTCCGAATCTCGTCGACACCTGGATAGTCCCGGTTCGGTTCAATCGCGTCGGCGAGACAGAGAATCATCTCCATCTTCGACATCCCAACCCGGCCGGTGGTATGGTAACGAATGGCGTTTTCGACATCCACGTGGTCGGGACCAAACCACCGGCGAAACAGCGACGCGGCAATCGGTCCGTGCAACAAAACGGGAATCACGGCAAACCCGCTTGGGATCTCCATCTGCTCCGCCGCCTGTTGCACCTGCTCCGGTGTCCACTCGCGGGCGATGTCGTGAATCCACGCACCTAGCCGCGCCCACTGCACACTCGCGCCGTGACGGGCGGCCAACTCCGCGGCCGTCGCGACAACGCCCTCCACGTGGCGAAACCGCTCGGAGCTGAGGGCCGCCGCGACCCGCTCTTGCAACTCTTGTTCCGTCACCCGTCTTCTCTCCCATTTTCCTGCGAACTCGCCGCGCCATGAAACGCCTGCCACAACTGAAGCACGCCCTCCGGGACCCACCCGCACGCGGGCAGGCCGCGTTGCAAGCGCTGGCGAATCTGTGAGGATGAGATGTCTAGCTGTGGACACTCCAACCGTTCCGCCCGAAGTTGAGGCAACTGCGCGCGGGCGGCGGCCAGCGTGTCCGCGAACGGATACCCGGACCGGGCCGCTACCAGAAAAGGCACCAGCGCGGCCAGGTCTACACTGCCGTGCCAAGTCGGCAGGTCGTGCAGACTGTCTGCGCCAATCAGCCACTGAAAGGCCACCTCCGGGTGGCGGTCACACAGGATGCGCACGGTGTCCAGGGTGAACGACGGCGCCTGGCGCTGCGCTTCGACGTCACACACGCAAAGGCCAGGGTACCCCTGAATCAAGGTCTGCACCATCGCCCGCCGCACGGTGTACGGCGTCAGGCGCCGGCCCGTCTTGTGTGGCGGGTCCGCCGCTGGAATCAGCCAAACCTCGTCGCAGTCCGCGCGCTCCAGCGCAAACTGGGCCAGCGACAGGTGGGCGATGTGGGGCGGGTCAAACGTTCCGCCAAACAGGACAACCCGCTTCATTGCGGAAGTTCTATGCGCGGGCGCTCCTCTGAGCGGCGATACAGCACGACGGTCCGACCGATGGATTGCACCCATTCCGCTCCCGTTTCCTCTGTCAACCGTTCGGCGACTTCGTCCCGCGGTATAGGGCTGGTTTCCAACACGGACAGCTTCACCAGTTCGTGCGACTCCAACTCCAATTCCAACTGCTGTAACACGCCGCCCGTGACACCCGCCTTGCCTATCTGCATCGTGGGCTGTACGTGATGAGCCAGCGCGCGAAGCGCGCGGCGTTGACTACCCGTCAACACGAGTGCATCCATCCTTCCATCCCCGCCAGGCGAACGCCCGTTGGAACAGTGAGAGTATACCACACCGCCGGACCCTCGGGCCGCCGTGCCGGCATCCGATGGGGGCTGGGTCAGGCAGGGGCCGCGTGTGAGCCGAGCGCCTGCAACGCCGCTTCCCGCATGGCGGCGACTGGAGCGGGCACGCCCGTCCACAACTCGAACGCGCGGGCTCCTTGCCCAACCAACATCCCGAGCCCGTCGACCACCGTCGCGCCGCAGCGTTCGGCCGCCGCGAGTAGACGCGTGCGAAGGGGCCGATAGACGACGTCCTGGACCAGTTGACGCGGCGAGAGACAACTGTCGTCCTCCAGCACCGAAGCATCTCCAGCGGGCCACATGCCGACCGATGTGGTTTGAATCAGCCAGTCCGCCTCCGCTGCGGCCTGGTGGCGGGCGTCCCACGGAACGACCTCCACGGACAGCACGTCCGCAAAGGCGGCGGCGAGAGCTTGGGCCACATCGGCGCGGCGCGCCGTGACGGCGACGGCAACGTTCGCACAGTGGAGGGACAGCCCGACCAGCACGCCGCGGGCGGCGCCGCCCGCACCAAACACCAGGACTCGTTGCAGGTGGCGGGTTGCGAGGCAGGGGCGCACGCTCTGCCACCACCCGTCCACATCCGTATTGTGCCCGATATACCCGCCTGTCCCATCCGGCACGAGCGTGTTGACCGCCCCGGCCCGTTTCGCTTCGGGCGTCACGTCCGCGACCCAATCGAACACCGCCGTCTTGTGTGGAATGGTCACGTTCATACCGCTGACGCCGATGGCGGCCAGGCCGTCCAACGCGCGTCGCAAGTCGCGGGCATCCACCGCGAAGGGGAGGTACACCGCGTCCAACCCCACCGCCGCAAATGCGCGGTTCATCATCTGTGGCGACACGCTGTGTGCCACCGGGTAGCCGAGCAGGCCGAACAGTCGGGTGGTCATGCGTTCGCCTCCTAACGTCAAGTGCGGTTGCAACAGGGAACCTGCCTTCAGCTCTGACCCGATTATACGGCATGTCTTTCCGGGTGCGAAGGCAAACAAACAGCCGCCTCCACGCGCACGGCGCATGCGGGCGGCCGAAACTGTCCAGTCGGCGAGCCGACGGGGTGCTACTTGCGGAAGTCGAGCACGGCGCGCAGTTCGCCATCCTCCATCCGCAGCGCCACGTCGTGCAACCGGTAGTCTGTCAACTCCGGGTGATTGCGTCGTGTCACGGCCACCACCGTCTGCAACCGACCGAACAGCGCGTCGACCGACAGGGCTCGGTCTTCGTTCGGAGGCAACACGGGAACGACGACATGTTGACGGGTCACTTCAGCCATTCAGACTCCACCACCTGCCACATACTGGCTCCACCGAGTCGCCCCGCGCCCGCGGCATCTCGCCGGCAGCCGCGCGTTCACTCACTGGATGCGATGTTCTAGGTGTATTTGCAGATGGAGGAAAGTATGACCGGATGAGAGGCGAACGCCCGCTGGCTCGGGGCGCTCTATGCCCTGGTCCCCCGGCGCGGGCTGCGTCGGCCGGTGGGCCCGCCTCGCGCACCAGCGGCCCCATCCCGTCCGTCCGCGGATTGGCCGCGCCGGACCGTCCATCCGCCCACGGTCCCTTGCGGGCGGTTCAAGTCCCCAATCAGCCGCGGGCGCGCCGTGACCGCCGCCATGGCTGGCACCTGCAGCCGACCCCTGAGCTCCGGGCCTGACAAGGCCAACCAGCCCAGGCCCGGCAGGACGATATCGCAGCCAGCGGCGCCCGCCCGTATGCCGGCCGCTGGATTGAAGGTTGGGGCGCTGTGGCGAACCGGATCGATCTGCACGGGATACGCCGCCAACTCCCCGAGAACGGCACGGCACGTCGCACACGGTACGCGGAGGATGTCGTCCGCGTGCGATACGACGAACGCGTCCGCGTTGTCCCGCTTGGTCCGGTGTACGACGAGGTCGTTGCTGACGTAACAGACCGCTGTCTGCGGCGGGCCGTCGTCCAGGTCGAGGCGCGCGAGGCCACCCAACAGCAGCGTCTGCGGCGGTGTGAGCTGAAACACCCGCGGGCGCAAGGGAGCGCTCGGCACCGCGGCGGCCAGGCAGTCTGCACAGAGCACATCTGTCAAACGCTGGTTCAACACCAGGCCCGGCGTATCCAACAAGGTCACGGTCTGATTCGGCGTCACTGAGAGGCGGATCTCGCTCAGCCCGAGCGTCGTACCCGGGATGCGAGACGCAGTGAAGGGAACCGCGCCCTTCCCGGAACGCGCCGTTGCAGCCGCGTCGAGCTCGACCAGGCGGTTGAGCAAACTGGACTTCCCGACATTCGCCATGCCGACGGCATACACGCGCGGCTCGCGGCGCTGGCCGAGGAGGCTCCAGAGCCTGTCGAGACCCGTGCGGCGGTGGGCGCTCACGAAACACACATCCACCGGCCGGATGCCCTGTATCGCCAGCCGCTCCACCACCCATCCGCGCAGCGCCTGTGCGGAGATGTCCTGCGGCAGCAGGTCGACCTTGTTGACGACGGCGACGACCGGGCTGTTCCCGATGTACTCCGTCAGGCCCGGCACCCATGAACCTTCCAAGTCAAACACGTCCAACACGTACAACACCAGGCCCGGTCGCTCTAAAATCTGCGCGACCGCCTTCGCATACTGCTCGGGCCGCAGGCCCACCTTGGATACCTCTCCATAGTGGCGGATGCGAAAGCAGCGCCGGCAGAGCGGCGCCTCTCGGTTGCGGGCGCTCTCCGGCAGAAAACCCGGCGCCTGCTCGTCTTCACTCTGCAGTCTCGCGCCACAGCCCACACAGATGTCGGTCATACCTCGTGACTCCTCTCCCGCTGCGAATGGGCTTCCCCGGCTGGTGACCCGCAGCCATCCAGTCCGTCCCCTCGCGACTTCGCCGGGTCCGGCGTTCGCCGCGGCGGCGGTATGAGCAGGCCGCGGCGGGCCAGCGTCCGCAGGGCGACGCGCTCCACTTGCCGGACGACCTTCGTTCCCCAGAACTCGCGCGGATGAATCGGCACGACGAGAATCGTATACAGCCCTGCGCGCTTGCCGCCGCGGATGTCGGTGAAGATCTGGTCGCCGACCATCACGCCTTCGCGGGCTGTACAGTCGAATCGGCGAAGGGCGGCGAGGAAGCCGTGCGGCGAAGGCTTGCGTGCACCGGCGATGAACGGGAGTCCGGTCTGCTCGGCAAACGCCGCGACGCGCGGGCCGTGGTTGTTGGATACGATGCAGATATCGAACCCCCGCTCCCTGGCGCGGCCAATCCACCGCTGCAGGTGCACCGGTACCTCCGGGTCGTTCCAGGGTACCAGGGTATTGTCGAGGTCCGTTAAGATCAGGCGCCGGCCATCGCGCCACAGCTTGTCCAAGTCAATGGCGTCGACGTCCGGCAGGTATTCATCTGGAATCAAACCGTCCAGCCAGCTCGTGCGCCTCCCCCTCCCATCGCAAGCACCGAGCGGCCGCAGTCGGCCTGGCCGTTGCCAGGTCCCCGCGGCCGCTTCGGACGTTCGCACACGCACAGGTGGACCCGTCCCCGTTCGGCACGGATTTGGCATTTACTGTAGCACATCGAAGCGCGCGGTTCCAGCTTCCGACGCGGGCGATGCCTCGCACGCGGCGCGCGCCTGTCTCACGTTCCACGTCCAGACCGCATCTGCTGATACAGCTGGGTCAGCGCCTTTCGTTCAATGCGCGACACGTACGACCGGGAGATGCCGAGTTCCGCAGCAATTTCTCGCTGCGTCCGCTCCTCACCGTCGGGGATGCCAAATCGTCTGCACAGGACCTCTCGTTCGCGGCTCGGCAGCCTCGGCAGGTGCTCGTACAGCTTTTGTCGCTCCCAACTCAAGTCGACCACCTGCTCAATCTCTTCCGGGTCTGTCCCCAACAGGTCCAGTAGCGTCATCTCATTGCCGTCCTTGTCGGTCCCGATGGGGTCGTACAACGACGTCTCCCGCTGACGCTTCTTGTTGCTACGGATGTACATCAAAATCTCGTTGTTGATACAGCGGGCCGCAAAGGTCGCGAGCTTGACGCCGTGCTCCGGCCGGTACCGTTCCACCGCCTTGATGAGGCCAATGGTGCCGATGGAGATGAGGTCGTCGTTCTCCTCCACTCCCTCAAACCGCTTCACCAGATGCGCCACCAGGCGGAGGTTGTGCTCAATCAACTGGTTGCGCGCTTCCACGTCGCCAGCCTGCATACGCAGGACACAGGCGGCCTCCTCCTCCGCCGACAGCGGCGCAGGAAACGCGCCATGCTTGACGTACGAGACAAAGACGGATACGTCCTTGAGGACGAGGGCGAGCAACGCGAGTAAACCAGGCATGCGTCCACCTCCGTCTGACCCGCTGTTCCTATCGTATGACCGACGGAGGAGGAAACTGCCTGTACGCTCGCAAAAGCGACTGAACCGCGCGATGCACCTGGTCGTGCGCGGACTGTGCGTCAACGTCCGCTACGAACACACAAAACGCAACCTGCGGATGGTCAAACGGCGCGTACCCAATCAGCCACCCGTTGTCGCGCCCGTCCGGCAGCTGGGCGGTACCGGTCTTCGCTGCGACCGAAACGTCCGCGCCGGCGAGGTCGTGTGCTGTCCCGTCGGGGGACGTGACCGCGCGGCGCATCGCGTCTCCGAGCGCCTGGGCCGTCAGTGGCGACAGGGCTCGCGCAGATCCGGTCGGGCCAAACCACCGAATCACCCGGCCCCTGCGCTCGACATCCTGCACCAGTTGGACATCGGAATACTGGCCAAGGGTGGCGATGGTTCGCGCCAGATTCGCCGCCTGCAGGGGCGTGATGCGGACATCCTCCTGACCAATGGCGGTGTTGGCGAGGAGACCGTTGTCGCGACCGGATCGCCGGAACAACTGCCCCGCCTGCGCCTCGGCGAGCACTGGTTTCCCATCCGTCCGCTGTAACTGGGAGCTGTCAAGGTGCAGTTGCCGCCAGGCGGTGCTGAGCCCGGCCCGACCCAGTCGAGCCCCGACCTCCGCCAGTGCCACGTCGCACGAGGTCGCAAGCGCCTCGGTCAGCGTCTCCGGTCCGTGAACGCGCCAGCAACGCATGTTCACCCCCTCGAGCAGGGAACGCCCCTTGCACACGAACCGCGACCAGGGCGCAAACTGAAACGACTCCAAGCCGGCCGCTGCGGTCACCAGTTTCATCACAGACCCTGGCGTTTCGGCCGTCACAGCCGGAAGGGCCGCGGGGTCTGGGGATACGTCCGCCATCGCCAACAGGTGATTGTTCGCTACGTCAAGGACGACGGCGGCGCCTTCGCGGATGCCGGCGTCCCGCAGCGCGTCGTCTGCAGCCCGTTGCCACGCCGGACGGAGCGTCGTCCGCACGTCCGCGCCGGGCGCCGGCTGCACGCGAACCGTCTGTGCCCCGGCAATCGGCGGGGCCTGCTCCGAGGCGAGCACGGTGACGCCGACGAACCCGGGCCGGTCTCCGCGCAACACGCGGTCGAACCGCGCCTCGAGGCCACTTCGACCTTGCTCCTCGACCACTCGGGCCGGGTCCGGCCAGGTATCGGGCAATCCGACCGTTCCTGCCACACGGCGTGCGCTCCCTGCGGCGGCGGGCCCGGCCGCCCGCTCGGTATGAACGACGAACGAGATGTTCGCACGGCCTGCTTCCATCGACCGCCGCACGCGGCGGCCGGTCACCGGAAGCCCGTTGTCAAACCGAATACGCCCGCGCGCATCGTCTGTGACGACACCGCGCAGGTGCTCCAGCAGTGCTCGGGTCCGCAGGTGGTCCTGCCAGCGGATGGCGCCCGCGTGAAACCCGTCTGGCAGGAACGCCAACACGAACAGCCGCCCCAAGAGGGCGGCGAACGCCGTCGCGATACACGTCCAAAGCCAAGTGATTCGCCGCCTCATGACTCTCCCCCGTCGCGGTCGCCCATCCCATATTCGCTGAGATCAGCGTCGCCGAATCGACCGGGGTTCATACCTCCACCGGGCCCTGTGGGCCTGCCCGTGGATTCGCTGCCCATGGCAACCCCCTCACTGCCCGCCGTGTGCGCGCAAGTTGGCCTGGCTCTTCTGGATGTCGAGCAGGTGTTGCGCCTCCGTCGCAGAGAAGTAGCTGCCGCCGCTGCCGTCGTACTTTGCGACGTAGTAGAGGTAGTCCGTCTTCGCCGGGTGCAGGGCTGCCAGGATAGACGCCATCCCCGGACTGCCGATGGGCCCCGGCGGCAATCCCGCGTGCAGGTAGGTGTTGTACGGGTCCTGCACCTGCAAATCCTTATCGGTCACGATGTCGACGTGTCCGAGAATGTACTGGATGGTCGCGTCAATCTGTAACTTCATGCCGAGGTGCAGCCGGTTGTAGATGACGCTCGCAATCAGCGGACGGTCGGATTGGATCTTCGCTTCCCGCTCCACCATCGAGGCGATGGTGATGAGTTCCGGCAGGCTCTCTCCCTGCTTCTGCAGCGCCTCGGGGATGCCTGCGGCGTCGATGTGGCGCTGAAAGTCCTGCAGCATGGTGTCAACCACTTCGTGCGCCGATTCCTGGCGGACGAAGTCGTACGTATCCGGGAACAGGTAACCCTCGAAGCGGTACTTGATGTCCGGATTCGACGGAAGCGTGTGGACGAACGGCTCGTCGAAGTGCCCGGTCTGGACCTGTTCCAGGAACGCGGACTTCGAACACACACCGGCTGCCTGCAGACGGTCTGCAATCTCGATCACGGTGAAGCCCTCCGGCACGGTCACAGTGACCGTCTCTGGAACGACATCGCCGTGGGTCATCTGCGAAACGATTTCCGATACCCGACTACCGGGGGAGATAGCGTACGTTCCCGCCTGAAGGCGACTCCCCACGCCCTTCCAGCGAACGTACAGTTGGAACACGAAGGCGCTGCGAATCAGCCCACTGCGCTCCAGGTCCCCCGCCAACTGGGCGACGGACTCCCCGGAGCGCACCACGATGCGCGTCTGCCCCCGGCCCGCCGCCGTGGGCGGCTGATACGCGCTGTACAGCCACACACCGCACACGGCGACCGCCAAAACCACCGCTGCGCCCACCGCGGCGACCCACCAGACCCACCGCCGCTTGCTCCGGGAAGTTTTGTCCTCGAGGTCATGCACGCGGTTCACCTCCGTTGTCGCCGCTGCCCGGACGACGGTTGCGGTGGTCGAGAAAGGACTGCAGTAAGACCTGCGCAGCCACGGCATCCACAACCTGTCGACGCCGAGCGCGCGACACGTCCGCTGCGACCAGCATGCGCTGGGCCGCGACCGTGGTCAACCGCTCATCGTACAGCGTGACCGGACAATCGACCACGTCCTGCAACCTCGCGGCAAACTGCCGGCAGGCCTGCGCCTTCTCTCCTTCCCGGCCGTCCATGTGCAGCGGCAGTCCCACGACCACTTCCGCTGCTTCGTGCACCTGCGCCAACGACGCGACCTCCTGCACCGCCTGTTCGTCGCCGCGCCGCTTTATCACCGTCAAACTGCTCGCAATCAACCCGGTGGGGTCAGAGAGCGCAATCCCGATGCGCACCGTCCCGTAGTCAACCCCGAGGATTCTCGCCATTGCGCTCCGCGTACGCCCGCACCAGTTCCTCAATCAATTCGTCCCGCTCAATCCGGCGGATGGTGTTGCGCGCATCCAGGTGGTTGGTGATGTAGGCCGGATCTCCCGAAATCAAGTAGCCCGCAATCTGATACACCGGGTTGTACCCTTTTTCCGCCAACGCCCGGTAGGCCAGTTGAAAGGCCTTCCGCGCCGATTCGTTCTCGGACCGGGCTTGGTACCGCATCGTCTCGTCAAATCCCATCGCGGCCACCTCGCTTCTCTCGTTGCCACGCGGCGTATCGGGGGGAGGCACGTAATCCCTTCGTCCGCCACGTGGACATTCATTCTCTTAAATCGACGGATCTCCTGCGAACTGCCGCACAATCGCAGGTACCTGGCCGATGGCCGCGTCCACGCGACCGGGGTCCCGCCCGCCCGCTTGCGCGAGGTCCGGACGTCCACCCCCGCCGCCCGACGCCAACTTCGCGACCTCTTTGACGATGTTTCCGGCGTGCAGCCCGCGGCGTTGCAGGTCCTGAGACACAGCCGCAACGAACTGGGCCTTCCCGTCGTGCGGACTGCCCAACACGACGACGTGGGACGTCAGCCGGTCCCGCAGCTGATCCACCATCTGCCGCAGTCCCTCCATGCTCGTGTCAGGTACCACGGCCGCGAGCACGGGAATGCCTTGCACCGAGGTCACCTGGCCCAGCAGGTCCGCAGCCTGGCCTTGGCGCAGTTTGCCGAGCGCCGACTCCAAACGCCGCTCCGTCTCCTGCAGTTCGTGCTGGAGGCGTTCGATGCGCAGGACGAGATCTGCCGGCTGGGTCTTCAACAGCGCCGCGGCCTGCTGAACGCGGTGGTCCTGCTCCACCACCGCTTGGTAGGCGTAGCGGCCGGTGACCGCCTCAATTCGGCGCACACCGGAACCGATGCCCGCCTCCGACACGATACGGAACAGGCCAATCACACCGGTGCGCTCGACATGGCAGCCGCCGCACAACTCGATGCTGTAGTCGCCCGCTTGGACCACGCGCACGCGCTTGCCATACTTCTCGCCGAACAGGGCCATCGCCCCCATCGCCTGTGCTGCCTCGAGGTCCATCTCCTCAATGACGACAGGATAGTCCATCCAGATGGCGTGGTTCACCTTCGCTTCCACCTGCTCGAGTTCCTCCGCCGTGAGGGCCCCGAAATGCGAGAAGTCAAAGCGCAGCCGCCGGTCTTCCACGAGCGACCCGGCCTGCGCGACGTGCTCGCCCAGCACTTCGCGCAGCGCTTTGTGCAGGAGGTGGGTCGCCGTGTGGTTCTTCACGATATCGCGACGCCAGTCGGTGCGCACCTCGGCCTCCACGCGCGCACCCATCTGCAGGGTGCCCTCCGTCACCCGGACCGTGTGCAGGTGTTGCCCGTGCGGCGCCTTGTGGACATCCACCACGTCGGCTCGTCCACCCGCGAACCGCAAAACGCCTTGGTCCGCCACCTGGCCGCCGCTCTCCGCGTAGAACGGAGTCACATCGAGAATCACTTGAGCCGTCTGCCCGGCGCCGGCCGCCGGCGCGGGTTGACCCTCCTGGAACAGTGCGGCGATCACGCTCTCCGTGCGGAGCTGTTCGTATCCGACGAACCGACTCGGGACCGTCGTGGTTTCGAGCGCGGTCCGATCCGCATTCATCCCCTCCGTTGTGAGCCGCGCTGCCCGCGCCCGTTCCCGCTGCAAAGCCAACTCCGCCTCAAACCCTGCGCGATCAACCGACACCCCCTGCTCCCGCGCGACCTCTTCGGTCAAGTCGAGCGGAAAGCCGAAGGTGTCGTACAGCCGAAACGCGTCGGCGCCCGAGAGGACCTGGCCCCCGCTGGCCTTGACGTCCTGCAGCGCGGATTGCAGCAGTTGCTCGCCCTCCGCCAGCGTTTCGAGGAAGCGCTCTTCCTCGGTACGGATGACCCGCTCAATAAACGCCTGCTTGTCCCGCACTTCCGGGTAGTCGTTGCCCATGATGTCTGCGACCACCGCGGTCAGCCGATACAGGAATGGTTTCTCGACCCCGAGTTTACGGCCGCTTCGCACGGCGCGGCGCAACAGGCGGCGGATGATGTAACTGCGACCCTCATTGCCGGGCAGAACGCCATCGCCAATCGCGAAGGCCACCGTCCGCACGTGATCCGCGATGATTTTGAGGGAGACGTCCACCGCCTCTTGTTCGCCAAAGCGTACGCCTGCGATGTCGGCCGCCGCCGCGATGATGGTGCGGAACAGGTCGGTTTCAAAATTGGTCGGGACGTCCTGCAGAATGCTCGAGATGCGCTCCAAGCCCATCCCGGTGTCGATGTTCTTTTTCGGCAGCGGCGTATATTCCCCGTTCGCTTCTTTGTTGTACTGGGTGAACACCAGGTTCCACACTTCGAGGAAGCGGTCGCAGTCGCATCCGGGTCCACAGGTGGGCTGCCCGCAGCCGAACGCTTCACCGCGATCATAAAAGATCTCGGAACACGGACCGCACGGTCCTTCGCCAATCTCCCAGAAGTTGTCCTCGTCGCCGAGTACGATCCGCTCCTTTGGGATACCGACAACCTCATGCCAAATCTGAAACGCCTCGTCGTCGGAGTGATGCACCGTCACGGACAGCCTGTCTCCCGGCAGTTCCAGGACCTGCGTCAAGAATTCCCACGCCCACGGGATGGCTTCCCGCTTGAAGTAGTCACCAAACGAGAAGTTGCCGAGCATCTCAAACATCGTGTGGTGGCGCGCGGTGTGACCGACGTTCTCGATGTCGTTGGTTCGGATGCACTTCTGTGCAGTCACGATACGCGGACACTCGGGAATCTCCCGCCCGTCGAAGTACGGCTTGAGCGGGGCCATGCCCGCGTTGATCCAGAGCAGCGTCGGGTCGTCGTGCGGCACCAGGCTGGCGCTCGGGAGCGCCAGGTGTCCTTTTTGCACGAAGAAGTCCTTGAAGGCGTTGCGAATTTGTTCTGCACTCCACGGTTTCACAGGTCTGTCTCCTCCTCCAAATCACCGCCGGATGCTGCGGAAACGACAAAAAAGCCCCCATCCCACCACAGGGACGAGAGCCTTTCTCGCGGTACCACCCTGGTTACGAGCACCGATGTGCGGGCTCGTCACTTCGTTGCCGCGATAACGGGCGGAACCGGCGTTGTTCACGCACTTGGGACTGGCTTCGGTACGGCCTGACAGACGCCTTCCAGCCTCGGGCATCCTCTCTGCAGCCAGGGACCGCACCTACTCGTTTCCCGCATCGCATTGAAATATCTTGGCACATTGTAATGAACGCGGCGCAACTTGTCAATCAGACGTGCACGCCGCCGACGGGGGTGCCGATGCGCGCCAGCACGGTGACCAACCCGACGCAGGCAGGCATCATCGCGAACAACACGCACGTCACGGAACGCTTCAGTTGACTGGCGCCGCCGCGCGTCAAGGCGAGGAACCCGGCGACCGCGAGGACGACGCCGAGCCACACCGACAGCCAGTAGCCAACGCGGACCCCGCTCATCCAGGCCGGAGGCGCGTAGACCCGCCCCACATCCCCGGCCAGAAAGAGCAGGCAGTCGAAGAGCGCCACCCACGCGGTCCAACGCGGCAATTTCACGCGAATCCCCTCCTGCCACCACCGGTTGCAGCCGATCTACACGACCGCTCTCCGTCCATTCTATCAGGAGAACCCCATCGATTGTCCACCCGCATCTACGGTTCGGAATGCCGCATCTTTTTCAGGTTGGTGTAGGTCACCTTCCCCAGGGCAAGCAACGGCACCGCGCAGAGCAGCCCGACGATACCGCCCAGTTCGCCGCCGATGAGGAGTGCCGCCACCACGGCCATCGGGTGAAGGTGCAAGCTGCGCCCCATGATCTGGGGCGAGATGAGGTTGCCCTCCAACTGCTGGACAATCAGGTTCACCAGCAGGACCTTCAGCGCCATTTGGGGGCTGATGGACAACCCGAGGATGATGGCCGGAGCGGCTCCGAGGATGGGCCCGATGTAGGGAATGATGTCGACCAAGCCGAGGAACAGCGCCAACAGCAGCGCGTACGGAAGGCGCACAATCAAAAACCCGGCATAGGTCAACACGAAGACCACCAACATCACCAGCAACTGCCCCCGCACGTAACTGCCGAGCGTGGTGTCGATGCTGATGAGGATCACCTTCATGTGCCGGCGAAAGCGATGCGGCGTGAGCCGGAGTACGCCGCGGCCGATGGCGTCGGCATCCTTCAACATGTAAAACACGATGAACGGAATCACGAAGGCCACGAAAAGGGCGTTGAGGGTGTTCGACAGCATCGAGAACATGCCGGCGATGAACCCTGCCACGCTCTGCTCGAGGCGTGCCAATGACGTCTCGATGCCCTGCCGTGCCGCGTCTGGCAGGTATTTCGTGTGTCGAGACAAACCGTCAAGCCAGCCGTTGGCCTGTTGCAGCAACGTCGGGACATGGTCTGCAAGCTGGGTGAACTGGCGTGTGACGGCCGGGATCGCCTGCAAGACCGCGACCACCAGCGCCAAGATGAACACGATGTAGATGAGCAGGATCGCCATCCCGCGCGGGACGCGGCGGCGCACCAACAACTCGACGACCGGCTGCAGGATGTAACAGATGACCACGGAGATGAGGAACGGCAGGAGGACGACGTAGACGACGTGCCAGACGTCCTGCAAAAATCCCCGTAAGAGTCCGACCGTGTACAGACAGGCGAGTGTGACCAGCACTGCGAGTGCGGTCTTGAGGTACCGTGTGGTCTTGTCCATCGCCACTCCCCCCGCAGTGGATGCCTCTCCCCTCCATCGTTCCACAGTATATGCACGTCCATGCCGTAAAATCGCGCCTTCGCCCGACCGACCGGGGCGGCGCATAGCGAGGAAGTTTCGCGCATAGAGATGGCAGTGAACTTGTCCGGTTCCTCACACGGATGTCGGCGGTTCCTCACACAGGATTTCAGAGGGGAGGCGAAGCCGTCTTGCGGGTCTGGCTGATTGGCTTCGCCGGTTTCGTCGGCGCGAACTTGCGCTTTGCCATCTCGGAGTGGGTGGGTCTGCAGCGCGGCTTCCCCATCTCGACCCTGCTCATCAATCTATCCGGATGCGCGTTTCTCGGTTGGTTCTATACGGCCACCACCGACCGGTGGCGAATTCCCGCCGACCTTCGCACCGCCATCGGAACAGGACTGGTCGGCGCCTTCACGACGTTCTCCACCTTCGCAGTGGAATGGTGGAAACTTCTCGCATCCGGGCTCCGCCCGTACGCCTGGCTCTACTTCGGCGCGAGTCTCGGTGGGGGGTTGGCGTGCGCGTACCTCGGGATGAAGGTGGCCAAGCGGCGAGGGCGGTCGGGATGAGCGTGCTGTTGGTGGGGGTGGGCGGAGGCTTGGGCGCCATCCTGCGCTACCTGTTGGGCCGAGCGCTCACGCGCTACATTGAAGACTGGCCGCTCGCAACGCTCCTCATCAACGTGAGTGGCGCGATGGCGTTCGGGTGCATCAGCATGTACCTTGGTCGATGGGTCCCGCACCTCGCGGCCAGCCTGACGCTGTTCTTCGGGGTGGGGATGTGCGGCGGATATACCACATTCTCCACGTTCGCCTATGAAACCTGGCAGTTGGTGCAGAGCAAAGGGGTCTGGAGCGGGGGGCTGTACGTCGCAGCAACCGCGGTATTCGGGCTCGCGGGGGCCGGCATCGGGATGTACGGGTGGCCGTCGCTCGGCCCCGTCCTCTGACCCTCCTGCGCCGCGAGTCGGCGCCGCTGTCGAGGCGTCAGCCGGACCCCCTGCAATCGCCGGCGCTTACGCCGTGCCGGTTCCGTACTCCATCGACTCGGCCGCGTCGAGCGCGACCAGAGAGCCGTCTTCCGCCACCTCGAACACGCGGAACTCCTCGCCAGTGACGCTGAACTCCATGAAACATCCCCAGCAGTAGAACTGGTTCGCACCGATCTTTCCGTAATCGCGAGAGTTGCAATGTGGACACCGCATCTGGTCCGTCTCCTTTATCGGCAATAGAATTAGCCTGTCCGGTCCAGCGCAAACCTAAACAGAGCGTATGCGTGCGCGAACCTCAGCAAAATTTATACATTAAAATATACGGGTAACGTACCAAATCCATAGTACAGGATATCGTCCAGACGGTCAATCCACGCAAGGCCGGGCCGGAAATCCCGGACCCGACGAGGCGGGGTGAGGCCTGCGCAAGCTGGTCACCAACCGGGTCAAGACGGCCAACGTCGTATCGATCTCCGCCTCCGTCGTGCTGTCGGAGAGGCTGAAGCGGACGGACTCGCGCACCGCCTCCTCGGACATGCCGCAGGCCGTGAGCACGTGACTCGGTTCGAGACTGCCTGCGGTACAGGCCGATCCCGCCGACGCGCAGATCCCCTCCAAGTCGAGCCGCATCAGCAGGATGTCGGAGCGGATTCCCACAAAACGCGCGTTCACAATCCCCGGCACCGCGTCCGGCGGACTGTTCACGACGACCCCGTCCATCCGCTCGAGTCCACGCCGCAACCGCAAGCCGCGCGACCGGAGCGCCGCTTCGTGCGCCTGCCAATGATCCGCCAGCCAGCCCACCGCGGCGCCGAAACCAGCGATGCCGGCGACGTTCTCCGTTCCGGCGCGCAACCCCCGCTCCTGCGCACCACCTTTCAGTACCGACGTCCAGGGTGTGCCTGTCCGCACGTACAGCGCCCCAACACCGCTGGGCCCACCGACCTTGTGCGCGGAGAAACTGGCCAAATCCACACCGAGTTCGCGCAGGTTCAACCGCTCGGCAGCGAGCGCCTGTACCATGTCACTGTGGACGAGGACGTGTGGGTCCGAACGGTGTACCGCGTCCGCGAGGGCCCCCGTGTCGGTCACGGTCCCAAGTTCGTTGTTCACCCGCATCACCGAGACAAGGAGCGTATCCGGGCGCAGCGCGCCGCAAACGGCGTCCACATCCACGCGTCCCGTCGGGTCCGTCGAGAGCACGGTGACGTCCACACCCAGCTGGCGCAACAGGTCGCACGTGTGCAGGACGGCGTGGTGTTCGGTCGCGGCCGTGACCACGTGGCGCCGCTCGGGTCTCGCCAGCCATGAACCGACCAGCGCGGCCTGCACGGATTCCGTGCCGCCGCTCGTGAACACCAGCTCCCGCGCGTGGCACCCGACAAACGCTGCCAAACGGGACCGCGCCGCCTCCACAGAGCCGCGCGCCGCGCGCCCAGCCTGGTGGATGCTCGACGGATTGCCCGCCTGCGACTGCCAGCACGCCGCTGCAGCGGCGGCCGCCTCCGGCCGCACCGGCGTAGTGGCAGCGTGATCTAGGTAGATCATCCCGACCAGCCCTTCCTCGGAAGTCAACGCCCCTGACCCTGTCAGATGTAGTACATGTAGCTGCCCTCGCTGCGCTGCTTCATATCGAGCAAGTCCTGCAACGTGACAGACTCCAGCACCTGTAAGATCTGGCCGCGCAGGGTATCCCATAACTCCTCCAAGCCGTCGCTCACCTGCGCGTCGACCACCTCAATGGGTCCTTCCAAGGTGAGGATGACGTCTGCAGCCGTAATCTCTCGCTTCCCCTTCGCCAACACGTACCCGCCGTACGCGCCGCGCACGCTCTTCACAAAGCCTGCGTTCCGCAGCGGGGCAATCAACTGCTCCAGGTAGTGTTCGGAAAGCCCTTGGCGATCCGCGATCGACTTGAGCGGGATGGGCGATCCGCACTCGTTCGCAGCGAGGTCGACGAGCAACATCAGCCCGTAGCGGCCCTTCGTCGAGATCTTCACCGGTCTTCCCTTCCTTCGCTCCCCGGCCAGTCGGGTTGATAGTACTGCCGACGCTGCGCTCCCGTCGGCCAGTAGTCCTGCTCTACAAAATGCCCCGGATAGTCGTGCGGATACAGGTAGCCGATACCGCTGCCGAGTTGCTCCGCTCCGGCGTAGCCCGTCCCCCGCAAGTGCGGCGGGACCCCGAGGGGCATTCCGGCCTCGATATCCGCGAGCGCCTCATTGATGGCCACATACGCGGCATTCGACTTCGGAGACGTCGCGAGGTAGGTGGTGACCTGCGCCAGGATGATGCGCGCCTCGGGCATGCCGATATGAGATACCGCCTGCAGCGCAGACGTCGCCAGCACCAGCCCGAGCGGATTCGCGTTGCCGATGTCTTCTGCCGCGGAGATCATCAGGCGCCGTGCGATGAAGCGGGGGTCCTCCCCAGCCTTCAGCATCTTCGCCAGCCAGAGGACCGCGGCATCCGGGTCCGAACCGCGTACGGACTTGATGAACGCGGAGATGACGTCGTAGTGTTCATCGCCCTGCGCGTCGTAGGCAAGTCCGCGCTCCTGCAAGGACGCGCGGACGTCTGCCTCGGTCACCTGGACGCGCCCGTCCGAGCCAACCGGCGCCGAGAGGACGGCCAACTCCAGCGCGTTCAGAAGGCGCCGCGCGTCGCCTCCGGCCGCGCGCACGAGCACCTCCACAGCTGCTTCCGAGACCTGCGGGCGCATCCGGCCTAAGCCGCGCGTTTCATCCCGCAGGGCTCGGTTGACCAGCCGCCGCAAGTCTTCCGCGGAGAGCGGCTGCAGCCGGAACACGTGCGACCGCGAAACCAGGGCCGCGTTCACCTGGAAGAACGGGTTCTCCGTCGTCGCGCCGATGAGGCAGATGAGCCCGCTCTCCACATACGGTAGCAGCGCGTCCTGCTGAGCTTTGTTGAAGCGGTGAATCTCGTCGATAAACAGCACGGTTCGCCGACCGTACAGGTTTCGCTCGTCGGTGGCGGCCCGCACCACCTCGCGGATGTCCGACACGCCGGAGGACACGGCGTTCAGCGTGGCGTACCGCGCCTTTGTGGTGTGGGCAATCACGTGGGCGAGCGTCGTCTTACCCGTACCGGGCGGGCCGAAGAAAATCACCGAGGACAGGCGATCCGCTTCGATGGCCCGCCGCAACAGCGTCCCGGGACCCACCACATCCTGCTGGCCGACCACCTCGTCGAGCGTTTGCGGACGCATGCGGTAGGCGAGCGGAGCCGCCTCCTCGGCGGCCGCCTGGTTTGCCAGCTCGAACAGGTCCATCTCAGGCATGCGCCCCCTGGAGCAAACCCGCCACCGCGGCGAACGCCGCCTCCACGTCCGCGCGGTCGACGTCGTGATGCGTCACGAAGCGGACGCGCGTGGGACCGAAGGCGCTGCAGAGCACCCCCGCCTCGCCCAAGCGGTTCACAAACGCGTTCGCCGTGAGACCTGTACCCGCGACGTCGACAATCACGATGTTGGTCTGAACGGTCTCCAGGTCCACGTCC
This sequence comes from Alicyclobacillus sp., assembly GCA_023511295.1. GTDB lineage: Bacteria > Bacillota > Bacilli > Alicyclobacillales > Alicyclobacillaceae > JAIMBT01. The sequence continues at coordinate 118,547 of JAIMBT010000003.1, forward strand.
ATCCCCGGCAGCTCGGCGACGGCCTCCGCGAACCACCGAGCATTCGCGTGATCCTCCGCGAGCCGGTCCACCATCGTCTCCAGCGCCACCAAACCGGGTGCCGCAATCACGCCTGCCTGGCGCATACCGCCACCGAGGCGTTTGCGCCAGACCCGAGCGCGTTCGATGAACGCCCGCGAACCGGCCAGGACGGACCCAACCGGTGCGCACAGGCCCTTTGAGAGGCAGACCTGAACGGTGTCGACGTACTGCGCGATGTCGCGCGGTGCCACACCGAGGGCCACCGCGGCATTGAACAACCGCGCCCCGTCCATGTGCACCGGGACACCAGCGGCTCGTCCCACCGCCTGCACCTCCGCCAGTGCGTGCAGCGGCCACACGGTGCCACCTGCGCGGTTGTGCGTATTCTCCAGAGAGATGAGGGCGGTGTGCGGGTGATGCGGGTTCGGCTCCTCGCGAATCGCCGCCCGCACATCGGCGCCCGACAGCACCCCGCGCACGCCGGGCACTTGTCGGATTTGAGCTCCGGCGATGGCGGCGACCGCCGCAGCCTCGTAATAGAAGATGTGGCTCTCCGCCTCCGCAATCACTTCGTCGCCGCCGTGCACGTGCGCAGCGATGGCCACCTGATTGCCCTGGGTGCCGCTGGTGACGAAAAGCGCCGCCTCTTTGCCAAGGACCTCGGCCGTCCGTTCCTCCAGACGTCGGACGGTCGGGTCTTCCCCGTACACGTCGTCGCCGACCTCCGCGTGCGCCATCGCCTCGCGCATCGCCTGGGTCGGCTGGGTCACTGTATCACTGCGCAGATCAATCCGCTTTGTCAACCGAGCCACTCCTCATCCCATCTCGTTGTTCTCGTACCGAACCAGTATAAATCCGAGTAAAAAACTCGGTCAAGGGCGGTGTCACGAGACCTCAGCCGGACCGGGACGGCCCTCGCGATGGACGGCCTGACGCGACGAAAGTCGGGCTGTTCCGCCTCCCCACCCGGGGCGCGACCCAGCCCGACATTCCATCCCATCCATTGAATCCTATGTAGGCCAACCCCGCCCTGCCGTGAAACCCGCCGTTTTGAACCTGCTCTCGCAGGTGGGTGCCCTGCGCGGCCGCTTGCAAGTCCACACGAAGTGGCATGTGCGCACGGCCTGCGACGTCGAGCTCCCGTTCAAACTGGTGTTGGCTCAAAACACCAAGGCTTACACCAACAGCGCAGGGGATCCGATGACCCGGACGGTCACGCCGTCCGTTTGGTTGATTCGATGGTACCACCGACCGCCGATTCGAGCAAGGTCTCAATCTGTGGAAGCTAAGCCAATCGCGCGATCCGCCGGGTCGGGAGACGCGGCCGTCTGCGCCGGTTTGACATCCTTCGGGCGGTTTGGGCGAACCGACAGGTGCAGCACGTCGAGCTGCGCGTCACTCACGGGGCTCGGCGCCGCAGTCAGGAGGTCGGTGCCGCTGGATGTCTTCGGGAACGCGATGCAGTCGCGAAGCGATTGGCCACCCCCCATCAGCATGACGATGCGGTCAATCCCGAAGGCAATCCCACCGTGCGGCGGCGTCCCGTACTCGAAGGCGTCGAGCAGGAACCCGAACTGTCTGTACGCCTCCTCCATCGTGAACCCGAGCGTGCGGAACATGCGTTCTTGAACGGCGCGCTGGAAGATGCGCATGCTCCCGCCGCCAATCTCGTAGCCGTTCAGCACCATGTCGTACGCCTGGGCGCGCACGCTTTGGGGGTCCGTCTCCAACTTGTCGAGGTCCTCCCACTTCGGCATCGTGAATGGGTGGTGCTCCGCCACGAAGCGGCCTTCCTCCTCATCGTAACTGAGCAGGGGAAAATCGACGACCCAGAGGAATTTGAACACATTCGGATCTGCCAATTGCAACACGTGCCCGAGGTGCACGCGCAGTGCGCCAAGGCCCGCGCGGACCTGGGCGAGCGACCCCGCCGCCAGGAGGACGAGGTCTCCCTCCGCAGCCCCCGCCGCCGCGGCGAGTGCCCGCAACTGCGCTTCATCGAGGAACTTTTTCATCGACGACTTCACTTCCTGCGGCTGCAGTGCAATCGTCGCGAGTCCCCCGAGTCCGTACGCCTGGACGAACCGGACCAGTTCGTCTGTCTGCTTCCGGGAATACCCCGCCGCACCAGGGACCGCAATCGCCCGCACGACCCCCCCGTCGGCCAACGCGGCCTGGAAGAGAGGAACCGCCATCCCACCCGCCATCTCGGACAGGTCGCAGATCTCCAAGCCATAGCGCAAATCGGGTTTGTCCGATCCGTAGCGGTCCATCGCCTCGTCGTAGGTCAGACGTAGAAACGGTGTCTCCACCCGAACCCCGAGCACCTCTTCAAACAACCGCGCCATCATCTCTTCCATCATGGCCTGAAACTTGGGCAGGGGAATGAACGACTGCTCGATGTCGAGTTGCGTAAACTCGGGTTGCCGGTCGGCCCGCAGGTCCTCGTCGCGGAAGCAGCGGGCGAACTGGTAGTACCGTTCCATGCCGGCCACCATCAGCAACTGCTTGAACAGCTGCGGCGACTGCGGCAGCGCGTAGAACGACCCGGGCTGCAACCGACTCGGCACCAGGTAGTCGCGCGCGCCTTCTGGTGTGCTCTTCGTCAGAACCGGCGTCTCCACCTCCACAAATTGCGCATCGTTGAGGTAGCGGCGTAGACTCTGATAGACCTGGTGGCGAAGGCGCAACATCCGCTGCATTTCCGGTCGGCGCAGATCAAGATAGCGGTAGCGCAGGCGCACCGCCTCGTCGACATCCACCCCGTCCTGGATGTAAAAGGGTGGCGTCTTGGCCGCGTTCAACAAGGTCACGTCCTGTACCAAGACCTCGACGCGGCCGGTGACCAGCTTCGGGTTCACAGACTTCTCATCACGCGCCACGACGTGCCCTCGCACCTGCACCACGTATTCGCTGCGCAGAGAGGACGCCGTTTCCATTGCGGACGGTATCGTCCCGCGCTCGGTGTCAAACACGAGCTGGACAATCCCACTCCGGTCCCGAAGGTCAATGAAAATCAAGCTCCCCAAGTCTCGCCGTCGGCTGACCCAGCCGGCCAAAACCACCTCAGTCCCAGGTGCGCTACCGGCGGTCTCGACCGCCAAATGGGTCCGCTCCAACAACTCACTCACTGGATGTCGCCTCCTGTTTCCTCACCATCAAGCGATGGCCTTGTTCCGGCCTGCCGACCGTCCGCCGTCCGGCTCTGCACCTCGCTGAGCGCGGCCGACCAGTCGAGGACCCGCTGCTCACCGCTGTCCAAGTCGCGCAGCGTGACAGTCCCATCCGCCGCCTCTGCCGCGCCGAGGATGGCGACAAAGTGAGCCCGCAGGCGATCAGCCGCCTTAAACTGGGCTTTCACGCTGCGTTCGAGATAGTCGAGGTCGGCCGCGAGTCCGCGTCGCCGCGCCGCCTGCACCAGTCGCGGTGCCAGATCCCTGCCGCAGGCGTCCGCAGCCACCACGTACAGGTCCAGCAGGCGAGGTGGCGCATCTGCCTGCCGTTGTGCTTCCCAGACCATCAGGACGCGCTCCATCCCAGCCGCGAAGCCGATACCGGGGACGTCCGGTCCGCCAACCTGCTCGACCAGGCCGTTGTACCGGCCGCCGCCCCCGATGGAGCTGTAACCCGGCACCACGTACTCCCAGGCGGTTCGCGTGTAATAGTCGAGCCCCCGCACCAAGCGCGGGTTCAACTCGTACGGGATTCCGAGCTCGTCCAGTCGCGCTCGCACGCGAGCGAAGTGGGCGCTGCAGTCGTCACACAGAGACTCCACGATGGTCGGCGCTCCAACCTCCGCCAAGAGCGCTTGACAGTGCTCGTTCTTGCAATCGAAGATGCGCAGCGGGTTGCGTTCCAGGCGGCTCTGGCAATCGCTGCACAGTTCGTTCGCGACGGGCGTGAGACGGCGGATCATCTCCGACTTGTGCAGAGGACGACAGACGGGGCAACCGACGCTGTTCAACTCCACATGGACGTCCTGAATGCCGAGGGTGGACAGGATGTCTAAGTTCAGCCCAATCACCTCCGCATCGACCAGAGGGCTGTCCACGCCGAACACCTCCACGCCGTACTGGTGGAACTGCCGTTCCCTTCCTTTCTGCGGCTTCTCGTAGCGAAACATCGGGCCGATGTAGAACACTTTCACCGGGTCCGCCTGTCCGAACAACTTGTTCTCGACGTAGGCGCGCACCACCCCAGCCGTTCCTTCGGGGCGCAGCGTCAAGCTTCGCTCTGCCCGGTCTAAAAACGTGTACATCTCCTTCTCCACGATGTCCGTGGTCTCCCCGACACCGCGAGCGAACAACTCCGTGTGCTCGAACATCGGCGTGCGAATCTCTTGGTAGTGGTACCGGCGGCACACCTCTCGGACGGTGCGTTCCAACTCGCTCCACCAATAGGCAGCTTCCGGCAGGATGTCCGACGTCCCCCGCGGGCGCTGTGTCAACATGGGCAGGACTCCTTTCTGCAACGTCCACTTTCTGCAATGTCCACTTTCTGCAATGTCCACATATATTCCGAACACTATGGCGGACACAAAAGGCGCTCCCCCGTCCTGCCGAATCCGACAGGGACGAAGGAGCGCTCCGCGGTGCCACCCTGATTGGGTTGCCTCGCAACCCCACTTGTCCGCGCGTAACGTGCGCAACACGCCTGCGCTTTGGGCGATGGGGTCCTCGTGCCGAGCGCAGAGGATGCGGTCATCGCCGTTTACGCAAGTTCTTGAAGGTGTCGTTCCCGAACGCGGCGGGGCCTGCTTCCAGCCCATGGCAAGACCTCTCTGGACCGCCGGATGAACGGTACTGTCCTTCGCATCGAATCTAGTCACAGATTGTTACACGTCAGTATACGTGCCGACCGGAGCCCCGTCAAGCGAACCGCCGTGCCTGTTTGCGCTGCGTGGCCCAACTCGACCGGTCCACGCCGAAGACCAGTGCCAAGTCCGGGTCCCGCAACAGACAGGCGAGCGGATTCCAGCGGGTGTCCAGCACATCCCAGGTCAGGTTTCGACGCTGCAGGTCCGCTTCTGACATGCGCATGGGACTGGGGTCGCCTCCTTGCCGGTAGTTGTGTCACCCTCTCTTAGGCTTACCGGTGGCAGGCCGCACTATGCCCTCTTGACGTCGGCGGTAGGCGTAATGTGGTACCATGAATCCGTTTCAAAACGACGGAAAAGGAGCGTGGAGCCGATGCAGTTTCCGCCTCGGGACATCAGCGATGCGGAACAGTCTGGCCGCCTTTGCACCACTCAGTCGCAACTGTGGACCGCCCGAGCGGAGGCGGTGATCCTCGGGGGCGTGAACAGTCCGTCGCGGTCGTTTAAGGCGGTCGGCGGCGGTGCGCCGATTGTCATGTCCCGCGCGGAAGGGGCCCGGATGTACGACGTGGACGGCAACGCGTACATCGACTACCTGGCCGCGTACGGTCCGCTTGTGTTGGGACACGCCCACCCGCACGTCATGGCAGCGATTCGGGAAGCCACCGAGGCCGGAATCCTCTACGGCACGCCGACGCCATGGGAAGTGGAGTTCGCGGAGATGCTGCGCCAGGCGGTGCCGGATTTGGAGCGGATCCGCTTCGTGAACTCCGGGACCGAGGCCGTCATGACCACCATTCGGGTGGCCCGCGGGGTCACCCAGCGGACCAAGGTGATCAAATTCGAGGGGTGTTACCACGGGCACTCCGACGCGATGCTCGTCGCCGCAGGGTCCGGCCCCTCCTCCATCGGGGTGCCAGACAGCGCCGGCGTCACACCGTCCACGGCGGCGGACGTCGTGACGGTCCCGTTCAACGACCTGAACGCCCTCGACGCCGCCCTCCGAGCGCACGGCCCGGACGTGGCGGCGGTCCTGGTGGAGCCGATTGTCGGGAACTTCGGCATCGTCGCGCCACACCACCCGGACTACCTGCAGCAGGTGATTGAGCGGGCGCACGCCAACGGATCGCTCGTGATTTTCGACGAAGTCATCACGGCGTTCCGGTTCCACTACGGAACCGCCGCGCAGCGCTACGGCGTCCACCCAGACTTGTTCGCACTCGGCAAAATCATCGGAGGTGGGCTACCGATTGGGGCTTACGGTGGCCGACGCGATGTCATGGAGCGCGTGGCGCCGCTCGGGCCGGTGTACCAGGCTGGTACTATGGCCGGCAACCCGGCATCCGTTCGAGCTGGTATCGCGTGTCTGGAGGTCCTGCGCCAGCCCGGCGTATACGAGCGGATGGACGCCCTCGGCGCGAGACTGGAAGCCGGGTTGTGGGAAGCGGCGGAGCGCGCTGGGCAGGTGGTTCAGATCAACCGCGTCGGCGGGGCGCTGACGGTGTTCTTCACGGACCGGCCCGTCGTGCAGTACCAGGACGCCGCTGCATCCGACGGGTCGCGGTTTGCTCGGTTTTTCCGGGAAATGCTGCATCGCGGCGTGTTTCTCGCTCCATCCAAATACGAAGCTTGGTTCGTCTCGGCCGCGCACACCGAATCGGACATCGAACAGACCTTGGCGGCAGCCCGGGCGGCGTTTGCCGCCCTGGATTGAGGGTCGGCGGGGGTGGTGTGCGAAGATCAGGCCGCGCGGGCGACGCGCGTGGCTCGAAGGGTGAGCAACGCGGCCAACGCCAACAGGCCGGCGCTGACGCCGTGGAGCGAGACCAAGTGATACCGGGTGGCGAGGGTCTGCAGCGGCAACAGCCAGTACAGCAGGGAGGCCGCCAGCAAGATCCCCGGCAGCAAGGCCCCGCGCAGCCGGTACACGCCGAAGATGAGCGCGCCGGCGCACAGGGTCAGCCCGCCCGCCAGCATGGCCTCTGGGTACAGCCGCCACGGCGTCAGCCAGATGCCAATCGCCGGTACGACCGTACTCTGGAACACCATCGCGCCCGTAATGTTCCCGAGGGCCAAGCCGTCCTTTCCCTGGCGAATCCACACCACGCTGTTCAGCGTCTCGGGTAGTTCCGTCGCGATGGGGATGAGGATGGCGGAGAGCACGAACGGCGGGATGTTCCACGCCAGTGCGACCGTTTCCACGCCGCGCGACAACAGGTGGGCACCGCCGACGATGGCGCCGAGCGAGACGACGAGCTGGAGGGCGACCACGGCCGTGGACGGTCGGTCGGCCTTCCACTGAAGGTAAAGTGGGTGCAGGTCGTCCGTATCCTCGACGGGCGCCTTGCTGACGAGGGTGCGCGTGATGAACGCGGCGTAGGCAGCCACGAGCAACCATGGCGCCAGCGCGTGTAACGCAGCATTCGGGATGACGCCCACCACCAGAACGAAGGCGTAGGCGCAGAGAAATGCGCTCATGTCGCGTTCAAACGACCGGCGTTCGATGTGCAGCTGCGCGGACCCACGGTGACGACCGCGAGTCAAGAACAGGGCGACCGCAATCACGAGAGAGCCGAGCGTGACGAGCAGAAAGGGGGCACCGAGGATGCCGCCGATGCCCACGTCCTCTGCCGCCCGGTTACTCCGGTCGAACAAGATGGCCGTGATGGGCACGGCGGTTTCCGGCAGCGCCGTGCCGAGAGCGGCGAGGACGCTGCCGACCGCGCTCTGACCGAGGTGCAACTTGTCACCGAGCCACTCGATGGCGTTGGTGAACAGTTCCGCGCCGAACAAGATCATCACCAGCGCAAACCCCATCCAGACGGCTGTCTGCATGCACATCCCCCCGGTCGCGGCCATTCATGAGGCTCTCTGTCCACTCTACGCGCCAATCGGTCCAGATATGCGACAAGCCCCTGGAACCGATGAAGGTTCCAGGGGCTGTGCGCGAGCCGTGTACGCGTCAACCTGCGGACTGCGGCGGTCGCGCTACTCGGCGCCGCCCGCAGGCTGGGCGATTCGCAGCAGCTCCGCTCGAAATGGCTGGGCAATCTCGTGGACATCTGCATCGCGATCAACAAACAGTGCAAACCAGATGTCGCGCGTCCCTGTCAGAAACCAGATCTGACCCTCCGCACCGACCACAGAGGTCTCCAGGACGTCCGACAGTCCGACCTCGCGCTGCAATTTCGAAACCGACCGGCGATATCCGCGGAGCACATTGAGGAACGCCTCGTCGTACGGCCTGTCAGACGCACCGACGACTTCATCCTCAAATCCAATCCAACCGAGGACACGGTCGTCGGCCGTCATGCGAAGGAAGCATTCATGCCAGCTTTCGCTGTCGAACAGCGGGACCGACGCAGCGTACCGCTCGTAGGGCAGCGCATGGCGCTGGAACAGCTTGGGCGGGTCACTGTGACGGCTTCCCGAGCCGACCACCTCGACATCCGGGACGGCGTCCGTCGGCGCCGGCTCGGCAGCATGCATCGGCGCCGCAGCCTGTGTGGTCGCAGACGCCTCCGCCGTCGACGCACGCGGAGCGCGAGCTCCAATCTCCGCGGTCCGCTCTCCTTGTGCGATCGGGCCCGCCGCCGCTCGCATGGGCTCCAGCTGGGGGGAGCGCTGCTGCTCGGGGTCACTGTCGAGATCTGGCTGCACGGCCTTCCCACGAGACTTCGCCGGACGGTGCTCTGGCGCCGCAGACGTCCCCCGGCCGCGAAGCAGGAACACGTTTAACCAGACGATGAGACACACCAGCACCAAGACGACCAGAATCAGGCCAAACAGCACGGTCAGCCCTCCCTGTTGCCGTGTCCGCGCAGGCTACCCGGAGTGAGCAGCCCCGCGTCAGCGATGAATTCGAACCGTGGCGTTCATCTGCGGGACGATGTACTTACCGCCCGTGCCGGTAATGGAAATCTCGACCGGAATCCGCTGCACTTCCTTCGTGAAGGTGCCCGTCGCCGACCCGGACGGCAGAACCGTCTTGGACGCGGCGGACTCGTTGCCGATGCGCATCACGGTCCCGCTGAAGGAATCGCCGGGGTAGGCGTCCACGTAGATGTCGACCGCTTGCCCGACCTTGATGTGGCGCACCTCGGTCTCGGTGACGTACGCCGTCACGTACTCGTTCTGGACATCCGCAATTGCGCCGAGCATCGTTCCCTGGCCAACCGTTTCCCCTGTGATGGCGCTGTTTTGCAAGACCTCGCCGGAGGCTGGAGCGGTCACGTCGATGGTCTGCCCGGTCGGCAACTGCTCTCGCCCGATGACGTCGCCCGCATGGACGGTCTGGCCTTGGGCCAGGTTCCAACTCACCAGTTTGCCTGGGGTCAGTCCGACCACGTAGGTCATCTTTGCGTCGATGTGCGCATCGTTCTCCGTGATGTAGTTCTGGCGGTTGTAGAAGTACCAAATGCCTCCGATGGCAGCGGCCACGATGACGATGAAGATGACCACATTGACCAGGATCATTTGCCTTGCTCGCATGTTCGTCCCTCGCTCTCCGGTGCAGCCTATCCGGCAGAAAGTTTACTGGGGATATGTTTCGATCCCAAAACAGTCTCTATTGTAATATGCGTAACCGGAAAAGAAAAGGGATGGTTCAGCGGTGTCACGACATCCGTTCGTCGTTCCCCACGACCTTGTTGAGCAGTGCCAATCCGCGGGGCCGCAACCGCCACCGTGCCACCATCAGGAGCGCGGCACAGAGGATGGTGTACACCCCGATGAACACGAGCCAACTCCGCTCTGGGCCGGTGACGGCATTTTCAAGCCGTGCCTCCACCCAGAGCGGATTCAACTGCAACAGCCAGTTTCCCCAGCGCGGAAGGAACTCATCCACGGGAAAGCGGGTCGCGACGTACCGCAGTCCGTACCCGGCTCCCCCGGTCGCGAGGGTCATCGTGGCCACCGTGGCGTAACTGAGGACCGTACTCCACCCAGAGCGCAGGGCAATCGTGGACCACGCCACAGACAGCGCGGCAATCACGACAATCGTGAACAGTTGAAACCCGAATACAGCGAGCGTCTCCTGCGGAACCGCGCCGCCGAACAGAAACACCAGGCTGTACAGCGGCAACGTGACCACGAGCAAAAGTGCCAGGAGCGCGCTCGAGCTCAGCACCTTTCCCGCCAAAATCCCGAAGGGAGACATCGGCGTGGTCAACAGAACGGCCAACGTCCGCCGCTCGCGCTCACCGCTGACCGCCGTCGCCGCGAAGGCCGGCGTGAGATACGCCGCCACCACCATCTGCAGCAGGCTGACGATGAGAAAGACCTGTTCACTGCGGGCAGGAAGAAGCAGAGAGAATTGCCCCTGTACGTTTTCGTACAGCAAAAAGAAGGTCAACACGGCCATGCACAGCAGGTAGAAGACAATCACCATCGGCGCACGGGCGGTTCGCATCCGCTGCCGAAACTCCTTGTTGACCAGTGGGTTGTGCCACCACATCAAGGTGCCGCCTCCACGCTTGTGTCGTGGGACGCCGTCAAGCGCAAGAACAAGGCTTCGACGTCCACCGCCTCTTCGTAGAACTGCTGGACAGCCACACCGGCTGTCACCAGCCGCTGCAGCAGTTCGGCCTGTTGTCCGGTCGTCCCGCCGTACTGCACCTGCGCGCCACCGGGCCGCAGGCGAAACTCGACGACGCGGCCGTCGGCCGCCAGCGCATGCCGCCAGACGTGCTCCGGCGCCTCGCCGACCACTTGCAGCGTCCGATAGGCGGAGGTGTGATTGCGCAGCACGTCCACCGAGGCCACTGCTTGCAGCTCCCCACTTCGCATGAAGCCCAATTCGTCGGCGACTTCGACCAACTCGTGCAGAATGTGTGAGCTGAGCAGGACCGTCTTCCCCGCATCCTTCAGCTTCAACAGGATGGCCCGCATTTCCAAGCGGGATCGCGGGTCGAGTCCGGACGAAGGTTCGTCCAGCACGAGCACCGCCGGGTCGTGCATGAGGCATCGCGCGAGTTCCAGCCGCTGCTGCATGCCGCGAGACAGCGCGTTGACGTACGCGTCCTGTTTATCCTCCAATCCCACCCACGCAAGTAACTCCCGCGCCCGCTGTCGCGCGACGGGTCGCGGCACCCGGTAGCAGTCCGCGTAGAACTGCAGGTACTCCATGCACCGGATGTCGTCGAACACGCCGAATGAATCCGGCATGTAGCCGACGGACCGGCGGACGGCCACCGGGTCTTGCGCCACCTCAAAACCGTTGACGAACGCCCGGCCCGACGTCGGCGCCGTCAACGTCACGAGCATGGACAGTGTGGTGGTCTTCCCGGCCCCGTTCTCTCCAACAATCCCGAACACCGTGCCCGGCCGAACCGTGAGGTTGAGTTGATTGACCACCAGCTGACGGCCGTAGCGTTTGCAGAGGTTCTCCGTCCGAATCACTGCATGCGCACCCTCCCTTCCGGGAACGTCAGGACGTCGCCGAACTCGCGCACGAGCTGCAACGCCGAATCCGTCGAGATGCGGACGTCCTGGACGAGTTGAACTCCGCTCGCCGCCTCGGCGTCGGTCGTCGCCATCACCACTGCGGCCGATTTATCCGGACTGCTTGCAAGCAACTTCATATCTGCCGCGTAGGCACTCAGGGACCGACCGATGCCCCGCGTCAAGTCGCGGTTGTAGTCGACGTACGATTGCAGATAGGATCCTGCCGTTCCAACGGACGACGCATGATCCATGGACACGGCCTGCCCCGGGCTCAAGTCCCCGAGTTCGTACAGGTGGCCGTTCCACCCGACGGCCACGTCGTGCAGCGGATACGGCGTGTCGTTCTCCACCGTCCCGGACAGCATCCCCTGCGCGGCGCCGAGCCGCAGGTCAATCCAGCCTTGCCCGCTCACCGTGCCGCTGGCGACGATGTCGTGAACAATCCACCGCCCGGTATTGTGCAACTGAATGACGGTGGCAGACCCGTGCACCACGTCCGTGCTGCTGACGCGCCGGCTGTCCGCCTGAACCATCGGCAGGATCTCCACGCCCCGCTCCGCGGTGAGGGTGACGTCTTCCGGGTACGGCGCAGTGAAGCTGCGAACGGACACCGTCTCAGCGGTCCCGTCCCCGACCAGGTCGGTGACACCGACTGCATCGCTCAGCACGCCCCCAGGCCGTTGCGAGAGACCCACCGCGTACATCACGGCGGTGGTGACCACGCTCAAGATGGGTAAGATGGCCCACGCCCACGGCTCAGCCTGCAGGCGCCGCAACAGGACGAACAGTCCCGGTCCGACGACGGCGATATACAAGGCGAAGACGAGCCCCCACAGCCGTAACGACGGGACCCGCAGCGGTGCCAACACGCTGCTGGCCGAAGCCAGGCTGTCGATGGGGTTCGCCGTGAGCCCGGGCGGCAGGGCGCTCTGGCGATTGTCGGCACCTTGACTCAGCACCTCGGTCCACAGGCTCGGGTTGTTCTGCCATGTCAACAGCGCCGATTGTGCGGGTTCGAATCCGGTCTGGACCACGGTGCCGCGCCCCACGTGGAGCGCGGCCAGCAACGGCGCTTCGTCCGTCCCGGCCCACAGGTCCGCTCCGGCCCGCACAGCCCGTGCGTCAACCACCACCGGCACAGGAGGCGACGAAGCCGTCCCAGCGAATCGCGCCAGGTCCTGGCCCGAATCTTTTCGCAGGGGCCCAGGCAGCAACGGAAGCACACCGTTCCAATCGGGTACCGCAGGGTCCGTCCCCGTCACGACCAGCAACCCGCCCAATTCCACCCAGTGCAGAAGCGCCTTCTGATGCGCGGTATCCATGCGCGTGAGTTCGGTTGGACTCGCCACAACGGCGGTCAGGTCGGCCATCAGGTCGTCTTGAACCGGCATCGTCGCTGCGGGTACCGCCAAGGGGAGAACGGGCAGACCATCGGGTCCATCCGAACTCCCCGTCAGGAACTGCGCGGCCTGAGGCGCATCCGACAGCACGGCGACAAACGCCGCGCGGCCCATCTGGTTCCCGGAGAGCCGTACAGAAGCGGCCATCTGGCCGCCGACCCAGCATTCGACTGCGCCGTTCTCGTCCACCACCCAACCGGGAACGGCGATATCCTGCTCCACGGTCTTGCCGCTCTGCAATCGCACGGTCCAACGCAACACCCCAGCGGCATCCCGGGTCCCGTCGAATGAACCGGCGACGTCCACCTGCAACACGGCCGTTTCCGAGGGGCCGCTGTCGTGCAACCGCACCTCGACGGGCACCCACGTGTACTTGCTGTAAAATCCGTTCAGCCCGACGGAAGCCGACATCGAGACGGTGCGCTCCGCTCCAAACGCGTCGATTGGCCCGATGGACAGCGCGACCGCGAGGCTCGCCAACACGGTCCGCACCGTGCGGCTCGTGAAGCGCCAACCGGCTTGTCCCGGCCACCTTGAAACCCGTCTCACGCGCCGCCCTCCTGTCCTCGTCTATCGACACGCTGCTGACTTGCATTGTACCGTTTCTCGCACGGGTTGACCAACCAGCGGCCTGGACCCCGGCCCTTTGCAGCGGAGGAATGGGCTTCTGAACGGATTCACGTGTCCCGGCGCACGACCCCGCTTTTCCGGCGACAGCCGCCCTGGGGTGCGGTACAATAGCCGCAGGGAGGTGGTACTGCGTGGCGAATTCCATCGACGCGCGTGGACCGCTGCAGGACAAGCTGAATCGGCTCTTGCGCGACCTGCGCATCTCCGTCACCGACCGCTGCAATTTTCGCTGCACATACTGCATGCCGAAGGAAGTGTTCGGTCCGGATTTCGCGTTCCTCCCCCATGAGGAGCTGCTGACCTTTGAGGAGATTGTCCGTCTTGCGGGCGTGTTCGCCCGCGGCGGTGTGCAAAAGATCCGCCTGACCGGCGGTGAACCCCTGCTGCGCCGGGACATTGAACGCCTGGTGAGCATGCTCGCACAGGTTCCGGGAATCGATGACATCGCTTTGACCACCAACGGGTCCCTGCTCACGCCAAGGCGCGCTCAGCAGCTGGCTGAAGCGGGTCTGAAACGCGTGACGGTGAGCCTCGACTCCCTTCGCGATGAAACCTTTATGGCCTTGAACGACGTGCATTTCCCGGTGGCGCGCGTGCTGGCCGCGATTGACGCCGCAGCGGCGGCGGGGCTGCGACCCGTGAAGGTGAACATGGTGGTCAAGCGGGGCGTCAACGATGCGGACGTGGTCGAGATGGCCGAGTACTTTCGCGGCACCGGGCATATCCTGCGGTTCATCGAATACATGGACGTCGGCAACAGCAACGGTTGGCGGATGGACGATGTGGTCTCGGCTGGAGAGATTTTGGAGCGCCTGAATGCCCGTTGGCCGTTGCACCCGGTGGCGCCGGCCCGGCCGGGCGAAGTGGCGACGCGTTACGTCTATGACGACGGCGGCGGGGAGATTGGCGTCATCGCTTCGGTCACGCGGGCGTTCTGCGGCACCTGTACCCGAGCCCGGCTGTCGCCGGAGGGCGCGCTGTACACCTGCCTGTTTGGCACCCGCGGCACCGACTTCCGCACACCGCTGCGAACCGGCGCGACCGACGACGAACTGTTCGCACGGTTGCAACAGGTGTGGGGAAGCCGGGTGGACCGCTACTCCGAACTGCGGAGCGATGCGACCCGGCCAGCCCGTCCGAAAGTAGAGATGTCGCACATCGGCGGCTGACCGGAAAGCGCGGCGAGGCCGGCGGAAGCTCCGCCGCCTCGCCGTTTTGCGCGGTCAGCGCGGTCCGCCGGCGATGTAGATGACCTGACCGGAAACGTAACTGGCGTCATCGCTGGCGAGAAACGCAATCACACTGGCCACTTCCTCGGGCTTTCCAATGCGCCGAAGCGGAATCTGCGCAGACGCGGCCTCCTGGAACTGCACCGGATTGAGCCCCATCCGCTCAGCCGTCGCGCGCGTCATGTCGGTGTCGATGAACCCCGGCGCGACCGCGTTCACGCAGATCCCGAACGGTCCGAGTTCAATTGCGAGGGTCCGGGTGAAACCCTGGAGGCCCATCTTGGCCGCCGAGTAGTTCGCTTGCCCGCGGTTCCCGAGGGCCGACGTGCTGCTCAGGTTGACAATCTTTCCGTATCTCTGCTCCACCATGTACTTCTGAGCCGCCTTGCTCATGAGAAAGCTGCCTTTCAAGTGGACGTTCATGACTGCGTCCCAGTCCGCCTCTGTCATCTTGAACAACAGGTTATCGCGGATGATGCCCGCGTTGTTGACGAGGATGTCAATCCTCCCAAACGTCTCCGCCACCTGCTGGACCGCCTGCTCCACCTGAACCGCGACGCCCACGTCGCAAGCGAGGCCGACCGCCTGCCCACCCGCTGCGCGGATGGACGAGACCGTCTGCTCCGTATCCGCTTCCCGCAAGTCGATGACAGCGACCGCCGCTCCATCTGCCGCCAGCCGCTGGGCTGTGGCAGCGCCGATACCCCGTCCAGAACCGGTGACGATGGCGACGCGTCCTTGTAAATTCGGCATGGAAACGCCCTCCATTCTTTCCTCTCTCCGTTACACCCGTCCGCTGACCAAGGCGTGTGCGTGAACCATCAGAGCCCGGGCCAGCGGTCCGAGCGCTGCGAACCGCGCATCCTTGGTTTGCCCGCGACGCCAACGAACGTAGATCTGCTGGCAGATGACGGCAACTTTGAAGTAGGCAAACTGCAGGTAGTAGTCGAAGTTTGACACGTCGATTCCGCGTGCCAGCGCATACCGCTCGAGCAGGTCTGCGCGGGTGGCCCGGCCGGGGAGGCCGCCGAGATCGCCCAACCACTGCCGCAGCTCCGGGGGGTCTTCCGGGTCTGCCCAGTAGCACAAAGTGGTGGCGAGATCTGTCAGCGGGTCGCCCACGGTTGCCATCTCCCAGTCCACCACAGCGCTTACACAACCGGGTTGCGCTGGGTCGAACAACAGGTTGTTCAGCTTGAGGTCGTTGTGGACGATGACCGCGGGCGGCGACGGCGGCACGTCCCGGACGAGCCGTGCAGCCAGGGCGTTCGCCTCCGGGATCTCTTCGGTCTTTGCGCGTTCGTACCGGTCGACCCACCCTTCCACCTGGCGCTGCAAGTAGCCCTCCGGGTGGGTGAAGGCCGCCAATCCGGTGTCGCGGTAATCCATCTGATGGAGTTGCACCAAGGTCTCGACCGGTGCCACGGACACCGCGCGAACCGCGTCCGGCGTCGAAGGGTAGACGGGCGGCCAATCGCGGTCCACCACCAGGCCCGAGCGCCGCTCCATCAGTTGGAATGGCGCGCCGATGACGGACGGGTCCCTGCAGAACCAGAGGGGGCGCGGCGCCAGCGCAAACACGTCCGATACGGCCTGCAACACCCGGAACTCGCGTTCCATGTCGTGAGCCTTGGCGGCGACCGGTCCGAGGGGAGGCCGGCGCAACACGTAGGTCTGTGCGCCCGTGTGAATCAGATACGTGAGGTTGGAGTGACCGGACAGGAACTGCTCCACCTCGATGGGACCGTCGAGCAGGTGCGGTGCCTCCTGCTTCAGGTAGGTCGTCAGCCGGCCGATATCGAACGCCTCGCCAGGCCGGACCGGGCCCCACGCAGGAGGCGGCGTGGTACCCGTCATCCGCGTTCCCCCCCTTGCCCAGTCGCTTCCGCCCTGCCGAGACCGGTCCGAAACGTCGCGTCGCCGCGCACCGCCACCGTGCCGTCCTGCGTCACCGCCTCGACCGAGGCGGTGACCACCTGCCCCGCATCGACATCCGAAACCTCGGTCACGGTGCCGCGGCAGGTGATGACATCGCCGGGCCGGACCATCCCGCGGAAGCGGACGCCAAACTCCAGCAACTGACCCCTTTCCCCGATGGCGTCGGTCAACATCTGTCCCACAAACGCCATCGTCAACATGCCGTGTGCAATCACGCCACCCAAGCCGGCGGCCTTCGCGAACGCCTCGACGGTATGGATGGGGTTGAAGTCACCCGATGCACCCGAGTACTGTACCAACTGAATCTGCGTGACCGGCGGTTTCACCAACTCCGGGAGCGCCTCCCCGACACGCCAACGCTTCCCGTTCATCACGCCATCCCTCCGCCGACGTCCGCAGTTGGCCGGTGGATGATGGAGGAACGCAGCTCGACCACCACATCACCGTCCGCCTCGGCCGCAACCTGGTGAAAGACGAGGAAGATCATCTGGCCGATGGAGCCGGACTTCTCGAATACGTCGACGAGCGTCCGTCGGCAGTAGAGCACGTCACCCGCCACCACCGGGCGGTGGTAGAAGATCCGCTCCTCGCCGTGAATCAACCCGTCTGTCGGCAAGGTCCAGCCGGGGATGGCCCCGAAGTCGAACGTCCGCGGGAACGTCGGCGGTGCCACCAGACTGCGGTAGCCGAGTTGCCTCGCGAAGTTCTCATCCCGATAGAGCGGGTTGTCGTCGCCGATGGCCGCTGCAAACCGGCGGATGGCACCTTTTTCAACCTCGTTCGCGACAGGTCTCGACGACTGCCCAACAAAGCCCTTCAACGCTCTGAGTTCCACGGTGTCACCCCATTTCGATGCCGGCCTCCCTGGCAGAACGGAGGCCTTGTAGCGGGCCGTTCAACCGCTCGGCTCGCTTCAGTTCGGCGCGCGCGATGCTCTCCAGGTGAACCTCGTCCGGACCATCCGCCAGCCGCAGCGTGCGGATGTTCGCCCACGCCGCCGCGAGCGGGAAATCGCCGCTCACGCCGGCCGCACCGAAGGCCTGAATGGCGCGGTCCAGCACCTGCAGAGCCACGTTCGGAGCGACCACCTTGATCATGGCGATGTACGACCGAGCCGCTCGGTTTCCGAGCGCGTCCATGCGGCTCGCGGCTTCCAGCGTGAGCAGTCGAGCCTGCTCTATCTCCATCCGCGACTTCGCAATCCACTGGCGAATCACACCTTGGTCCGCAAGCGGACGCCCGAAGGCGACCCGTTCCTGAACCCGTTCCACCATCAGCGCGAGCGCACGTTCTGCGGCGCCGATGCAGCGCATGCAGTGGTGGATGCGCCCGGGGCCGAGGCGCGCCTGCGCGATGGCGAAGCCCTGGCCCTCCGCCCCGATGAGGTTGCTGACCGGGACGCGAACATCCGTGAAGCTGATCTCTGCGTGGCCGTGCGGCGCGTGGTCATACCCGAAGACGGTGAGCGTCCGCTCCACGCGGACACCGGGTGTATCGAGCGGAACCAAGATCATGGACTGCTGCTCGTGCCGGGGGGCATCTGGGTTCGTCTGGCCCATGAGGATGGCAATCCGGCAGCGCGGGTCACCGCCTCCGGTCGACCACCACTTGCGGGCGTTAATGACGTACTCGTCTCCCTCGCGCCGGATGCTGGCCCGGATATTGGTTGCGTCCGAAGACGCGACGTCCGGCTCCGTCATGCAGAAGCAGGAGCGGATGCGACCGTCGAGTAACGGGTCGAGCCACGTGGCCTGCTGCGCTTCCGAGCCGAACGCCGCGAGCAGCTCCATGTTGCCCGTGTCCGGCGCGTTGCAGTTGAAAACCTCCGGCGCGATGGGGGACCAGCCCATGACCTCGCAGATGGGCGCGTATTCCCGGTTGCTCAAGCCTGCACCGCGGACTTCGTCGGGGAGAAACAGGTTCCACAGCCCCTCGCTCCGCGCTGCCGCTTTCATCTCCTCCAGAATCGGCGGAATCGTCCAGCGCGACGGGGCCTCCCGAAGCTGCTGTTCAAAAACGGGTTCGTTCGGCAGCACGACCTCCTTCACGAAGCGCGTGACGGCGTCGAGCAGGTCCTTTGCCCGCTGTTCGCGGGAACCGTTCACGCAGATCACCAGCCTTTCTCTATCCCTGATGTGTGACCGGCGGCGAGCGTCTTCCACGCCAACCGAAACCCGGCCGGCACCTTCCGGCCGTTCGGTCGATACCGGCGCCATCCAGTGAGCGCCCGCTTCCGTCTCAGTCGGCCGCTTCTGTCGTCGGCACCTCTCAGCTGACGCTGCTGCCGCCGTCGACCGCGAGCACCTGCCCGGTGGTGTAGTCGGAGGCCGCAGAGGCGAAGTACAGCGCCGCACCCTGCAGGTCGCGTTCGCCGCCGAGTCGGCCCAGGGGCACGCCGTTGGTGATGCGGTCGCCCGCCATTTTGAGCACGTCTTTCGTCAGTTTGGTGGGGAAGAATCCCGGTGCGATGGCGTTGACGCAGATGTGGTAGCGGGCCCACTTGACGGCCAGGTCGCGCGTCATCGCGATGATACCGCCTTTGCTCGCGCTGTAACCCACAGCATCGAGTACCTCCGGCAACGATCCTTGGAGGCCCGCCACCGACGCGATGTTGACAATCTTCCCGCCACCTTGCGCACGCATGGGCCGTGCGGCCGCTTGGGCCATGAGGAAAGACCCCGTGAGGTTGGTGTCGATGACCTTCCGCCACGCTTCAAGGGGCATGTCCAGCGCAGGTGCACCCCACGACGTGCCGCTGTTGTTCACCAAGATATCGAGGTGCCCGTACTGCTCGACCACCGCACGCACCGTCTCACCCACCGCCGTCGCGTCGGTCACATCGAGGGCCAGCGCGTGCGCGCGGCCTCCCGCCGCTTCAATCGCCTGCTGGACCTGCTCGCAGGCGTCCACCTTGCGCGATGCGAGAACGACCGTCGCGCCTGCCTCTGCGTACGCCTCGGCAATCTGTTGGCCCAGGCCGCGGCCACCACCGGTGATGAGCGCCACCTTGCCGTCGAGTCGAAACAGGTCCCACACCGACATCTTCCATCCCTCCTTGTGCGAACGCTCAGATTTCAGGGCGGTAAATCGCTTTCATTATATACCGTTCTTCCTCGCAACTGGAGGAGAAACACGAGACAAAGACACGGGAAGGCGGCCGCTGCCTCGTGGGGCAGCGGCCGCAACGGCGCGGAGAGTGGGCGGAACGCCGGTAGCAAGGTCCCCAGGTTGTCACGTTTGGCGGTGCCGTTTCGCGAGGTAAGCCGCGAAGCCGGCGCTGTGGACCGCCATCTGCTGGCGCATGTCATCCGATAGCAGCGAACGGGCGGGTTTCGGGTTCACCTCGATGATCCAGGTACGCCCGTTCTCATCCACACCCGCATCGAAACCGAGGAGACCGACGTTCGGCACGCGACGGCTCAGTGCCCGAGCCACCTGCAGCGCCGCGGCTGTCAAATCGTCCACCGGTACCTTGTGTCCGTGCCGAGCCGCCATGGCTTGCAGCTGCGACAGACTCATCCGCTCGCCGCCTGCGACGATGTTCGTGACCACGCCGTCCGCGGCGGCCACCTTCGGTATGATGCCGACGAGCTGCCAGGCGCCGTCCGCCCCTCGCTGAACGACCACGCGGAAGTCGACCTTGCGCCCGTCAACAGTCATCAACCGAATCCCGCGCTGGACGATGTGGGGCACCCGGCGCCGCCCGTCGAGGAACCGCTCCAACTGCTCCTCCGTGAGCACCATGCGCCGCCGGCCACCGCCTCCCTTCTGGCGGTCCACGCTCACACGGTACTGGTCGTGGTGGAGCCGCTCAATGCGGAGGACCCCCATCCCGCCATACCCCCCAATCGGCTTGACGTACACGAGGGCCCATTTGTCGACGAGCTTGCGCGCCTGCGCGCCGCTGTGAAGGTACGCTGTGGCCGGCGCCAGCCGAGCGAGATCCGAACGCTGCATCCATCGCACCATCTGCCACTTGTTGGGGAGCGGCGGGTTGAACAAAGGAATTCCGAGTTTGCGGGCGTGTCGCCGCAGCGAGCGGCTGTACCCGGAGACGGCCAAATGGACGAACACGTTTTCGTAGATGGCATCCGGCAACCCCGTCGTCCGACGTACCCATTCACCGAACGGTCGGGTCGCCCGAGCCGGACACCACCCGCGCACCACGCGGCGGTGCCAGTCGACGTCGACCGGATCGAACAGGACGAACTCGCAGTCCATCTCGGCCGCTGCCTGGGCCATCCGGCAGTAGTGCAGGGACGGCCGCACCACACCGTCGCTTCGCCCACTGCGGCGCCGTGGCCGAACGGTGCTCGCCACGCCAAGCAATCTCTTCGGCAAGGTCAATTGTCGTCACCCCATCGCAACGCCTGGCACATTATATGACGCCTAAATCTTTGCGGGCGTGCGTAGCTTGAAATTGGGCACCGTGCCCGGGTCGGCGCGACAACGGATGCCCATCGGGATGCAGACGATGCTGGCGCAGGATACGTCCGGGTTGCTTCGATGGGAGAGGAGTGAGGAGCGTGTTGCGAACCATCTGCAAGGGGAAGATTCACCGGGCAACGGTCACCCAAGCGGACCTCAACTACATGGGGAGCATCACGATTGACCAAGTGCTGATGCAGGCTGCCAACATTCTGCCGTATGAAATGGTGCAGATCACGAACCTGTCGAACGGCGTGATTTGGCACACCTACGCCCTGGCGGGCGCCGAGCAGAGCGGGACCATCTGCCTGAACGGCCCACCTGCCCGACTGTTTCAGCCAGGTGACCAGGTCATCATCTTGTCACTCGCGCTGATGACCGACGAGGAATGGCAGAACTGCACGGCCAACGTGGTGTTTGTGGACGAACGAAACGGCGTTCGCTCTGTGGTGTCGCACCGGTTGGCGGAGGAACCCGGTGGCACCGGGCCCCGTCCGCGCGGCACCGGGGCCGGCGCGGAGCTGCCGCCGACCGGATTGCACTAGAACATCCACCCTCCCTGCGGTGCGGGAGGGCACGATGGAGCGGCCGAGCTGCCCAACGTTAAGGGTTGCACCGCGGGTCGGACGACGCCGCCAAATCACTCGGGTCGCTTGTAGGCGACCGTCACTTTGGTGTGGATCCCGCCGCGGACGGTGAAATCAGCCGTGACCTGAGCGGACCTCGGTTGTGCCGCCTGCACGAAGTCGTTGAGGATGATGTTGGTCACGTCTTCGTGAAAGTGGCCTTCGTTTCGAAAGCTCCAGAGGTACAGCTTGAGCGACTTCAACTCGACCAGGTGATCTGCCGGCTGATAGACAATCGTGATGGTCGCGAAGTCGGGCTGACCGGTCATCGGACAAAGGGTGGTGAACTCGTCCGTGCGCATCTCCACGTCGTACACCTTGTCGGGATGCGGATTGGGGACCACCACGAGTTCCTTGGACGGTTTCGTAGACACGGACAAATCCCTCCTGGTTCTCTGCGCACACGGGCGAACGGGAACACGCTCTGATGCGGACCGCGCCGCCCGTCTGTGAACACTGGCAACTATACTGAAACCCTCCGTGAGATGCAACGCACCATCCCACACTGGCCCTCCTGCCGGCCGTCCGCCGTCCGCGCCTTCGTAGCGTGCACCGATGGCCGGCGCGGGGGGAGGACACGTCAGGGGGTGCCGTGGCGCGACTCCCTCCGCGCGCAACGGTCGGCTCGATGCGGTACACTAGCCCGTGTACCCTGCGCAAACAGAAACGGAGGCCGCCACCTTGGATACCCCAGATCTCCCGATGGCCTTCTGTCATCGAATGTCGTACCTGCTTGGCGATGAGTGGCCGGAGTTTTCGGCATCGCTGCAGAACGCGGCTTGGCGCGCAGTCCGTCTGCACCGCTGGGCGACGCCGAACCGGTTGACGGACTGGTCGCGGCATCCATCAGCCGGGGCCGTCTCGGACTCCCCATGCGACGACGGGCTGCAGGGCCAGCGTCCGCCGGATGCCGTCTCGTCGTTCCTTGCCGTAGGCTGTCCTCTGCCCCTTCCAGTTGAACTGGAAGACCGTCTGACCAGCCCTGTGCCGTGGGCGCCGGACGCATTCTACCTCGCGGCCGACCTGCTGTTGGGGAAGACCATCCAGCACGAGGCCGGTGCATTCTACCTGCAGGAACCCTCCGCCATGGCGGTGGTGGAGGCACTGGCGCCCGTACCTGGCGAGCGGGTGCTCGACCTGTGCGCCGCACCAGGCGGCAAAGCCACCGCCATTGGGCGCGCTTTGGCCGGGACCGGTCTGCTGGTCGCGAACGAGGTGCACCCGAAGCGCGTGACGGTCCTCGCGCAGAACTTCGAGCGCCTCGGTGTCCCCGGGCTGGTCGTCCATGAGACCGCAGACCGCCTCGCTCAAGCGTGGCCACAGCAGTTTGACGCCGTCCTCGTCGATGCCCCTTGCTCCGGCGAAGGGATGTTCCGGAAGGACTTCGCTGCGCGCGAGGCGTGGAGCGAGGACGCGCCGGCGGCGTGTGCCGCCCGCCAGCGCGACATCCTGCGGGCGGCCGTGCGGTTGGTGCGGCCGGGGGGGCGGATCATCTACTCGACGTGCACCTTCAACGCGGAGGAGAACGAAGGCGTGGTCTCGTGGGCGGTTCGGACACTCCCTGTCACGGTCGAACCGCTGCCGCACTGGCCCGGTTGGTCCGAGGGGCGACCCGAATGGGCGGACGACCGCTCCGACCTGCGACACACCCGGCGACTCTGGCCACATGTCGGGCGAGGAGAAGGCCATTTCATCGCGCGGTTGCGCGTGACAGCTGCCTGCGACGCGCGAAGCGCCAGCGAAACGGGAGAAGGCGTTCCCCGCCCGCGCCACCGCCGCCAACCGGTTGCGGGCGCTCGAGCCGAACGGGAACTGTGGAACGAGTGGGCTGCCGAGGCGACATGCTCGGCGCTCGCCGCGGCGTGGCGACAGCCGGTACAGCAAGGCGGCGTGTGGTTTGCGCCGCCGCCGGCCGACCTGCCGCTGACGGGACTGCACGTCCTGCGTCCCGGGATTCCCCTCGGCACGGCGAGTGGAACGCGCTGGATACCACACCACGCGCTGGCGATGGCCCTCTCCCCACGCGCGGCAGCCCGCACCGTCTGCACCTCACCGACGGAGGCCGCGGCGTGGCTCCGCGGAGAAGCGTTGGAACGCGGAGGTCTTTCCCCCACTTGGCACTGGGTGCACGCGGGCGGGCTTCCCATGGGCTGGGGCAAGGCTGCCGGAGACCGCGTCAACAACCATGTGCCGAAAGGGCTGCGCAAGGCCGGTCTGCGGGATGCGGTGGAAGTGGTGCAAAACGCGATGGCGTAGCCGCCTGTCCGAGGCGGACCGCCATCGCACGACGCCCTGTCGCAGTACCCCTGCCGAAGCCTCCGCGTCAGCGCGCGAGGTTTTCGACCACCATGGCAATCCCCTGCCCACCGCCGATGCACAGTGAGGCCACCCCGTAGCGCTCCGAGCGGGCCCGCAACTCGTAGAGCAGCGTCAACAGAAGCCGCGCCCCACTCGCACCGACCGGGTGCCCCAGAGCGATGGCACCGCCGTTGACGTTGGTCCGCTCCCGCGGAAGCTGCAACTCGCGCTCGACACTCAGGTACTGGGCGGCAAACGCCTCGTTGACCTCCCACAGCGCGATATCCGCCGGAGTGAGGCCCGCTCGTTTGAGTGCGCGGCGCACGGCTGGCACGGGGCCGATGCCCATGTACGCAGGGTCCACCCCAGCCACGCCGTAGCTGACCACTCGCCCCAGCACTGGCCACTCCCGCTCCGCCGCGATGGAAGCCGCGGCAATCACGAGCGCCGCGGCTCCATCGTTGATGCCGCTCGAGTTGCCGGCCGTGACCGTCCCGTCGGCGAGGAACGCGGGACGCAGGCGCGACAGCCCCGCCATCGACGCGTCGGTTCGGATGTGCTCGTCGTCCGCCACCAGTCGCTCACCGCGCCGATCTGTCACTGGGACCGGCACAATCTCCTCCGCCAGGCGTCCAACCTTCGCTGCCGCCGCGGCGCGTTGGTGACTCAGCAACGCAAATTCGTCCTGCTCTTCTCGCGAGACGCGATACCGGTTGGCGAGGTTTTCCGCCGTGATGCCCATCGGACAGTTGCTGTGGCAGTCCGTGAGGACTTCGCTCAACATGTCGATCGCGACGGCATCCCCCATCCGATAGCCAAAACGGGCACCGCGCAAGACGTAGGGCGTGAGGCTCATCGACTCTGCTCCACCGACCAACCCGACCCGGCTGTCGCCCAACCGGATGTCCTTCGCCGCGGTCAGCACGGCTTGTAGACCGGACCCACACAACCGGTTGACGGTCAGTGCGGGCACTTCTTCGGGCACACCCGCACTCAAGCCGACATGACGCGCCAGATAGGCGGCACCGTTGTGGGACTGAATGACGCTTCCGAACACCACGTTGTCGACCATCTCCGGCTCCACACCGGCACGCCGTAGCGCCTCCGCCGCAGCGATGCTGCCGAGTCGCGTCGCGGTTTCAGCGGCGAGCGACCCGCCAAAGGAACCAAACGGCGTACGAGCCCCGTCCAGAATCACCACGTCTTCCACGGTCATTCCTCCTCCATTCACCTTGTCTTTCCATTATCTCACGAAATTCGTAAGCGGAAAGTGGCGCCCCGGCGGAAATTTGGCCGCCAGCGTCGGTGGAATTGTATACATTAAACTACGGGATAAGAAATGTAATAACGGCGTATTGATCTTTTTAATGTCAAGATCAATAATGACGGTAACCGAACCGAACGGCAGCCAGCTGCCGCATCCCCCGGAGGTGACGACATGGCGTACCCTGCACCGACCCACTGTCCGGCCTGCTCCGAAGTGCTGGAGGTCACCGAACTGACCTGCCCGCGCTGTGCCACCCGTGTTCAAGGCGTATTCACAGCCTCCAGGCTCAGCCGCCTGACGGTGGACCAGTTGAACTTTGTCGAGGTATTCCTGCGCTGCCGCGGCAACATCCGCGAGGTGGAGCGAGACCTGAAGATCTCCTACCCGACGGTGCGCACGCGGTTGGATCAAATCCTGCAGGCCATGGGACTATCGGATGCACCGGCAGAGTGGCCGGCCGCAGCGGACACCAGCGGCCCGACCACAGACGTCCTCGAGGCCCTGGACGCCGGCAACCTCTCGTTCGAAGAGGCACTGGCGCGACTGCGCGGGAAAGAGCGCCTGTAGGTCGCTGCGCCACAGCCAAACGGCGGCTGCGCGCGGACACGTGCCGTCGACCCTGGCGGTGGCCATTTCCACCCAATCCACGAGAAGGAGCGGACTGCTTTGAACGAGCGAATGAAGATCTTGCAAATGTTGAGCGACGGGAAAATCACGCCTGAGCAAGCCGAATCGCTGTTAAACGCGCTGGAGGGGGACGAGAGCAAGCGCAACTTCCGCATCTTGAACCGCCCGGCGCTGGATGACCTGCGGAGTCTCGGCGCGCAAATCAGCGCAACCGTCACACAATCCCTGTCTGAAGCGCGCCGCGCGTTGGAGGGGCAAATGGACATCTTCTCCCTCGCGTCGCCGTCCGTCGCGGTGACGGAGGACGTCGCGCTGCCCCTCAACATCCAACGTTTGACCGCGCAAACGACCAACGGCGCCGTTCAGGTCTTCCAGTACGATGAGCCGTACGTGCGCATCCACGTCCGCGGTCAGGCCAAGACGCACAGCATGAACGATGCCAAGCGGGCCCTCGCAGCCGCCATCCAGACCGAAGAGCGCGAGGACGCCTACCACTTGACCATCATCCACGGAGAACGGGATGCCGACAAAGGGGCCCAGCTCATCGGCGCACACCTGGATATCTACGTGCCAAAGACGTTCAAGGAGTTGTACCTGCGGACCCACAACGGCCGGATGTCGGTCGACAGCGTCTCCTGCGACGACCTGCGGCTGGAAACTGTCAACGGGTCCGTCTCACTGTACCGCACCCAAGCCGAACGCATCCATGTGCAGGCGGAAAACGGAGGTATCGAACTGGTGGACTCCGTGACCAACCGCTGCCGCAACCTGTCCGCGCAGACGAAGAACGGCAGTATCACGCTCGACCGCCTGGACGAACGGGTTCGGGTTGCGGGTCGGGCCCGGACCTCGTTGGGGCGGATTCAGGTGTCGCACCCGAGCGTGGTCGCCACGTTTGACGACGAAAACAAGCGCACCGTGGCCTACCTCGAACCCGTCGGTCGGGACGACGGCGAGAACGCGACCGCCGAAACGCGCGTGCACCTCGAGACCCGAAACGGTTCCATCCGCATCAAGTGAGGACGTGGCACGCGCACCGTCCCCATCAACCCGAGCCACCCTCGACCCATGCACGCACAAACCACCTGCGCCGCCGTCAAGGGCGGCGCAGGTGGTTTGTGCGCGGTGCCTCGGAGCCTCCGCACAGAGGCATACGTTGCGAAGAAACGGGAAAGCTTTCCTCAACACCGATGCAGAGGAAGTGAACGACCGTGGACCGCTCGCACCCGCTGTATCTCGCCGCTGCCATCGTCTTCGCTCTGCTGCTGCAGTTTGTCCTGCTGTGGAAACTTCGCCGGTCCCTGCCCGCGCAACCGCCGGTGGAAGAGGGAAAGGACCCGGAGACCGGTCCCTGAAAGCCGACCGTGGCGCCTGCGACGCCGTTCCCGGTGGAGAGAGGCCAGCGACCCGCCGCCCGGTCCAGGGTGAGCCTTTCGTGTCCAGAGCCAGCGTCAGAACCGGGCGGACCGGTCAGGTCCCCTTCTGCAGGAAGGTCACGAGGCGTTCGACGTCGTCCTCCGAGTTGTAGTACGCCGTGGATGCGCGGACCACATTCAGGTGTTCGACATTGCGAAGCCAGATTCCGCGTTCAGCTGCCTCCGACACAATGCGGCTGGCGGGCACGTCGCGCACGCGGAAGCTGACGATGCCTGCGCGACTCTCCCGCGGCGTCAGCACCTCCACCCCGGACACGTCCAGCAGGTGGTCGAGCAGGGCTCCGGAGAGTCCGTGGATGCGCGTGTATACGTAGTCCCAGCCCACCTGTACGCGGGCAAACCGGAGGCTCTCCAGCCATCCCGCCCAACTCGGCAGACCCGTGAATCCGTGTTCAAACCGCCGCGCTCCCGGCTTCGGCAGAAAGTACCCTTCGAGCGAATGGGGCTGGGCAGGGTGCAGGGACGCTCCGCCCACGTAGGTCAAGTGCAACCGGGCCTGTACGCCCGGGCGCACGAACAGCGCTCCGACGCCATCCGGGCCGCAGAGCCACTTTTGCCCTGGGAATGCGTAAAAGTCAATCTTCGTGCTCCCGAGGTCCAGGTACTCCGCCCCCGCACCCTGCGCGCCGTCGACCAAGCAGAGCACGCCCTGCTGGTGCGCGGTCAGCGCAATCCGCTCAATCGGCAGGCGCTGCCCCGTTTCATACGACACGTGTGAACACACCACCAGCCGGGTACGTGGCGTGAGCGCAGCGCGAAAGGCCGCCAGCGTGTCGTCCGCACTGCGGGACACCTCAAACTGGCGAAGCGTGACCCCTCGGCGCAGGCGCTGCGCGAATACCGGCATCATCCCACCCGCATGCTCGGTGGTGCTGTATAGGACCTCGTCGCCAGGCTGAAGGTCGAGGCCCCACAGCACGATGTTGATGCCGTGCGTGGTGCTGTCCGTCAACGCGATGGACGTTTCGGGAACATGCAGGAGCGCTGCCAGTTGTTCCACCACGCCAGCCTGAACCTCCGCCAGCTCTTGCCAATACCCGTGCAATCTGCCTCGCTGTGTCCAGTCGTCCACCCGTTCCTTCATCCGCTCCGCGGCGACATCCGGAATCGCGCCAAAGGTGGCGGTGTTCAGATACGTACTGGTGCGCACGGCCGGGAAGTGTCGGCGTACGTTGTCGACTAGCGCCATCCTGGACTCTCCTCTCCATGTCCCAGTTCCCACCAAATTCAGTCCGAATCACAGCGGCCGCGCTGCGTCCAACTCGCGTACCGGCACGCCGCCGGTGACGGACACGATGCTGCCACTGACCGATCCGCTGTTCGGCTGCAGCAGTTGCGCCACCACGCGGGCCACATCTCCTCCCACCAAGGTCGGCGTGAGTGAAGGAAACCCAGCCCCCGAATCCTCGCCAGCCTGTGGCGTCAGACGCTCCTTTTGCGTGTTGCGCAGATCTCCCGGGCATACCATGTTCGCGGTGATCCCATACGGAGCCTCCTCCGCGGCAATCGACCGGACGAGCGACGCCAGCGCCGCCTTGGCAGCGGCGTACGGTGCGCGATACCGCCAGCCCGCGGCTTGCTCTGCGCCGTCGCTGCCGAGCGCCACAATCCGCCCATACCCTTCGGTCCGCATCGCGGGGAGCGCCCACTGCACGAGCCATCGAAACGCCTCCACGTTGCCCACCCAAAGACGTGCCCAATCGCCATCCGAATACTCTGCGAATGGCCGTCGCACGAAGGAGAACGGCCCGTAGTTGTGGACCACTGCCTGGGGCATGCCGAAACACGCTTCCACACGGCCGAGTGCGGCTCGCGTGCTCTGTGCGTCCTGCAGGTTGGCCTCCACGCCGACGCACGTCCGCCCAAGCGCGCGTCCCTCAGCCTCGAGCGCGCGGGCGGCTTGCTCACTCGTTCGGTACGTGAACGCCACGGACCAGCCGGCGTCGAGCAGGGTCCGCACGATGGCCCGACCGATGCCGCGGGCCCCTGCTGTCACCAGCACTCGCTGTTCTCGCATGAGGGCGTCCCGCCTTTCTGCACCTCATCATATCACACATCGCGAACTTGAACGGAGGGGCGTCGGCCGCGCACCATCACCGTCGGCATCTCCAGCGTGCGCTGCGCGAGCGGAAATTTCCGGCACACGTCGCGCCCACGGTCCACGAGCTCGCGCACCAGTGTCACCTGGTCGTCCCACGGCAAATGGGCCAACTCCGTCTGAAAGAAGCGCACGCCGCGCACCAGGTGTTGAACGACGCGCTCCGGGTCGTCGAACACCCAGCGCAGCGTACAAACGTCCATCTCCAGGTCGCACAGACCCACCGACTGAAACCAGTTGGTCAAGCGGTCCACGCTGGGCAGGTAGTCCCGCACATCCATCCCGCGATGGCGCGCAATCAGCTCAAAGACCGGCTCAAACCACTCGACGAAAAACGGCCGCCACAGGTCTGCCTGTACGGTCTGAAACACCGAAACGATACCGCCTGGCCGAACGGCGCGGCGCATCTCCGAAAGGACGCGGAGTGGGTCCGCGAAGTGGATGAGTGCCGTCCCCAGCGCGAGGTCGAACCACCCGTCCGGAAACGGCAGGTCATCCGCTGGCGCCTGCACCAGGTCGACGTGTCCCGGTCGGCCCATGGCTTCGTACTTCCGCCTCGCTTGTTCGAGCATGCCCGGCGAGGCGTGGGCGGCCGTCAGGTGCCCGCCCCGCTCCAGATGTGTCGCCAGCCCCGTGTCCAAGGTGAGAGCGCCTGCCCCGCAGCCCACCTCCAGCAGCCGAGCGTCGGGTGGGACGTTCAACCACGCGAGGTAGCGGCGACGGAGCGCGTCCACATCCGGCCAGACGGCGGCGCACAGCGCATCCCAGTCTTCCATCCGCTCAAACTGGAAGACGGCACTGAGGGTGACCCGCTGGTCGAAATAGCCAGACGCCTCCAGGGCGTCCCGGACCTCCCGGTAGCGCTCCACGCCGAGGCGGGTTAGCTGGATGACGCGGTCGCCGCGGACCTGCCGCAGACGTACCATGTCGAGCGCCATGCTGAGTAGAAGGTGGGTATCCAGACTCTCCGGGAGATACGGATAGTGGCGAGCGCCGCTGAGAAAATCCGACTCGCGCAGGCGCTTGTGCAGTACCAGCGGTTGCAGAAAGTCGTATTCCGCCACCGCCACGTACACCCGGTACAGCGCCGCCACGCCGCGGCTCTGAAGCCATCGCTCGAGTAGGCGCGCAGCGTCCAACACGTCGTCCGGTCCGATACGCACGGACCCGGTCCGGTGATGCGAGCGCCAGATGGCGGTTGACACCGATGCGTCGACCACGCACCGCTCCATCAGCGCCGGCGTGAACGGCACGTACTCCAGCTGGGTCGGGAGGTCCTCCGACTGGCACCAGCCCGCGAGCAGGTGCTCCGCCCGCTCACGGGCGGTCTGCCAGACCGCTTGCGCGCAGGCGTCGGCGTAGGTGTGCGTCAGGAGCGGATCGACAAAGATGCCGACAGCCTGCATATCCCTGAGATTGTCGCGGATGAGCGTTCCGATGCTCACGTTTACACAACCACCTTGACAGGTGCTGCCCGGTTCCCTGCGGCTGGCGCAAACGTACCACGCGAGCCGCGGCAACGTGGTACGATATCAGACAGCAAAGACAGCGGGGGTGATTCCGCGTGCAGCCATCCGCACCGTTTGCGTTCGACGAGCGGCTCGGCATCCGTCTGCCAGCGTTTGCAATCCCGTTTGAAGCCATGGATCCAGCGACTCAGGAAGCCGTGATTGCCGAGTGGGAGTCGATTCGCGCCCGCATCCCGGACCAGATTCAACAGTTTGAAGCGGAGATTCGCCGTTTTCTGGAACAAATTTCCGAAAGTGACGACTGGGACCAGATTGTCTCGTGGTTCGACGACATCTCGGACCGCGCGAGCCGCATTGCCGAACTGAATCAGTGGCTGCGCGTCGACCCGGGGCTGTCTTCAGACGCGTAAGTTACAATCTCGACCCGTTCCATGCGGACCGGCGTCAACGGTCTGCTGACTTCGCCCGCGTCCGACCGCCCGACCGGTGTCGCAGCGATTTTAGAAACCACATCCATCCCCTCGGTCACCCGGCCAAACACGGTGTAGTTCGGGGAGCGGTTGAGGTACTCGGACTGCGGGCCGGTACAGATGAAGAACTGCGACCCGTTGGTGTTCGGTCCGGCGTTGGCCATCGCCACGACGCCAGGCGCATACGGCAGAGCCGGCGGAAGCTCGTCTTCGAACCGGTAGCCCGGTCCACCTCGCCCAGTCCCAGTAGGGTCTCCCGTCTGGATCATGAATGGCTCGATGATCCGGTGGAACACCACACCGTCGTAGTACCCTTCACCGGCGAGAAACACGAAGTTGTTCACGGTCTTCGGGGCTGCTTCCGCGAGTAGTTCCACGGTGAAGGCCCCCTCGGTCGTGTGGATGACCGCCTCGTATCGCGTATCTGGCGACAACGTCATGGCAGGCGGACTCGAATAGGAACGTACCAACGCCACCACCCATCCTTTCGAAAACACCGCCATCGTACCACATCCAGACAACCCATTGCCAATTCCTAGACGTGCTGTGTCGGTACGGTGCAGCGAAGACGCACGGGGGTGTCGACCCCCCGGCGGAGGGGACGCTGCGCTTATGGATAACCCATTTATTGTCTAAAATGTAATAACAGGACCAGATGGAGGGATGAAGGATGTTTCGATCTCATCACGAACCAGCCCAACCGGCCAATGGCG
The DNA here is from genome assembly GCA_023511295.1 of Alicyclobacillus sp. GTDB lineage: Bacteria > Bacillota > Bacilli > Alicyclobacillales > Alicyclobacillaceae > JAIMBT01. Next base: position 150,457 of record JAIMBT010000003.1, read on the forward strand.
CGCTGTCCGCGACGTCCGATTGGCTGCAGCAACTGACCTGGCTCGACACCCGCGCCGAGTGGGTGGAGACCACGGGGTTACGGGGGCAATTGGCCCGGGTGCTCGACGCGTGGGACACCAGCGTACGGGAACCTTTGGGTTCGCGCGCGGAACGGCGCCGCGCAGAAGCGCTCGACAGCCGGTTTCACCTCGCCGGTTTACACGCCATCCTGCACGACGTGTGGGCATCGGAGCGCGGGCTGCAACCGGCGTGCGATGTCGCGGTCCTTCGGTGCAAGGGCGCTCCGGGCGATACCCTGGCGGTGCAGAGCTCGAGCCTTGACCGGGCGCGGGGCGCCATCTGTATCCACGAATTGTGCGTCCACCCCGCGTTTGACCTCAAGAGCCCGGCATGGGCGGCGTGTGCCGGAAGGCTGATGGACCTGGCCAGCCAGGCCAGCGAGGAGCTGGGCTTTCAGGGCTGGGTGGTCGCCCAGCCAGAACCGAACCAAGATGTCGGTCACGTGTGGGCGTCGCTCGGGTTCATCCGACACGACGACCTCACGTACCGTCGCCAAGGCATGTACCCGGTCACCCCCCCAGACACCCTGCTCCAATAGGGGCGCCAGCGGACGGTGGACGTGGGCGATGGTGCATCGTCAGCCCGCGTCCGGTGGGCCGTCAAGGTTCGCGCGGTGGAAAGGCGTGCCGATGGCCGCTACAATAGGGTCAGTGTCCCACCTGTTCCGGAAGCGGCCCGAACCGATTCCGACCGTGGTGGTGGCCCGCCGAAAGGAGTGCGGACGGTATGCAATCTCCCGTGTCGTTTGACGACGCGTTCACGCTGTTGAAGTCCCATCTCCCCTTCACCGTCGCAGATCCCGGGCGCGGCGAATGGGTTGCGGTGGCGAACGCCGACGGCCGAACCCTCGTGGAGCCCGCGTATGCCGCCATCGACGTTCCGCCGTTCGACCGCGCCATGATGGACGGCTACGCCCTCACGGCGGCAGATCTGGCCGAACGCCGAACGCCGCTGCGCTCGGTGTTGGCGGTCGCAGCGGGCCACACACCCCGCGTCGCGATGGAGCCGGGGATGTGCGCTCGCGTCTTGACGGGGGCCCCCGTTCCGATGGGCACCGCCGCGGTGGTGAGACAAGAGTGGTGTACGGAGAGCGACGGCGAGATTGAGGTGTTGCGGTGGCCGGCGCCCGGGGAATCCATCCAGCCCGCGGGACAGGACGGGCGCAGTGGCGAACCGTTACTGCCGGCCGGGCGGGTCCTGTCCGCGCTCGACTGCGCGGTTCTGCAGACGTTCGGCGTGAAACAGGTTCGGGTCGCCCGCAGGTTGCGCGCGGCATTGCTCGTCACCGGAGACGAACTGGCACCTGCCGGAGGACCGTTGGCACCGGGCCAGATCTACGGGACGAACGACCGCATGTTGGACGGATGCCTTCGTGCGGACGGACTGGAGGTCGTGCAGACTGCCCACCTCAGAGACGACCCCCGCGAGTTGGCAACGGCCATCACACGAGCCGCGGCGGATGCGGACGTCATCGTGGTCACTGGCGGCGTCTCCGTCGGCGACTTCGACTTTACGCCCCACGCGGTCGAACAGGTCCTGGGCCCGCTCCTGCTGCGCAAGGTCTTGATGCGGCCGGGTTCGCCGTTGGTGTTCGCGGTTCGAGACCAGGTGGCTTGTTTCGGGCTGTCCGGCAACCCGGCCGCGTGTTTCGCTCAGTACGAAACCCTCATCGGCCCCGCCCTGCGTTGTTCCCTGGGTCAAACGGACGTACCGTTTCCCGCCACCGGCATCCTCGCGCACGACGTCCAACTCAAGCCGGTGAAGCACACGGTGGTTCATCGCGGCAAGATGCACCTGCAGGCTGGGCAACTGCTGGTGGACTGCCGGATGGCGCAGTCCACCGGCGTCGTCTCCAGCCTGCTGGCGTCTGACGTCCTCGTTCGGTTGGATGATGCGGACTACCGCGCTGGCGACATCGTCCCCATCCGCGGGTTGCAATGGCCGTCGGCGGCCTCCTGAGCGGCCCCCATCCGGATGAGGGATGGTCAGCGGACGACGAGATCTGCTTCGCCCAATCGGCTCAGCGCCTCCTGGAAAGCCGCAGCCAATTGTGCCTTGCGCTCCTCGTACACCGCCGGGTCGCGATAGGCCCGCTCCGGATGCAGGTACGTATCCGGGACGCCCGGGATGGCGAGCGGAACGTTCAGCCAAAGGGCCTCGTCGCGCTTCGTCTCCAGTCCCTCCAACTGGCCGCGGAGGACCATCTGCACGAGGCTCCGCGTGATAGAGAGCGGCATCCGGTCCGTCTCTCCGTACCCGCCGCCGACCCAGCCGGTGTTCAACAGGTACACCGGGACTTCATGGCGGGCAATCCGGTCCATCAGCATGTCGGCGTACCGCGTGGGCCGGTGCACCAGGAACGGCGCCCCGAAGCATGCCGAGAAAGTCGCTTCCGGCTGTGTCACACCGCGTTCCGTCCCCGCCAGCTTACTGGTATATCCCAAAAGGTAGTGCTTGCGCGCATCTTCAGGCGTCAACCGGGCAACCGCCGGAAGCACGCCCGTGGCATCCGCCGACAAAAAGATGATGGCAGACGGGTGACCGCCGCGGCCCGACGGCTCTGCGCGATCAATGTACGATAGAGGATAGGCCGCGCGCGTATTCTCTGTCAGTGAGGCGTCGTCGTAGTTCGGATGGCGCCGAGCGTCGTACGTGACGTTTTCGAGGATGGCTCCGAAACGGATGGCCCGGTAAATGTCGGGTTCCTTCGCTTCCGAAAGGTGGATGCACTTCGCGTAGCACCCGTTTTCCATGTTGAAGACGCCGTCTTCCGCCCAACCGTGCTCATCGTCCCCAATCAATCGGCGCAGGGGATCTGTCGACAGCGTGGTCTTCCCCGTGCCTGACAACCCGAAAAACAGCGCCACATCGCCTGCCTCCCCGACACTTGCAGAGCAGTGCATCGGCAGGACGTCGCGCTCGACGAGGTGGTGATGCATAATGGTGAAGATGGATTTCTTCATCTCCCCCGCGTACTCGGTCCCGCCGATGAGCACGAGGCCCCGAGCCGGATGCAGCGCGATGAACGTGCCCGTCCGCGTCCCGTCCACCGCGGGGTCCGCCGTGACGGAGGGCGCACAGTACACGGTGTAGTCTGGTTCTGCGGCGTCTTCCGCCGGAATGAACAGGTTTCGCACGAACAGGTTGTGCCATGCGTATTCCGTAATGAAGCGTACGCGCGCCCGATGCGTCGGGTGATGATTCACGGTGCCGTCAAACTGGAACCCGCCAACCCGATTGAAGTGCGCCTTCACGCGCGACAACAGCCCCTCAAACTGTGACTCGCTCAGCCACTGGTGCATGTCTTCGGGAAAACGGCCGCTGCCGTCCGCCACAAAGTACTTGTCCCGAGGCGACCGACCGGTGAACTGACCTGTCGCAGCCGTGAGCGCCCCGTTCGACAACAATACCGCCTCATTGCGCCGCAGCGACGCTTCCACCAATTCCGGCATCGACAACCCCATCTGGATGCGGTTCACAAGATCACTCCCTGCCTCGATTCGCTCCCCATATATTATGACATACTAATTGCATTTAGTGTGTACTTTTTTTGAACACGTCGCCTCACGCTCGGTGCCCCGCGTACTTGGCACGGACAGCTCGGGCGTACTGTCCGTAGCGGAATTCGATCCGCCGGAACATCGACAAATTGGATGTGAGTTTCCGGAACAGCCGGTGGCTCGGTCCCGTATTTTCCTCCAACAACCACAGCCTTCCGCGCCGGTCCACCGCAACATCGAGCCCGAGTTCTCGGTACGGCTGGTACGCGTCCATGCGCCGAGCCGCGCGGTGGCCCAACTGTTCGAGGGCAGCCACCGTCTCCGCGACGCGTTCGCGATTCCAGCCGAACGCGCGGCGCAGGGCGACCGGCACCTCCAGCACCGTCCCGTGGCTCAAGGCGACATTCGTCACGACGCTCCCCGCTCCCGCCAACTTCGCCACCATCCCGGAGTATCGCCATGGACCTCCCGGACGCGTCCGCTGCATCATCACGCGGATGTCGAACGGCCTCCCGCCGACACGCGCGAGGTCCACTCCCTGTTGTACGATGTACGGCCTCCCACCGCGATGCCGATCCACATACGCCACGGCCGCGTCCAGCTGGTCAAACGAACGCGTCGCCCGAATCGTATGTTTCACGTAGACCTGGCGTTCCACGCGCCACACCTTCATGATACCGACCCCGCGGCTGCCACCGCTCGGTTTGACGTACACCATGCCGTACCGCCGCAACATCTCCGCCAGGTTCGACCGCGAGAACCGGCGGGTGTCGGGCAGCAGCCGTCGGATTTTCGGATCTCCGGCGAACAGTCTCCACAGCGCGTATTTTCCCAATTCCGGCTTGCGCACAGACAATCCCCCCGACGCAGTCTATTCCAGCCGCCGCTCCAGGGGACAGGGAGGGTGCGGAAAAGCGCGCCGTTGGCGTCATTGGCCTACGCGCCAAGCGATGCGGTCAACGGCGGCGCTTGGCCGCTTCCACCGCTTCGTACAGCGCCTGCCGGAACGCTGCGAGCGCCGGTCCTGGATCCAGAAGCTCCGACTCCGCGAAGGTGTGGAGCCAGGGACCGCCGCGAAACGGCGCAGCGTTGTGCGGTGCGACGCGAACCGTCGCCCGCACGCCGTCTGGGCCGGGTTCGATGCGGACCGTTCGCACCAGGACGTTTGCCGTGGCCGCATCAAACGGCGCCCCCATCAGTTCGATGTCCGCTTCGGGATAGCGGGCAAACAACCAGGTCCACTCGCTCACCGGGCGGCCTCCTCGCTCACGCACAGGGACATCCGAATGGCCGTTTCCAGTGCCTCCGCCACGAGCGTCTTCGGCAAGCACGGTGCGTTGTGGTGGCGCACCGCTTGTTCCGGCAGGAACGGGATGTGGATGAACCCGCCACGCACCCCGCGTTCGCGCCAGGGCGACTGCGCCAGCAGGTGCATCAGTCCAAACAGGATGTGGTTGCAGACGTAGGCCCCTGCTGACCACGACTCCTCCGCCGGAATGCCGCGTTCGCGGACCGCTTCGACGATGCGCCGCACAGGGAGGGTACTGAAGTACCCGGCCGGCGCGCTGGGTTCGATGGGCTGCTCGGTTGGCTGTTGCCCGGCGTTGTCCGGGATGCGGGCGTCGTCCATGTTCACGCCGACCCGCTCCACCGACACCGCGCGCCTGCCGCCGGCCTGCCCGACGCATACGACCAGGTCAGGTTCGACCTCCGTCATCGCCTGTGCCAAGGCGCGGCGCGACTCGCCGAACACCGTCGGCAGCTGGCGGATGACGAGGTGCGCCCCTTCTATCGACCGTTCAGACAGGGTCTGAACCACTTCCCACGCCGCGTTCACGGGTTCTCCATCGAAGGGTTCGAACCCGGTGACCAGAACCGTCTTCATTCCATCATCTCCTGAATGCATGCAGCAAGCCGCCGTCCCTCCGACGGAGCTTACCGTCCTCGTACAGGACCATCTTATCACGCCGACAGATCCCTGTTGCGTCCCATTCACTCCACCGTGGGCGATGAGGGACGATTCGGCCGACCGTTGACAGTGCACCGCGGTCAAGGTACCGTGAGACCGACGACGGACGATGGCCGCGGTAGACGACGCGGCGGAGGTCAGGTCGACCGACCAAGGAGGAGGAACCGCATGTCCAGCGAGGCTTTCCCGGACACACCCGATTGGCCTGCCGAGTGGCTCGCGTACCTCTACAGTTTCAACCACTTGCAAGACTACTTCGCCTGCCACGAATACCTCGAGAACCTGTGGTTGGACAGCGGTCGGCCGGAGGTGCTGAAGGGACTGATTCAGGCGGCCGTATGTCTGTATCATCTGCAGGGAGGCAACGTGCGCGGTGGGCGCCGAATGTGGGGGCGAGCGCAGCGCCACCTGGCCGCGGCGCGTGCGCAGGATGGCGTGTGGAGCGAGATCGACATCCCGCAACTGGCGGCGGACATGAACGCGCTCTGGGAAGCGGTACCCGTGGCTTGGCACGACGACGTGCGGACGCCCTCTGAGATCGGTTCGCTGAACCTGCCGCGCGTCGAAATCCGCTACCTGCAGCCCGCGCTCGCGCGCGCCGTCGCCGACTGGAGCCCGGACCCAGATTGAGGAGCAAACCATCGGTTGGGTGCGTGTCGGCTGCAGGGCCCGTTGCGACTCTTATGCCGAATGGCCGGCGTCCCCACGCCCGGCCGCTGCCCTGCGCACGGACGAGACGCGCGCAGCGCTGTTGAGCCCTCGCCACCCCACCGACAGCGTGCACAGGAGCAGCACACCCGTCACGGCAAACACGGAGTGAATCCCGAGCGCTCCGCCAATCGCTCCCCCGACGACGGGGCCCACCATGTTGCCCACCTGGTTGGCGGTTTGACTTAAGCCGAAGGCGCGGCCACGAAACGTCGCATCGGTACTCTGCACCACAAAACCGTTGAGCGCTGGGAACACGGCGCAGAAGAACACGCCGTACAAAAAGCGCATGGTCGCGAAGGCGTACACGTTGTGAAACGGGATCTGCAGCAGGTTCCCGATGCCGCCCCCGATGAGGCCAATCAGCAACACCTTGCGAAACCCGGTTCGATCCGCCCACTTCCCCCACCGCGGTGCGAACAGCACGCTGGCGATGCCGGACAGCGAGAAGACGATGCCGGCAATCAGGGCGGTATTCGGCCCCTGTCCCGTGACCTGCGCGATGTACAGCGGCAGCACCGGCTCAATCGTCATCACGGAGAACGACGTGAGGGCGGTCAGGAACAGCACCAACCGCAGGGTGCGATTCGACGCGGCCTCCCGCATCGTCGTCCAGATTCGAGACCGGGTTGCCGAGGGGACAAACTTGTCCTCCCGGACCCAGAAGAGGACCAAAAGCGCCGACAGGAACACCAGGCAGCCCGCCGTGACGAAGCTCAACCGGTACCCGACCAGGCGCGAAATCAAACCGCCGACGAGGGGACCTAAGATCCCGCCGGCGGCGGTCGCCGTGGACATCATCGATAGGGCGTAACCGACGCGCTCCTGCGGTGTATTGGTGCCGACGAGTGCGATGGCACCGGGGATATACCCTGCCAATAGGCCCTGTAAAGCCCGCAGGAGCAAAAGTTCGTAGGGATTCTGCACGAGTGCGGTGAGGAGGTACACGCCGCACAGAGAGAACCCGGCACGCAAGATCATCGGCTTTCGTCCGTACTTGTCTGCCAGTGACCCCCAGTACGGCGAAACCAAGGCGCCCGTGAGGAACGTCACACTGTAAATCGCTCCGGACCAAAACTCTGCGTGCCGGTGAACGCCCAGTTGGGGCAAAAATAGTGGGAGAAACGGTACGACCATCGAAAAACTGGCCGACGTCACAAGCGCTCCGAACCACAAAATCCACAGGTTTTTCTGCCACTGCTCCACCGTTTTCGCCTCCCGGCACGCGCATGCACAAATCATACGCTCTTTCGCCACTCGAAGAAATGTTCATGCGGCGCGATATGCGCGCCTCAGCCGTGACGACGGACCGTTTCGGCGGATGAGGTCCGGCAAGCGCGCGGATGGTTCGGGATGCTGGCTCGCTCGCCCCATCCTGCGTGGACGAACCCACCCCGTCGTGACGCGTTTCGCCAACATCCGCCAAATTTCGCGCAGCGTGTTCTGCCAGGAGAAGGAATTTCAAGACGGCTGTCGAAACTTCTCAGAGAACCGTGTGATGCAAGGTACGAAACGGGGCTATGATAGTAGAGACAGACAAGTTCACGGGCGGATGGATTCTCAGACATCGGGGAGAAGGGGACGAGGTGAGTCAGCGTGAAGATTCGCAAGGCGGTCATTCCAGCAGCAGGTTTCGGGACCCGAATGTTGCCTGCGACCAAGGCGGTCCCAAAGGAAATGCTGCCGATTCTGAATAAGCCGTGTATCCAGTACATCGTGGAAGAAGCGGTGTACGCCGGAATCGAGGAAATCCTCATCATCACAGGCCGCACCAAGAAGGCGATTGAAGACCACTTCGACCGTTCGCCGGAGCTGGAATTTCATTTGGAGCAGAGCCGGAAGGCGTCGATGTTGACGGAGGTCAAAGCGATATCGGACCTCGTCGACATCCACTACGTGCGGCAGAAGACGCCGCTCGGGCTTGGCCATGCCATCCTGTGCGCCAAGTCGTTCGTCGGCGACGAACCGTTCGCCGTGTTGCTCGGCGACGACATCATCCAGGCGGATAGACCCGTCACCGCACAACTGATGGCGAACTACGACCACCCGGACGAGGTCCTGGTCGGCGTACAGCGGGTTCCGGACGCAGACGTTTCAAAGTACGGGATTGTCGACCCGGCGCCGTCTTCGCGAGCGGAAAGAGACGTGATGAGCGTCCGCAACATCATTGAGAAGCCGACGCCCGCCCAGGCGCCGTCCAACCTCGCCGTACTGGGCCGCTACATCCTGCCGCCCTCCGTATTCGCGGTGCTAGAGCAGACGCCGCCCGGGCACAACGGCGAACTGCAACTGACGGACGCCATCGCGGCGTATGCGAAGACGGACCAGCTCCGCGCGCTGCCGTTTGTCGGGACGCGCCACGACATCGGCAACCTCGAGGGCTGGCTCATGGCGAACGTGTCCTTCGCGCTGACGGACCCGCGGTTATCGGATGCCCTGATGACGCGCATGTTGGAAATCGAGCCGTTCCGCCGCCGGATGAGCGGTCAGACCGCCATCCGGTAACGACCGACTCGCCATCTCATCTGTACGACTGGACAAGACCGGAGGGGGCTCCCCTCCGGTCTTGCGTCGCGAGCGGCGCATCCCATCACACGGGCTTCATGACTTCAAACGGCTGGCGGCACTGGTTGCACGTGTACAACGCGCGGCACGCCGTCGGGCCGAACAAGTTCTGGAGCGCGGTATCCGTCGAACCACAGTACGGACAGGCCACGCGCCATGCGTCGACGGGCCGCTCGCGAAGGCGACAAGGCGGTGCGGCAATCCCGAGGCTGCGCAGCTTGTCAGCCGCTTCCGGCCGCAATCGCTCGGTCGTCCAAACGTCCTCCCGGTCAAACCGGACTTCCACAGTGGTCGCGCCGTCGACGGCAGCGAGCCGCTCACGGACGCGCCCCTCGATGATGGCGAGCGCCGGGCACCCTACAAACGTGGGCAGCATCCGGACGGACACGGTGCCGCCCGGCTCCACGTCAACACTTCCCACCATGCCGAGGTCCACCACGCTTACGGCGGGTAGTTCGGGGTCTGCCACCTCCGCGAGGGCATCCCAGACCCGCTGCCTCAATCCTTCCAACTCCGGCCGTCGCCGTTCCGTCGCTTCCATCTGACGACCGACCTCCCTTCGCAACCGGTTCACCCTCTCACCGCGCCCGAGATGGGAACGCAGGCGTCACCAACTCGCAGCGGCCGCATCCACATCCAACACGGCGCGCATGGTCGTCAGCAGCTCCGCCAGCGCGGGATGGTGCGCGCCGCGGTGCGCCGCGGAGGTGGCGTCCGTGCCGCCACACGCCGGCACGCCAAACCCGAGTTCGCTCAATTCCGGCACCACCACAGCTTCCCAGGCGCTTCTCAGAGCCGCCGCGTCCGCCGGCAGGACGCCTGTCGCGCGCAGCTCTGCGGCGTGCGGGCCGAGGTCAAACAGGCTCGCCACGTACGGCCACAGGTCGGCCAGTGCGTGCTCCAAGCGCGCGAACGCCTCGCCCCCGGCTTTCGCCAAGTGGTGCAGTTGAGTTCGGCTGTGCAACCGATGATAGAACTCCTCCCGCCGCACCTTGGTCGCTGCGCGCTGCAGTGGCTGCCAGCCGGACCGTGTGCAAGCGTCGAGTCGCACCTCTTCGAACGCATCGTAGAGGAAGTGGCGCATCGCGGTCCTCGCCCAGTCGCCGTTTTCCAATTCGACGAACGCGGCACTGCGCCGCTCTCCGACGGGTCTGTCGAACGCCAGGCGGTCTGCGTCCCCGGCGCCCAGTTGGCTGGCGAGTTCGTAGTACAGGGCCGCGTGGCCCACTTCGTCCTGGGCGATGGAACTGAAGGCCACGTCTTCCTCAATGTCAGGGGCCACCCCCAGCCACTCGGAATGGCGGTGGCCGAGAACCAGGTCGTCGTCGGCCATCTGTAACAGCAGATCAACCAGGGCCGCGCCCTCCGCGACCGATGGCCCGCGGGCCGCCTTGTCGTCCTGTGCCACGGTTACCCCTCCTTCGACTCCAGGTCGCGCACGATGTCCTGCAGCTGCAGCGCCTGTTGCTTGAAGCGCTTCCACCGGCGCGCGTTGTCGGAATACCCGTCTACGCGGCGATACGACTTATCCAATTCCTCCGCGAAGAACTGCGGGTCCGTGTTCGCGCTGTGCATGTCCGCGTCCGCCACGACCCACAACCCCACCGCGGCGTCTCGCCGCAGGAAGTTCTGCCGCGCAACCAGCACGGCCATCTCGGGTGACGCAGCCATCACTGTGCCGACGTGTTCCATCGCATCGAGCGCGTCGCGGCGCACAAACACCTGGTACGGTTCAAACACCTCGGCGCTCATGCTCGGGCGCCCTCCATCGCCAGCTGCGCCGCTCCCGCGCGCATCGCCTCACGCACCCAGCGCTGTCCCTCGTGTGCCTGCTGCCGAAGGGCAATCCGGGCCTGCGACATCGGCCCTGTGTTGTCCCGGACCATCCGCCCGTACGCCGCCCAATCGGGCGCGGTGTAGTGCCACAGGCCGGACAGCGGATCGAAATGCAGGTCTGGGTCCGGAATCGTCAGCCCCAGAGCGTGAATCCGCGGCACGTAGCGGGACAAGAATTTTTGCCGAAGCTCCTCGTTGGTCTTCGTCCGGATGCGGTAGCGAATCATCTTGCGAGCAGCGTCCGAGACGTCGGGGGGGCCGAAGAAGAAGATGAGTGACTCCCACCACCGGTTCACCGCGTCCTGCAGCATCTGACGCTGCGACGCCGTACCTTCCGCGAGGGACAGGACGATGGACTCCCCGTGCTGCATGTGGAAGCTCTCCTCCGCGCAAATCCGCTTCAAGACGCGCGCATACGGGGCGTACGACGTATCCAGCAGCGCCGCCTGCGAGACGATGGCGGCGCCGTCCACCAGCCAGCCGATGACGCCAGCGTCCGCCCAGCTGGGCGCGGGCATGTGAAACACGTTGTGGAACTTCGTCCGCCCCGTGAAGATATCCGAGATGAGCTGCTCTCGGGTCAACCCAAGCGGCCGACCCAACTCCTGCACCACAGACAACAGCAGCTGACCGTGCCCCATCTCGTCCTGCACCTTCGACATCATCCCGAGTTTGCGCCGCAGCGTCGGTGCCTTTGGCACCCACTCCTTCTCCGGAAACGCGCCCATGATCTCGCTGACCCCGTGCATCTGGATGAACTTGATCAGCAACAGCCGGTACTCATCCGGCATCCAGTCTGTGGCCTCAATCTTCTCGCCGCGGTCAATCCGCTCCAGGAAGACCCGCTGCTGTTCAGACGCTACCGGCTCCCGCACGTCCTCCGTTGTCGCGATGTCGGGTTCCTTCGTACGCATCGGAACGCCTCCTCTACCCGATGTTCTCCTCGCGCTTCCCGCCGCCCTCACGCGGTCCCATCCGCCCGGTCCGCAGGCGGCACAAGCAGGCCGGATAACAGCACCTCTGCCAATTGGTCCGCCAACTGTTCTGCGCTGAGCACCCCGCCCGGGTGCAGCCACTGGTACGACCAGTTCGCCACCGACAGCACCACCAGTCGAGCGAACCGCAAACCCTCCCGGCGAAACACGCCAGCGGCCGCCCCCGCCTCCAAGATCCCTGCCCACATTTGTTCGTACGCGTCGCGCTTCTCCTGAATGACGCGCCGGCGGTCCGGCGACAACCCGCGCCACTCGTGCATGAACACCGATGCCGCATCGAGATGGGTCGAGACCACCCGCAGGTGGGCTGCGAGGCCTTGCCGCAGCAACGCGTCTGGCGGCAGCGACCGACCTGCAACCGCTTTCATCTCGTCCAGAAACTGGTCGGCGATTTCGTCGGTGATTTCGAACAGCAGGTCTTCTTTGGTCCGGATATGCGCATACAAGCTGCCGGACAACATCCCCGCCTCATCCGCGATGTCTCGGATGGTGGTCGCGTGGTACCCCTTCTCCCGAAACAGCGCACGGGCGGCTTGCAAGATCTGCTCCCTGCGATTTCGATCCGTCATTCCGGCCTCCATACCAAGCGCTTGCTTGGTATCATTGTATGACCATTCCGATCCGTTCGTCAACCGTTTGCGCCCGCCCGGCCCCGGCACCCTTCGTGCCGGGGCCACCACAGCGCTCAACGCGTGCCGTCCGGGCGCTGGAACAACGACGCGTAATCCACCGGGGAAAGTGGAACCGCGACCGCGGGCTGCACGAAATACAGCCAAGCCTCTATCGGCTTTTCCGGGCCGATCACCGCACGCGCAGCATCGACGTAGACAGAGAGCTGGGCCGCATACGCCACTGCTGCCTCCGCGACCGTGTCTGCCGAAACTGCGTCCGTCTTGTAGTCCACCAACAGCCAGCGGTCCAGACCCTCCGCCAACAGGTCCATCACGCCCTGTACGGTCACAAACTCGTCCCCGCCGCCCTCCCGGATGGTAATCCGGTGAAAAAATGGCTGCTCGCGCAGGACCCGACTCGCACGGCGAACCGCCTGACCGAGCGGCGACGCGAGAAACCGCAACACGTCCTCCGGCTCACAGGCTGCCAACCACCGCTCGCGTTCCGGGTCTTGCGCCACGGCTCGCGCGATGGCCTCCTGAATCGCCGGGCGCGTGACGGGGACGGTGAGATCGATCTGCTGCATGACGCGATGAAACGCGTTGCCCCGCTCTCGGCCGCCGATGGTCCGGCGCTTCAGCCACGCCGGTTCGTCGAGCAACCGCTCCGCCGCGCGGGGGCTGCGGTGGGTCGCCCGTCCCCGCCCGTGCCGCGCGACCCACAGGCGCCGCAGGTCGGTGGCGGACACTTTCGCCGTTACGTCGATTGCCGGCTGTGGCACCACCCGCAAGGGCGCGGTATTGGGCGCTCCGTCCGTACCGGAGAGATGGGCCTCCGCCGCAGCTAGGCTGGACAACACTTCTTCCAGGTTCACAGGCGGCTCGGCCGCGCGCAGCAGACGGGCGCGGGCAGCCTCCACCCTATCCGACGGGGCCACGTCACCGCTCGTCGGACGCGAGGAGCTGGCGGGCGCGGTCTCAGGCTTGGACTCCGACACCGCTTCCGGCGTCGGCCCGGCTTCATTCGGTTCAGCGGGCCCCTGGACAGACGCGCCCAGTTCCAGCCGGACGTCGAACGCTGCGCCGGCATCCTCCAGGACGCGCACCGGGGGCACGTCCCGCCCCGTGGTCGTCAGCGCGTGAGCGAGGGCGCCGTGCCCCTGTGGGTGCCGCCACAACGCCGGCAACAGCCAGTCGAGCGGGGTCTTCGCGTCCAGCAGCGTCCGTGCCGGAAACGGCCCGTCGCCCGGTGTCATGGCTGCACTCCAGGCCGCCTTCTCCGCGCGCGCAGCGAGACCTGCCGCGGAGCCGACCAAAATCAGCCGTTCCCGCGCGCGGGTGAACGCCACGTAGAGCACGCGCGCCTCCTCCGCCAGGAACTCTGCCGTCTCCGCTTCCTCTATCGCCAGCGACGCGACTGTCTTCCACCGCTGGTCTGTCCGGATATCGACGCGGTGCGGTCCAAACCCGAGATTCCGGTGAAGCGGCAGCGCCCGCTCGATCGTATCTCGGTAGAACTGCTTGCCGAGGTCTGCGACGAAGACGATGGGAAACTCGAGCCCTTTGCTCTGGTGAATCGTCATCACGCGCACGACGTCATCCGCCGCGCCGAGGGTTCTCGCTTCGCCGAAATCGACCTCGTTCTCAAGCAACTGCTGCGCGTGGTGGACGAAGCCGTACACGCCGTCGACCGACTGGCGGTCAAACGCGCGAGCTCGGTGCAGCAAGACCTCCACATTCGCGGTCCGGACGCGGCCGCCCGGCATGGCCTGGATGTACGCGCCAAGGCCGGTGTCCTGCAGCACCCGCTGCAGCACCGCTTCCACCCCCGCGCGGCGGGCCAACCGTCGCCACGACCGAAGCTGCTGCAATAAGGCCCGGCACCGCGCGGGCAGGTCAGCCGGCGCATCTGCGTGTACGTGCTCGGTCCGCTCGGCACACGCCTCCAGAGCCTCGTAGAAGTTGCCGCCTTGGACAACCCGGATGGCGGCGAGATCGACATCCGAAAACCCGCCCATCGGCGAGCGCAACAGGGCTGCCAGTTCAATCTCCCGGCGCGGGTTGTCGATGGCAGAGAGTGCTGCCATCAGCCAGCGGATTTCGAGGGCGCCGTAGAAGCCGGTCGACGTGACACCGTACCCTGGGATTCCCGCCTCCTGCAGCACATCGAGGAACGGCGTCACCCGCCCTTTCACCGAGCGCAACAGAATGACAATATCGCGAAACTGGAGTGGGCGGTACGCGCGTTCGCGTGGGTCCCAGACCTGATAGCGCGGGCCGCCGTCGAACCCCATCAAGGTCCGAATCCGTCCCGCCACCACCCGTGCCTCCCGCTCCACGGCGAGCAGGTCTTCCTCGGTCACCGGTTCACCCGCATCGTCCACCGCAGTCGCGAGGTCGTCGGCCGCAGCGTCGCCAGCGCTCAGGGCGGGGCCGTGGTCAAGCCGTTCCCCTTCGTCGGCAGCTTCCTCGGAAGCCGCGGCGGTCGGCGGCCGACGCTCCACGAGGAGTACCTCGACGGGGCCATCCAACGAGAACGGCAAATTCGCATCGGGATATGGCGCGGCTGCACCCATGCTGGCTTTGTCATCGTAAGCGATGCCCCCGAACGACTCGGAGAACCACTGACTGAACAGAAAGTTCACAGCAGCCACCACGAGAGCGCGGCTGCGGTAGTTGTCCTGGAGGTCAATCGGCAAAAACGCGGGGCCCTCGGACCGACCTTGGTACTTGTCCAGAAACAGCCCTGGGTCTGCCATGCGAAAGCGGTAGATACTCTGTTTCACGTCGCCCACGGCAAACACGTTTCCGGTCGGCCGGGCGACCGCCGTGACGACTGCGTCCTGGATGGGACTGGTGTCCTGGAACTCGTCGACAAAGACCTCCGCAAACCGGGCGCGCAGACGTTCCGCCTCGCCCGTGTTACGGTCGCGAAGCACCGCGTACGCAAAGTGTTCGAGGTCGTTGAAATCCACGGCCCCTCGTGCGCGCTTCGCCTCCAGGAAAGCCGATTGAAACGCCGTTACCAGGCGAACGAGAACCGCGACTGCCGGCGCGAGCGCCACAAGGTCCGCTTGCAGCGCCGCCACCCCTCGTCCGATGACAGCCGCCACCGGCTGCAACCGTTTGAGTGCCTCTTTGCGCAGGGACTGGACGCGTTCCTTCACCGGCTCCTTGCTTCGACTGCTCGGTTGCCCTTGCAGAGCCGCCGAAATCTGCGCGGCCGCCTCGTCCCAGTTCCCTGCCCGCACGGCCCGAGCGGCCGCGGCGGCGGCGGGGGCCGCCGTTCGCAGGTTGTCCGCGTACGACGCCAAGCCATCGGCGGATTCCGCGAGCCGAAGGGCGGTCGCGAGCGCTTCCGCGCTCGCGAGGATGCGGTCCTCGCACCACGTCTGAAATCCCGGATACCATACCAGGTCGCAAAGCGCGGCGTCTGCGGCAGCCGCGTACTGCGCCTCGGTCTGCGCCAGCCAACCAGCCGGAGAAGCCTGGCTTCGCGAGAACGCGTCGAGTCGAAAGACCAGCCGCCGCACCGCTGCCGGGCTTGTCAGGCCGAGCCGGGCCATCATCTCCTGTACATCGGTCCGGGCGGGGCCAGCGAGCGCAGCCTCCATCACCTGTTCATAGACGGCCTGCTTGACCAGCAGGCTCTCCTCCTCGTCGAGCACGGTGAATCCGGGGTCCAGGTCCAAGTGGAGTGCGTTCTGGCGCACAATCTGCATACAGAAGCTGTGTAGCGTGGAGATCTGCGCTTGTTCCAGCTGGGCCAGCAGCCGCTCCAGGCGCCTGCGGCCAGGGTCGTCATGCGATGCCGCCGCCAGCCGCGCCGACAGGTACTCGCCAATCCGCCGCCGCATCTCCGCCGCGGCCGCCTCCGTAAAGGTGACCACCAGCAAGTTGGACAGATCCGGCCCCGACTCGTCCAAGACGCACTGGACCACCCGCTCGACCAGCACGGAGGTCTTTCCCGAACCCGCCCCGGCGGAGACAATCACGTTTTGTCCACGCGTCCCGATGGCGCGAGCCTGAGCAGGTGACCAGACTCGCTTTGCATTCGGTGCTGTTTCGGTCATTCGCTCTCCTCCTCCTGCCAGCGGGCTGCAACCTGTTCCCGCGTCATCTTGGGCAAGCGCCGAACGGGCCGCGCATCCCAACGCAAGTCGACTTGACACACGGCCTGATACGGACACGTGGTACATGCGCGGTCGCTGCGGCCGAGGGCGTGCGGAGCGACCGAAATCTCGCCGCGCGCAACGGTTTCGGCCAGGCTCCGCACCCGCCGAATCACCGCGCGCTCCATCGCTTCCCACTCCGTCGAAGTCAGCGTTGGCCCACCCTTCACCGGCGTTCCGTCCTTCTTCAGGAGCTTCGGGAACAGCTCGGACGCACCGTCTGCTACGAGTCGTATATCCATTGCGGCCACCATCTCGCGGTCCGCCTTCCACAATCCGCGCACCTTCATCCGTGCAACTGCCTCGCCGATGCCTGTCCGGTCATCCATCGGTGCATCCACAGCGGCGAGCGTCCGCACCAAGGGTTGATAGAAGAAACCCGCTGGGATGACGGGCCGTCCGAACAACCCGGGGCCGAGGTGTTTCAAAACGACGGCATAGACCGCGAGCTGCAGCTGCAGGCCGTGGTAGACCCGCGAGAGGTCGAGGGCCTGGGACCGACTTTTGTAGTCGATGATGCGGAACAGGACGACCGGTGCGTCTTCGAGTGCGGCCGACGCGGCGAGGTCCACCCGGTCCATCCGTCCTCGCAGCCACACCTCCGCGCCGTCTGACAACGGTACTGGAAAGGCCGGCAACTCCGCATCGGGCCCCGTCCCGAATGACAATTCCAGGCGTTCCGGAACGAACGCGCCGTGCCGGACGTGGCGGGTGAGGACCACGGCAGCCAATCGTGAGATCCACCGGGCCTCCTCTGCCTGTGCGCGGCGCAGCGCCGAGCGGGTCCACGCCCCAAAGGTCGGCTGCCCGAGGATCCGGGACACCGTCTCGTCCATCGCCGCCGCCGCGGCCTCGTCCGAAAGCTTGCGCCAGCCGGCCAAATCCGAACGGAATCGCTCCACAAACCCGGCAACCGCCGCGTGAATCAGCGTTCCGCGCTCCGCGGCGGTCACATCGTTCCGTTCCGGCTCGCGCAGGCGCAACCCGTACTGGAGAAAGTGGCGGAACGGACAGCTGGCGACCGTCTCCAACTGGTAAACGTTCATGTGCAGTGGACGCCCGTACACCTCGCCCGCCAGGTCAGCCGGCAGGGGGCTCGCGGCGGCACGATGGGTTAAGCCACTGAGGGCGAAAGCGAGCCCGCGCGGCAGCACAGGTTGCCCCAGGAGCCACTCGAACACCTGTCGACTGCCCGGCCGCAGCGGTGCGCCCGCTGCGAAGTCGCGAACCGCCGCCATCAACCAGGTGAGCGCCGTTGCCGAGGTCCAGACCGCATCGGCCGCCCGGAGTACACCAGATTCGAGCCACGTCTCCCGCGCCACTGAACCACCGTCTGCCGTCTCGATCTGCCGGACGAGCGCCGCTGGCTGACGCTCCTTGCCGTCCAAGTCGGCCATTGGGAAGCTGACCACCAACGCGTCGGACGCTCGCGTCAGCGCCGTGTAGACGCGCCACCGTTCCCCCAATTGGCGCTCCTGCACGGTTTCTCCAATCCGGCGGTCAAACAGCGCTGCGAACTGCTCGCGCTCGTCGTCCTGCAACAATCCCGCCGAGTGGATGCGGCGCGGCAGAGACCCGTCCGTCACGCCGAGGACATACGCCACCTTCACGTGAACGGCGGTGGCGCGTTCGACATCGACCACTTGGACCGCGTTCAACTTCGTCGGTACGCGCTCCAGTCGCTGCGTGGCGATGTGCGTCCGCAGATTCTGGAACACGAAATTGCGCGGAAGCTTGCCGTCAGGCAGCGTGGCCTGGAGGTCGTTCAGGACTTCGAGCAGGCGTTGCCACGCTTGCTCGTGCACCGCTCCTTCAAACGCACCGTCGCCGCTGCCCTCTTCGACCAACCACACCGCAACGGTTTGGCGGGCCTGAACGGCCTCCATGGCGGCCCACAGTGCATCGGCGACTTCAGACGGGGTGACCACCGGGTGGTTCAGCTGCTCCACCAGACGGAGCAGCATCGGCGCCATGGCGGCGCGAAGCCGTTCTGCGCGCGCATCTGCGCTGCGTGCACGGGGGTCATCCGGCTGAGGGGCTCTGTCCGCAGCAAACGTCCACGGTTTGGACCACGCCGCGGCACCCTCAATCCCGTGCTCCACCAGGTACGCCTCCAACCAGTCGGCGTCGGCGGTCGAAATGCCGCAGAAGTCGCTCTTTAACAGGCGTACGACGCTGTCCGTGGAGAGGTTCTCATCCACCGCCAGCAAGGCGCCAAGAAGAAAGCGCGCCAGCGGATAAGTCGCGAGCGCCGGCGCGTCGGCCACGTCCACCGGGACCTCCGCCGCTGCGAACCGTTCCTCGAGGATTCCGCTGTACTGCGCCGGGTCCGGGAGCACCACCGCGATGTCGCGGAAACGGCAAGCTCCCTCGGCCACCCGCTGGAGGATGTCTCTCGCGACCGCGTCGAGTTCCGCTCGGATGTTCTGTGCGGCAGCCAGCGTGACCGCGGGTTCCGATTCGCCCGCTCCGCGTCCATCCGATGCATCGTCCGCGGACGCAAGCGGTGCGCTTTGTGCGAGGTTCCCAAACACCGCTTGCTCCAAGTTCACCAGCGCTGGTTTCCGGACTGCTGGGAAGCCGGCCTCCGGGAACCGGCGCACGGTGACGGGCAGACCTGTTGTGGCACAGACGGCCAGCCACTCAGCGACCGTGCGGACCGCTTCCGGAGCAAACACCTCGCCCGCGCGCTCTGTCGCGTCAACGAGCTCCACCAGTGAGGGCATGCCGCCTGGCATCGGTTCGGTCGGCGCGAACGGCAGGCCGCCGTCCCTGCGTTCACCGAGGGGTCTGCCGGCCGAGCGGTGCAGCCACGGCATTTGAAACCAATCCGGGTCAGCCGTCAATACCAAGGCCGTATGGTCGGCGCTCGCGGCCAGCGCGGCGGCAAACTGCAGTTCTCGCGGCGTCAGTCGCCGAAATCCGTCCAGATAGACGCGCGCACCCGCGAGCATCGAATGCCATCCATCCACAGCGGCGAGTTGCAGCATGACCTGGCTCGGCTCCTGCAATCCGCGTTCCGCCAGCGCTCGCTGGTACTGAACGTACAGGGTACACAGGTCGCGCAGTTTGCCCAACAAGCGGCGCCCCGCCAGGGCCGCCGCCGGGCCCGTCATGCGGTCGACGTGCGCCGCCGCCGACTCCAGTCCCGCCGCCAACAGGTCGGGAGGAACGAGGTGGTCCGTGAGCTCGTCAAACGACGCGAGGATGGAATCCAGGAGCGACATCGTCAGGCGGGCCTTGTGCAACACCTGGAGGTCCGATTCACAGTCGCGAAGGACGTGAGCAAGCAGCAACCGCCGACCCGTCTGATTCACCGGCTGGCGCTCCGACTCGCCGGCGCCCTGCCTGATGCGCAGAGCCAGGCGCTGCAGCGTCACCACTTCCGCTCGCAGCGTCGAAGGCACGTGTTGCATGAGCAGCCGTTCCGCCGCAAACGAGACCGTTTCCGGGACCACCCAGTACAGCTTCGGGCCGAGCGGGTCCGTCGCGACGCGGTCGGCGATGTCCCGCGCGACGGACGTCGATTTTCCGGTCCAAGCCCGCCCCAACCACAGTTCGGTGCGCCCCATGCGGCATCCCCTCCTTCACATTCGGTGCGTCGGTCCATGCAGTTGAACGCAAACATACGTTCTCATTCTGGATATAAGACTTCTCCGCGCTGTGGCATTTTCCTGCCGGGTTGCACATCCGGCCCGCACTGGGCATATGTCGCAGTACACTGCTGATTTCTGTGAAAGGAGTGACAGACATGGGCTCAACGTCTTCGACGTTGCCCGCGGAGGGACGCAAGCGGGCTCCGTCTGCGGCCCGACTCATCACCGTCTCCGGGTTTGGCCTGTTGTTTGACTCGATGGACGTGTCCCTGCTGGCGTTCGTCCTGGTGGCGCTCGGCAAGCAGTGGCACATCAGCACGGCCACGTCCGGGTTTCTCAGCAGTATCGGATTTGTCGGTATGGCGGTTGGTTCCGCCCTTGCGGGACTGCTCGCAGATCGGTACGGTCGGCAGAACCTGTTCATGTGGACGCTGCTCATCTACAGCCTGGCGACCGGGCTCACCGCCTTCGCCTGGGGCGTCGGGATCTTCGCCGTCCTTCGCTTTCTCGTCGGTTTCGGGCTGGGTGGCGAATTGCCGGTCGCAACAACGTACGTGCTGGAATCGTCCCCGGACCACGTCCGCGCCCGCCGCGTCGTCTTGTTGGAGATGTTCTACGCGTTCGGCTCCATCGTGGCGGCGCTCATCTCGCGGTTGGTCATCCCAGACATCGGGTGGCGGATGGTCTTCCTGATTGGCGCGCTGCCGGCCCTGTACGTGTTCGTCCTGCGCCGACAACTGCCCGAGTCGCCGAAGTACGCCGCCCTCGCGCGCAAGCCGCGGCTGTCCGAATCGTTCGCAACCCTCTGGAAAGGCGAGGTGTTGCGGAGCACCGTGGTGACCTGGGTGCTCTGGTTCGTGATGAACTTCTCGTTCTACGGCATGGTCCTGTGGCTTCCGTCCATCCTGGCCCTGAAAGGATACTCCCTGGTCAACAGCCTTGCCTACGTCTTGGTCATGGACCTCGCCCAGGTGCCCGGGTATCTGACGGCCGCATGGTTGGTGGAACGCTGGGGGCGCAAGCGCGTCCTCGTACCGGCGATGCTGTTGTCCGCGCTCGCGGCACTCGGCTTTGGCTTCGCGCCGAACACCCTGTGGCTGATTGTCTGCGGGCTGTTGCTCAACTACTTCATCATGGCCGCATGGCCCGCGACGTACACCTTCACCGTTGAGCAGTTTCCGCTCGCGGCTCGGGCCTCTGGCATGGGGTGGGCCGCTGGGTTCGGCCGCATCGGGTCCATCGTGTCGCCGCTGCTCGTCGGAGTCATGCTCGGCGCGAAAGTCGGATTCGCTTGGGTATTCGGTATGTTCTTCCTCGCCATCTTCGTCGGTTTCATCGTGGTCTGGGCGTGGGGCCGGGAGACCAAAGGCGCCGTTAACGACTGAACCGGTTTCGATCCCGCTCGTCCACACCGAAACACCCGGCCGAGCAGCGCCATCCGCTGCCAGCCGGGTGTTTCTGGCCCATCCGCGCTGCTGCGTGAATCAGACCGCCACGTCGCGCAGGCTGTCAAGGTACGCGAGCAGCGCCTCTTCCATGCCAGCCTGGGTCGTCTGCAGGTTAATTTGGTCGCGCATCTGCGCTGCGCCGGGCAATCCCTTGATGTACCAGGCCGCGTGCTTGCGCATCTCGCGGACGCCAATCACCTCGCCCTTGTACGCCACGAGGTGCCGCAGGTGTTCCACCGCCACCTCTATCCGCTCCACCGCATCCGGGCGCGGCAGCTTCCTTCCCGTTCGCAGGTAGTGCGAGATCTCGCGGAAGATCCACGGGTTGCCGAGCGCAGCCCGGCCGACCATCACGCCGTCGCAGCCCGTCTCGTCGAGCAGCCGGCGGGCGTCTTCCGGCTCCGCCACGTCGCCGTTCCCAATGACGGGAATCTGCACGGCCTCTTTCACCCGCCGGATGATGCTCCAGTCGGCTTGTCCACTGTACATCTGCTTGGCAGTGCGGCCGTGTACCGCCACGGCTTGCGCACCCGCCTGCTCCACGGCCTTCGCAACGTCCACCGCGTTCACGGAGTCGTCGTCCCAGCCCTTCCGGAACTTGACGGTGACCGGCTTGTTGACGCGGTCCACGACCGCCTTGACAATCTCTGCGGCGTACTTCGGGTCCCGCGCGAGTGCCGCGCCGGAACCGTTTTTATAGATCTTCAGGACGGGGCAGCCCATATTGATGTCAATCAAGTCCGCGTTCGTCTCGCCGACCAATTCGGCTGCCAAGACCATCGATTCCTTGTCGTACCCCACCAGTTGCAGGCTCACGGGGTGCTCGTCCGGCAAGATGGTCAGCATCATGTGACTCTTCAGGCTGCCGTGTACCAGCGCCTTGTCGCTGACCATCTCGGCGCACACCATGCCAGCCCCGAGGCGTTTCGCGATCTTCCGAAACGGCGGATTGCACACGCCCGCCATCGGGGCGAGAATCACCGGGTCTGAGACATCCACGTTTCCAATCTTCAACACGTTGGAGCCCTCCTGACGCAAAAAAGCCGGCCATCCCGCCGGATAGGTTCGGCATGTCCACAGTACCAGAGCGAGGGGCCTGGCGCAACCGCCGTCGGCGCGTCAGCCCATCGCCATGCCCGCCGTGAGAAACAGGTCAATCAACCACCAGACGCCGACCGCAAACAGCAGGATGTGCCCGATGAGAATCGGGAACGTGAGCGTGCCAATCACGGTGAGGGCCAACATCGCCACCCCGCTCCCGACGCGCCCACAGTACATCCGATGAATCCCTAATCCGCCCAAAAAGAACCAGAGCACGTACGCCAAGGCGACCGATTTCCTCATGCGGACCCCTCCTCCGCGGGCGGTCGTGGTCGGCCGCCGCAGCTGCCCCACCACTACGCTATGCGGATACGGCTCGTTCGCATGAACACGCGCCGCTCTGGATAGATCTGCAACGTGTCGCGGCCACCCCGCAGCGTTCAGCGGGTGACGGCGCGGCGGCTCTTCGGCCGTTAAACCAGCGTGATTCGCTCGCCCTTGTACGCGAACTCCAGGAGGCGTCGCGTCTCCTGGTACATGGCACTCTTGCGCGGTGCACCGAGCACGACCGACACGCGCGTTCGGCCGTGCTGGTCGGCCGCAAACGCAAGGCAGTACATGGCCTTCGAGGTGTATCCCGTCTTGCCGCCGATGATGTCTCCGAAACTCGAGTGCTCGATGCGCATCAACCGGTTGGTGTTCGGCACAAATTTGGAGGCAATGGTGCAACTTGGCGTCTGCATCGCAGCGACAATCCGCGGGTACTGCACGGCCGCAGCCGTGATGAGCGCGATGTCCCGCGCGGTCGTTTGATGGTCGTCGTCGTGCAGTCCGTTGGGGGTGACAAAGTTGGTATGGGTACAACCGAGGAGTCGCGCCTTGAGGTTCATCATGCGCGCAAACCCCGCCTCCGACCCGCCGATGGTTTCCGCCACCGCGTAGGCGACGTCGTTCGCGCTTTTCATGACGATGGCCCGAAGGGCATCCTCTGCGGAGATGGTCGTGCCCGGGCGTAGTCCGAGCCGCACCTTCGGTTGCCGTGCGGCGTTCTCGCTGATGTAGATGGGGTCGTCCGGATTGAGATGTGTCACCAACAAAATGGCGGTCATGAGTTTGGTGGTGCTGGCCGGATACAGCCGTTCATCCGGGTTCTTCGCATACAACAGTTGGCCGCTCTGTACGTCCAGGACGACTGCTGCCTTGGCGTTGATGTACACGCGCTGTCCGGTCGCCGAATCGGCCGCAGCCTGTACCGGTGCCGCTGCGATGCCGAGCGCCACCATCCAGGCAGACAGCCATACCAGCGCGCGCTTGCGGAGCCACCGAACCGTCTGTTCCCTGACCTGTCGAAGCGGGCCCATCCGCACACCCCTTTACAAGAGACTCTCCCGTAAAGTGGTCCAACCGCGGCAAAATTATGCCTGCGCCTCCGATGGAACCGCTCCGACCGGTGTAACAATGATCCGCTCCGCCACGGCCTCGTCGAGTGCGTACGTCTGCCCCTCGACTTCGACGGGAACGCCCGCCTCGAACGAACGGTCGGTGGCAGCGACGCGCACCCGCCCGCCTGGCACCAGACCGGCGCGGTGGAGAAATCGCAGGAGGTCCAGGTCTTCCTCGGCGTGCTCGAAGATTCGAACCACGCGCACCTCCGCTGGGCCGACGACCTCGTTGAGGCGAAGGCCTTGCTGTTGAACCGCGCCGCTGCCTGGAATCACGTTTCCGTGCGGGCACGTTTGCGGCCGACCGAGCTGTTCATATAGGCGCTCTTCCACCAGCGGTGAGAGCGAGTGCTCGAGACGCCCGGCTTCCACGTGCGCATCTGCCCAGTCCAGACCGAGCACGTCGCTCAGCCAACGCTCGAGCAGCCGATGGCGGCGAACCACGACCTCAGCGCGGGCCTGTCCCGCATCGGTCAACACGATTTCCTTGCCTTCGCCCTGGCCGACATATCCGGCGCTGGTCATCCGCTGGACGGTCTGCGTCACGGTGGGACGTGACACGCCGAGGTAATCGGCCAACACGGACGGCAACACGGTGATCCCTTCTCCGTTCAGCACATAGATGGCCTCGAGGTAGTGATCCATTCCGCTCGTACGAGCCAACTGAACCCGCCTCCCTTCCCCACGATATCCATGACGCGCTCAGGCCTCTTGGGAGACGGTACAGGTGCCCCACAGGTCACCATCGACCAAGAGGCGCAGAGCATCCCCAGGGAACAACGGTCCGACGCCAGCCGGCGTACCCGTAAACAGGAGGTCCCCCGGCCCAAATCCGTAGCGGGAACCGACGTGGTGCAACAGCTGTGCGAAGGGGAACACCATCTCCGCCGCACGCCCTTCTTGCACCACGGCCCCGTTCTTCTCCAGCGCAAAGGGCGTGTCAAGCAAGGCTGCCCAATCGACGACCGGGTAGAAATCCGTGACGACACCACTGCCGCGGAACGACTTCGCGTCCTCCCAAGGCTGCCCGGCCGCTTTCAGTCGGCTCTGGGCGTCACGGTCCGTCAGGTCGAGGCCCAACGCAATCCCACCGACATACTCGGTCCACTCCGTTCCCGGCTCATAGGGCCGCTGGAGCCACAGCACGAGTTCCAACTCATGATGAATGTTGGTCCGGCCCTTCGGCAGGCGCAACTCGCCGCCACAGGGCACCATCGCATGCGTCCATTTCCCGAACAACATGGGCTCCGTCGGAACGGCATTGCCGAGTTCCGTCGCGTGGTCCCGGTAGTTTCGTCCGACGCAATAGATGTTGCGGACCCGTGCGACCGCTTCCTCTGCACTCAACCACACATCGTCGTCGTAAAACCGCATCGTTCTCCCACTCCCGTCTCGCATATCCTGGGGTTTATTCTAGCACACGCTGGGACAGGCCGGTCCGGCGTTGGCAGGTGACGACCGAAAGCGCGGCGTGTAAAAAACCCTCGCCCAGCGCACGGCCGGACGAGGGCACCGATGACACAGACGACGCTGGTTACTGGCAATACGTCGCGAACATATCGGACAGACGTGCGGCGACGTGTTCCGCACTCGTCCCTTCGATGTCACTGCGGTGCAACTGGTCGACCAACTTCCCGTCCTTGAATAGCCAGACGGACGGCGAGGACGGCGGGTTGCCTTCAAAGTATTCCCGTGCCCGGCTGGTCGCTTCTTTGTCCTGGCCGGCGAACACAGTCACCAGCCGGTCCGGACGGTGCGGTCCCTGAAGCGCCTCGGCAATGCCCGGCCGCGCGATGCCACCTGCACAGCCGCAGATGGAGTTGACCACGACCAACAGCGTGCCTTTCTTGTCTGCCATCACCTCGTCGACCGCTTCCGGCGTCTTCAGTTCCTGAAAGCCAATCTGCGTCAGTTCGTCCCGCATCGGCTGAATCATCATTTGATAGAAATCCAACTCGAGGCTCAACGTAGATCCTCCTCTCGCCCCTTCGGGCGCGCATACTGACCGTCGCGGCGAGCTGTGACACCCGCACGTCACTTACTGATTATAACAGATTGGCGCCGCAATGCCACGGCCGCTGGTTGCATAGGCCACCTCGGACGGTTATAACAGGAGGGAGACATGCCCGATTCGGGCATTTTGACCGCAAAGGAGACGACCATGACGGTACCCAGCACTTTTCTCGATGCCTGCCGAGGCAAGCCGGTCGATCACATCCCCGTCTGGTACATGCGGCAAGCGGGGCGTTACCAACCCGAATACCGGAAGATCCGGGAGCGGTATTCGCTCGTCGAAATCTGCCAGCATCCCGACCTGTGTGCCGAGGTCACGATGCTCCCCGTTCAACAGCTCGGCGTGGACGCCGCCATCCTCTTCTCCGATATCATGATCCCGCTCGGTGCGATGGGGGTCGACTTCGAGATCCGCGAACACGTCGGACCTGTGTTGGACGCGCCCATTACGCGGGCCGCTGACATCGACCACCTGCGGCCGTTTACGTCCGATGCGCTGCCGCACGTCTTCGAAACCGTCCGCATCCTGCGCCGAGAACTGACCGTTCCGCTCATCGGCTTCGCCGGCGCACCCTTCACCTTGGCCAGCTATTTGATTGAAGGGAAGCCTTCCCGCAGCTACATCCGCACCAAACAGATGATGTGGGGTGAACCGGAGATGTGGCGCGCCTTGATGGACAAGCTGGCGGACATGGTGGTGACCTATGCCGAGGCACAGGTCGAGGCCGGCGCCGCAGCCATTCAGCTGTTCGACAGTTGGGTCGGCAGCCTGTCCGTCCGCGACTTCCGCACGTACGTCCTGCCGACCGTTCAGTCCATCTTTCGACGGCTGCAGACGACGGGGGTTCCGCTCATCTACTTCGGCGTCAACACGGGTGAACTGCTCTCGGCGTTCGCCGAGACAGGCGCCACCGTGATCGGCGTCGATTGGCGCGTCCCGCTCGCCGCGGCCCGCGAGCGGGTGGGAAGCGGGATTGCCCTGCAGGGAAACCTAGACCCTGTGCTCTTGTTTGCACCGTGGCCCGTGCTGCAGCGGGAAACGGCTGCGGTGCTCGACGCAGGTATGACCCACCCCGGGTTCATCTTCAACCTCGGCCACGGCGTTGCGCACCACCAACCGCCCGTGGAAGTGGGCACCCTGCGCCGCCTCACGGAATTCGTCCACGAGTACACCCGCCGTGCGGGAAACCCCCGCGCGCGCATCGAGGAGGCATACCCCCATGGCTGAACCGCGTTGGGGCGCACTCGTCATGGCCTACGGCACGCCCCGCAGTCTGGACGAGGTGGAAGCCTACTACACCCACATCCGCCACGGCCGTCCGCCGACACCGGAGCTGCTGCAGCAGCTCATCGCGCGGTACGAAGCCATCGGCGGAACATCTCCTTTGAACGAGATCACTCAGGCCGAGGCGGACGGCATTCAAGCTCGGCTGCACGCGCTGCGGCCCGAGGTATACCAGGTCTACCTCGGCATGAAGCACGCGCACCCCTTCATAGGAGATGCCATCCGGCAAATGGCGGACGACGGCATTCGCCGCGCAGTGACCCTGGTTCTCGCGCCGCACTATGCGTCGATGAGCGTTGGAGCGTACCAAGCGGCGGCCGCCGATGCGGCGGCTCCGCTCGGCGTCGCGCTCTGCCACATCGACCACTGGTATGACGTCCCGGCCTTTCTCGACCTGCTGGCGGACAGAGTTCAGGAAGCGTTGCAGCGGTTTCCGGCACCCGAACGGGTCCATGTGGTGTTCACCGCACACAGCCTGCCGCAGCGCATCTTGGCGGCGGGAGATCCGTATCCGGAGCAGCTGCGGGCCACCGGACAGGCCGTCGGAGAGCGGCTCGGTCTGCGGGACGTGTCCTTTGGTTGGCAGAGCGCAGGGCGGACGCCCGAACCATGGCTCGGGCCGGACATCCTCGAGATCTTGCGCTCGTTGGCTGCTGCCGGCAAGCGGGACGTGCTCATCTGCCCGGCCGGCTTCGTCTCGGACCACCTGGAAGTTTTGTACGACATCGATATCGAGTGCCAGGCACTGGCGCGCGACCTCGGGATGCACCTCGAACGCACCGCCTCGCTGAACGCGGACCCGCGCTTTCTCGACATCCTGGCGGCGCAAATTGACCGGCGTGCGCGGGCGGAGGAGGCGCACGCATGAGCGAACGCGTCGTCGCCGTCATTGGCGGAGGCATCACGGGGCTCGCCGCGGCGTTTGCCTTACAACAAGCCGCAGGGCAAAGTGGCGGTCTCCGCTGCGTCGTGCTCGAGCAGTCAGAGCGCTGGGGCGGGAAGATCCGAACGGATCGAGAAGACGGACTGGTGATGGAGTTCGGCCCGGACTCGCTCTTGGCGCGAAAACCGGCCGGCATGGAGCTCATCCGGCAGCTCGGACTCGAATCCGAAGTCGTCCACATGAACCCGAGCGCAGGACGGACGTACATGCTCTACCGCGGACAACTGGTGGACATGCCGCAGCCGACCCACATGGGCGTACCGGCAAGCCTTCGCGCCATCTGGAACACCCCCCTGGTGTCGGAACGCGGCAAACTGCGGGCCATGCTCGATCTCGCCCTGCCGCGGACGACGGTGCCGGAGGTTGACCACTCCCTCGGCGCCATGCTGCGGCGGCGGCTCGGCGACGAGTGGGTGACCCAGGTCTGCGAGCCCCTGATGGCGGGGATTTCGGCGTCCAAGTTGGACGATCTGAGCGCACTGTCGACCTTTCCGCAGTTCGCCGCGATGGAACAGCGAGATCGGAGTCTCATCATCGGCGCTCACCGGCTGCGTGGAGCCGCCGCGCCTGGAACGGCTGGACAGCGAAGCGCCTTCATTACGCTGAAAGGCGGGTTGCAGTCGCTGGTCGAGCAACTGTACCACCAGCTGCACGACTGGGCAGAGTTGCGCACCGCGACTTCCGTCCAGCACCTGGGACGCAGGGCCGGTGGATACGAATTGACGCTCGGGACAACCGCCGGACCCGAGCGTCTGCTCGCAGACGCCGTGATTGTGACCGTACCGGCGTACGCAGCGGGCCAGTTGCTGTGTCCGCTCTCCGACAAGGCGGCGTCCCTGTCCGCCATCCGCTACGTATCCACGGCGACCGTGGTGCTCGGCTACCCGCCGGACGCCTTGGCGGGACGCACGGGATCTGGGTTTCTCGTTCCGCGGACCGAATCGGTCACCATCACGGCGTCTACCTGGACGTCCAACAAGTGGCCGCACACCGTGGGCGACGACCGCGTGCTCATCCGGTGCTATGTGGGCCGCAGCGGTCAGCAGGAAAGTCTACAGCTGGATGACGCGACGCTGGCAAGCACCGTGGCGGAAGAACTCCAGGAGGTGGTCGGCCTGCAAGCCCGGCCCTGGTTCAGCCGCGTCGCCCGGTGGGAGCGGGCGATGCCACAGTTTGAAGTGGGACACCGGAACCTCGTGGCGGACGTGGAGACCCACTTGGCGACCGATGCTCCGGGGGTCTACCTGGCTGGGGCCGGGTTCCACGGAATTGGCATCCCGGACTGCATCGAAAGCGGCCGGCGCGCAGCCGAACGGGTGCTGACCTTTTTGCAGGGCGCGTGAATGGCCGTTCCCTGCTCGGCCTTCCTGCAGCACCGTGAAAACGGCGCCAGCGCGCGATGGCGCTGACGCCGTCTGTTCACCTCGGCGCGTCAGGATGCCGGGTTTGCCTGGATGTCCAGGGACACCTGTACCTGGTCCCCGACCAGCACGCCGCCAGCCTCGAGGGCTGCGTTCCAGGTTAACCCGTAATCACTGCGGTTGATGGTTCCGCGGGCGCTGAACGCAGCGACCAATACGCCCCACGGATTCTTCCCCTGGCCTTCGTAGGTGACGATGAAGGTCTCCGGCTTCGTCACGCCGCGGATGGTCAGATCCCCCGTGACGTGGTATTCTCCAGGGCTCTTGCGCTCAATCTTCGTCGCTTTGAAGGTCATCGCCGGGTGGTTGTCGCAGTCGAAGAAATCCGCGCTGCGCAGGTGTTTGTCGCGGTCCTCGCTGCGCGTGCTGACGCTCGCTGTGTTCACAGTGAACTCGATTCGGGCGTCCGTTAAGTCCTCGGGATCTGCCTCAATCACTGCGGAGAAGTCCTCGAAGTTGCCACGCACCTTGGATACGACCATGTGTTTGACCAAAAACTCCACACTGCTGTGGGCCAGGTCCACCGTCCAACTCTGCTTCGCCATTCCCAAATCCCTCCCAATCCACGATGGCTGCATGTCCCACGCCCCCCAGCTCTGGAGCGCTGAGGCGGCGCGTCCTTGACAATTGTTACATTACCGTAGTTACTATACAAATGCAAGCTTTATTTGGCGACAACTGTCTTTCAAAAGGTTTTCCACAAGCCCGCACGTAGATACGGCGAGGTGCCTTGTGCAGTAAGGAATATTTTGGAGTGCTGCCGAACGTATGAGAAGGTTCAAGGCGAGGCATCGTAAGGGGCGTAAGGAGGATGATGTGGCATGGTGACGACAACGCTCGTTTGACGCGAAGCATCCGCTGCAGCGGATGGACGCAGCAGTCGAGCCGCCAGTCCTATGAGAACATCGCGCCTTACACGGGGGACGCCGTCATCGGCGTCCCCCTCCGTATGTGAATGGACATCGGCCGGGCCGTTTCAACGGCGGCGCGCATTCCCTGAGGAGACAGATCATCAGGGAGGCGAGATGCCATGTTCCAATACACCGCACTCGGCGACTCCATTACGGCTGGTGTGGGCGCCACATCCCCGTGCCGGACCTATCCGGCACGCGTGCTGCGGGACGTCCGGAAGCTCCGCGCTGGCGCCGCGTACGGAGACGTTCTGGCGGAAAGCGGCTGGACGACCGCGGACCTCACGGCCGCCGTCCTCGAAAATCCAGGGAGCTATCTCGCCCGCTCGAACGTCGTCTCCATCTGGGTTGGCGGAGACGACCTCGTCAACGCGGCACTCGCTGCGCTGAACGCTGGGACTCGGGCGGCGCTCGCGGCCCAGCTCGCCACACGGCTGCGCGTGCACGAAGCCCAACTCGAGTTTCTCATCCGCCACATTCACCGCGTCAGCCGCGCTGGCATCGTCGTATGTACACAGTACAACCCGTTCCCCAACACGCCGCTCGCGGCCGAGGCTGTCGAAAAACTGAACCAGGCGACCATTGCCGCTGCACAGCGAGCCGGTGCCGCCGTCGCGCCGGTGGACGCCTGGTTTGACGGCCATCAGGCACAGTGGATTGCCGGCTACCGAACTGGCCGCCTGCAGGACGCGCTGCGTGGTCCCGCGCCGGTACACCCGAACGACCGAGGTTGCGCCGCCATTGCCGCCGGGCTGACCCCCATCCTCAGCGGTGTCGCACGCCCGGCCATCAACCTTTATGGATGAGGCGAATCGGTTCCTGGAGGATGGCCTGGCCTTCCTCCTGGCTGATGACGCCGTTGTCGACCATGTTGTCCACCACGACGCGCTGCCGTTCGCGTGCCAACTTCAGGGAACGGAACGGATCATACAAGGAAGGGGCGTTGGGCAGCCCCGCCAACATCGTTAGCTCCCCAGCGTTTAAGGCACCGGGCGGGCGACCGAAGTACGTCTCTGCGGCGTTGTACAGGCCATAGGCCCCGTGGCCAAAGTAGATGACGTTCGCGTACATCGCAAACGTCTCCGGCTTCGTAAACGTATCGTAGACGCCGAGCGCCAGCACGAACTGCTTGACCTTGCGAATCAGCGTCTTCGACTGATTCAGCAAGGTGTTGTCGACGAGCTGCTCCGTGATGGTCGAACCGCCTTCCACGTACCCGTCCTGCTCGACGTCCACGAGGATGGATCTCGCCAGCCCAATGGGGTCAAACCCTGGGTCCCATGCGAACCGCCGATCCTCCGTCGACACGACCGCTTCGCGGTACAACGCCGGAATCTGGTCGTAGGTCAGCGGGTGAATGTGTTCCGCCTGAATGCGGGCCGAAACCGCAGCCGTCATGTGGGGTCGCAGCGGATAGACGCGGTGAAAGGCGTAATCCAGCGCACCGGCGAGGACGGCCACCGTGACCGCGACACCAATCACCAGTTTGAGGAATCCACGCGCCAGCCGTCGCATCGACGCTCCCTCCTTCGTCCGTGCGCCGGCCGCACGGTGCGAGCGCCGAGTCGCCCGCGCCGGATGGCGCACTACCGCTGATGAGGCTGGGAACCAGCCGGTGCCAGCAGGAACAGCAACACGAAGATGATGAGAAACACGACGACCCAGCGGTTCAATCCGTTCACCAATGCGACTCCCCCCCGAAAGGCCTCCGTGTAGGCTATGCCGGCGCCCATTGGGGGGTGAGCGCTCAGTGCTTCGGGCGCTCGGGCAGGTTGAACGGGCCGGTTTTCACCACCAGGCGCTGGACGTGGATGGGACCGCGCCGCTGCGGCCCTCGCCGCCTGCGTTGCAGTTCCACCAGACCGTTCAGAATCAGCCAGCGCTCCGTCATCGTCAACTGCTGCCAGCGCCCTGCTCGAAACATCATCGTGCATCCGCCCCTTTTGGACAAGGTGTTTACCTCACCCTATGCCGGGGTGCGCGCGGATAGCACGCGACCCGCCCCACCGCGAGGTGGAACGGGCCGGGGCCGACAG
This sequence comes from Alicyclobacillus sp., assembly GCA_023511295.1. Taxonomy (GTDB): domain Bacteria; phylum Bacillota; class Bacilli; order Alicyclobacillales; family Alicyclobacillaceae; genus JAIMBT01. The sequence goes on from JAIMBT010000003.1 coordinate 183,010, forward strand.
CATGGAAAACCCAACCGGTGCTCGGCCAGACAGCACGCCGGCGATGGGGGCGAGTCGACATCCGCCCGTCACCCTTCCCGGTCCGAGGCACCCTTACGCCCCAGCGTACACCCAGTGGCCGGTGGCGTCTTTCACCAGCAGAGCCTGCTGGGTCTGCGGCGCACCACCGCCGATCTGCGGGACGCTGAGCGTGACTTCGTACCCGTTGTCCTTCGGCGTCACGGATACGACCTTGGCGTTCGTCCAGTCGTTCGTGTCCCCGCTCGACTTCATCGACTGGTAGACGTACACGCCGTCCTTCTCCGTCACGTGGCCAAACAGGTTGTCGACCTGCGCCTGGGTCATGAAGTCGAGGTAGGTCTGCTCGAGGGACTGCAGGTCAGACTTCGAGCTCGCCACCACGCTGTACGTCGTCCCCCCGATATCCTTGGTACTCATGTCTCCCAGCATCGATTTCCCGGTGACGAAGTCGTCAATGGCCTGCTGGGCCGCAGCAGTCACTTGGACGAACTGCGTCTTCATGGCATCGGTGACACCCTGCGAAGAACTGGCGGTGTTGGTCGCGTTGCCCGCGCCCGCGGTGTTGTTGGCGGTTCCGCACCCAGCCATGAGGCCCGTCAAGCCGATCATCGCCGCGGCGACAAACCAAGTCTTGTTCACGCGAATCCCCTCCCGATTATTCTCTTTCTATCACCTCGACCATACTAAGTTGTTCGCCACGACCTGTCAATAAATAGGAAAAGTGGCGGAATACTCGTCCTCGTCTGGGAAGTGACAGAAATCCCAACCGCCGGAGGAATCGGTGAATACCCAGATTGTTGCGGGAAGCCGGGCCTGCCACGCTCACCGCGAGGGCGGGCCTGACAGGTTCTGCAGAAACGGGTTGGCACGGCGCTCCTCGCCCATCGTGGTCCGCCCCATGTGGCCCGGGTAGAGCGTGAGCTCGTCCGGCAGCGCCAGGAGCCTCGCGAGCGAACGTTGCATCGCGGCCGGATCTGCGTGCGGGAGGTCGACGCGTCCAATCGTCCCCGCGAACAGCGTGTCGCCCGTGAAAGCGAGTTCCGCGCCGACGAGGACCACCCCACCCGGCGAATGCCCCGGGGTGTGCCACACCGTGAACACCGTGTCTCCCACCCGCAAACGGTCGCCTTCCTGCAGCAGTCGATCCGGTTCCGCCAAAGGCTCCACCTGCATCCCGAGCCACCGCGCCGCATCGGCGGGCACCTCGCGCCACACCGGCAAATCAGCGGCGTGCACGGCAGCCGGCACGCCGAACCGTTGGCGGATGACGTCGACGCCGAGCACGTGGTCGAGGTGCGCATGGGTCGCCCACACCTCCGTCACGCGCAGCTGGTGGCGTTCGATGTAGTCGAGGACCGGGTCAAGCGTGGGATCTCCCGGGTCAATCACCACCGTCGGCGAACCGGGTGTCAGCGATTCGGAGAGCACGTAACAGTTGGATAGCAGAGGGGACACGGTAAACGCGGCAACCTGCACAGGAGACCCACCTTTCGATGTGTGACAGCAAAATCGCGGCCATGCGGTCAGCGGTTCGGCGCAGACCCTCCGTGATCTGTATCGAGCAGAATGGTCACGGGCCCGTCGTTGACGAGGGCCACCCGCATCATCGCGCCAAAAACGCCTGTCGCAACCGGCACGCCGAACGATGCCACGCGTTCGTTGAACAGAACGTACAGCGGCTCCGCCTCCTCTGGGGGAGCGGCCTCCAGGTAGTTCGGCCGGCGGCCCTTGCGGGCGTCGCCGTACAGCGTGAACTGTGAGACGGACAGCACGTGGCCGCGCGCGGCTTGGACATCGCGGTTCATCTTCCCCTCTTCGTCCGGGAAGATCCGCAAGTGTACCAGCTTGTCCGCCAGGTAGGCGGCGTCCGCCGGCGTATCGCCCCGCCGGACTCCGACCAGTACCACCAGTCCCCGTGGGATGGCGCCCACTTCCTGGCCCTCCACCGTGACCGATGCCGGGCCACTGCGCTGAACCACCAATCGCATCCTTGCTGTCTCCTTTCGCGTACGCACCGGTAAACGCCGCCGCTACTGAATCACCCGCCGCACGCTGTGTACGTCCTTAATTCGCTTGAGCCGCTCCACCACCGTTCGCAGGTGGTCCAGGTTGCGGATGCGGATGGTCAGGCTGATGTGCGCGATGCGGCGGTTGTCGACTCGCCCGCTGACCGCCGTCACATCCGTCTTGTGCTCAATCACGGCGTTCATCACCTCGTTGATGAGGCCGTGGCGGTCGAGCCCGACAATCTCCAGCTCCACTGGGTACGACAGGTCCGGGTTCCCGACCCATTCCACCTCGACGACGCGGTCGTTCTCGGCCTTCTGCACGGCCGCGTTGGGGCAGTCGATCCGGTGCACGGACACGCCCCGCCCGCGCGTGACGAAGCCGATGATCTCGTCGCCCGGCACGGGGTTGCAGCAGCGCGCAAAGCGAATGAGCAGGTTGTCCACACCGCGGACGCGCACGCCGCTGCCGTCGGCCTTGCGCCGCTCGCGAACTTCGCGCGAGATGGCGTCCTGCGGCGGCACGTTGTGCTCGCGGCGGACACGCTCCACAAGACGCGTCACCACTTGACCCGCGCTCAATCCGCCGTATCCCACCGCGGCGAACATCTCGTCCTCGCGGTTGAAGTTGAACTTGTGCAGAACGTCATTCAATACGGCTGGGACGAGCAACTCGTGGGGATCGAGTCGCTGTCGGGCAATCTCCTTCTCCACCAGGTCTCGCCCGCGGGCGATGTTTTCCTCCCGCTGCTCGCGCTTGAACCACTGGCGGATCTTGCTCTTCGCTTGCGAGGACTGCACAATCTTCAACCAATCTCGGCTCGGCCCGTAACTGTGTTTGGAGGTGAGGACCTCGACGATGTCGCCGGTCCGCAACCGGTAGTCGAGGGGGACAATCTTTCCGTTGATCTTGGCCCCGATACAGCGGTTGCCGACGTCCGTGTGAATCCGATACGCGAAGTCAATCGGCACGCTGCCGGCCGGCAGGCCAATCACCTCGCCCTTCGGCGTGAAGACGAACACCTCGTCGGAGAACAGGTCCAGCTTCAGCGTCTCCATGAACTCCTGCGCGTCTTTGAAATCCTGCTGCCACTCCAACACCTCGCGGAACCACGCCAGCTTCTGCGAGAACTTGCTGTCGGCTCGGCCACCGCCCTCTTTGTACACCCAGTGGGCCGCAATCCCGTACTCCGCGGTCTGGTGCATGTCCCACGTGCGGATCTGGATCTCCAGCGGCTCACCGCGCGGCCCGACGACTGTGGTGTGCAGACTCTGGTACATGTTGTACTTCGGCATCGCGATGTAGTCCTTGAACCGGCCGGGCATTGGCTTCCACATCGTGTGCACGACGCCGAGCACACCGTAGCAGTCCTTGATGTTGTTGACGATGATGCGCACCGCAAACAGGTCGTAGATCTCGTTGAACTCCTTGTGCTGCGTGACCATCTTCTTGTAGATGCTGTAGATGTGCTTGGCGCGCCCGGTCACCTCGGCCTGGATGTCGATGGCCTCGAGTTTTTCGCGGATAAGCGCCATCACCTCGTTCACGTACGACTCCCGCTCTTTGCGCTTTTGCGCCATCAGGTGGACAATCCGGTAGTACTGCTGCGGGTTCAGGTACCGCAGTGCGGTGTCCTCGAGTTCCCACTTGACGGAGTACATGCCGAGCCGATGGGCGAGCGGCGCGAAAATCTCCAGTGTCTCCCGCGCCGTCTGCACCTGTTTTTCCGGCGGCTGGTACCGCAGGGTGCGCATGTTGTGCAGCCGGTCGGCCAGTTTAATCAGGAGGACGCGGATATCCTTCGCCATCGCCATGAACATCTTGCGCAGGTTCTCCGCCTGTTGCTCCTCCATCGAATCGAATTTGATCCGCTTGAGTTTGGTCACCCCGTCCACCAGCGCAGCGACCTCAGAGCCGAACTGGCGGACAATCTCCTCGTCCGTAACCTTGGTGTCTTCGACCACATCGTGAAGCAGTGCCGCCGCGATGGTGGTCGCGTCCAGCTGCAGTTCGACCAAGATTTTGGCGACCGCGACGGGATGGCTGATGTACGGCTCTCCAGACCTGCGCCGCTGGCCCTGGTGGGCAGCTTCCGCGTACTCGTAGGCGCGCCGAATGAACTCCGCGTCCCGCTGCGAACCGTAGACCCGATATTGCTCAATCACGTCGTCGATGGTGTCGACCGCGTGCGCCATTTCCAACGCCTGCCCCTATGCACGGCGGACGCGCATCGGATTGCGCGCCCGCCCGTCTGCTAATATGTGACCAGTGTGTGCACCGGAATCTCGCCCAGCCGGGCGCGGCCGCCCAGGTCGCCAAGCTCAATGAGAAACGCGGCCCCAACCACGGCGCCACCGAGTTTGTCGACCAGCTCTCGGGTCGCCCGCATCGTCCCACCGGTCGCGAGCAGGTCGTCCGCTAACACCACGCGCTGTCCGGGCTCGATGACGCCCTGTGCCACTTCGAGGATATCCGTTCCATACTCCAAGCTGTACGCGACCGACAGCGTCGGCGCCGGTAGCTTCCCGCGCTTGCGCACCGGCACAAAACCCGCCCCGAGGGCGTACGCCAACGGCGCCCCAACGACGAACCCGCGCGCCTCCGGACCGACGATGACCTCAGCGTCCACCGTCCGCGCGAACGCCGCCAGGTGGTCGATGGCGCTGCGGTACGCTTCGCCGTTTCCCAGCAGCGGCGTCACGTCTCGGAATAAGATGCCGGGCTGCGGGAAGTCGGGAACTGACCGTATCCATTTGCGAAAGTCCATTCGCTCGCTCCTATCTTCGTCCATCCGTCCGATACGCCCACCCTCCGATTACCGAGCATCGCTCGGTTGCCGGGCGCGCGCACAGAGATGCGCCTGGTACACGGCGGATTCTCGCAGATCTCGCGCAACCGCTTGCTCAACAACATGATATTCGCTCTCCGCCACGTACGCAAACCCGAGCTCGACGAAGGCGCCGACCACGGTATCGAGTTGTTCCGGTTCCAGTTGTTCCGGAAGTGCGGCGGCGAGGTCTGCGCGCCGGGCACGCCGGCGTGTACGCAGAACCCGGTACACCTCGGCGAACGCCGCCCGGTCGAGCGGTTGCGCCAACACCCATCCCTGGTGCACCCGCAGTTGCGCCGTCTCGGTCCCCCGCCAGCGATTCACTTCGAGCGACGCAATGACCGCGACGGACGTCCCCGGGACCACGTCAAAGGCCCAAGACGGCGGGCGAAACCACACCAGCTGCGCCGATTGGCGTCCTTCCCGGACGGTCCAGCGCAGGTGCTTGCCGCCACCGATGACCATCGCGGCCTGCAGTTGCACAGGACCCACGTAGAAGGAGAACGGTTCAAAACCGCGTCCGTACGGCCACAGGGCCTCGAGCCATCGGGCAACCGCGAGGTCGGCGTCTGCGAGCGGCAGGTAGTCGTCCGCGACGGGCGTCAATGCGGCCACAGGGTCGCCCGGTCCGCCAGCCGCGTCCACCGCCATCAGTGGCCCCGGCACGCGCTCCCTCCGCGCCCGCGCCGCCAGCGCCTCGCGGAAGTTCGCCAGGTGTTGGCGGCGGATACCGCAACCGAGCGCCGTCTCGTGGCCGCCAAAGTGGTCCAACCACTCGGCGCAGTCCGCGACCCACTGATGCAGCGGGGTGCCTGCCGGAGACCGGCCTGACCCGCGGAGCAGGTCGCTCCCGTCATCTGCGAACACGATGGCCGGGCAGTCGTATTGCTCGACCAACTTCGCCGCGACGATGCCGACCACACCGAGCGGCCACGGGCCCGCGGCCACCACCACCGCGGGCGCCGACGCATGGGACGCCCGAACCTGCGACACGGCTTCCGCCGCCGCGCGTTCCGTCTCCGTGCGCCGCCGCTGGTTCAGTTCCTCGACGGCGGCTGCGGCCGCGTCGGCCGCAGCCGGATCGGTCGCCGTCAGGAGGGCCAGCGCCACCTGGGCATGGTCCATCCGGCCGGCCGCATTGATGCGAGGGATGATGGACCAAACCAAGGCGTCGCTGGTGAGTGCAGTGGGATCCACCCCGGCCGTACGACAGAGCGCCCGCCAACCTGGCTGACGAGCGGATTTCAGGTAAGCCACTCCTTCGCGAACCAGCCGCCGGTTCTCGCCCCGCAACGGCATTACGTCGGCGAGCGTCCCGATGGCCGCGAGCGCGGTCCACCACCCGTAGTGCTCGGCAGCGATGGGTCCGTCCGCCGACCGCTCGAGCAGCCGGAGAGCCAATTTCCACGCCACCCCGGCGCCGCACAGGTGCTGCAGCGCAGGCGCTGTGGCGTCCTGCCAGTGCACCACTGCATACGCGTCTAGCGGCGGGTCCTCCCCCGGCTGGTGGTGGTCGGTGACAATCACCTGCAGGCCCAATCCAACCGCATGCCGCACCGCAAGGCCGCAGCGAATGCCGTTGTCGACGGTGACCAACAACCGGGCGCCCATCTCCGCCGCGCGGTCCACCAACGCGGGAGACAGCCCGTAACCGTCCTCCGTTCGATGGGGAATGATGCAGACACAGTCGGCGCCCACCCGTCTCAGCGCATCAGCGAGGATGGCACACGCCGTGACCCCGTCCGCGTCGTAATCGCCAACGACGCAGATGCGTTCCCCGCGAGCCACCGCATCGAGCAAACGGTCGACCGCACGGTCCATCTGCGCGAACGCATCCGGCGCCGTCCAAGGGATGCGGCTCGGATGCAAAACATCCTCCAGCTCCGCTTGACTCGCCACGCGCGTACAGAGCACCCGGGCAATCCGCTCCGGCATCCCATACTCAGCGACCCATCGGCGTACTTGGTCGGTATCCGACGATTGACTCCGCCATAAACTGCCCACGCGCCCTCTCCCCTTCCATTGCACTGGGCGGACGCCCTATTCGCGGTAGTACGGGTTCACGTGGACCAACACGTCCAGGACCTGCGGAAAGACCGCGCGCATGCGCTCCTTGACGTCCGCGGCGATGCCATGTCCGTCCGCAACCGTGATGTCTGCGTCGACGCTGATCTTGACGTCCACAATCAGGTACTGTCCGTGGTCGCGCGCTCGCAGTTCGTCAATCCGCTCCACACCCGGTATCGCAGCAATGACGTCTCGGTACCGCTGCAGTTGTTCGTCCGGCACCGCCCGATCCATCAAGGTGTGCACGGCGTCCAGTGCCACCTGTACGCCAATCCGCAAGATGAGTGCCGCGACCACGACGCTCGACCCAGCGTCGCCGTACAGCATCCATCGCCGGCCAAGGTGCAGGCCGGCGAGCGACACCGCGATTCCGACCAGAGCGGCGGCCGAGGACACGACGTCCGAGCGGTGGTCCATGGCCGCCGCAATCAGGCTCCGACTGTGCAGGCGTCGACCCAGGCGGAGGTTGTAGCGGTACAGCACCTGCTTGACCGCAATGGCGACGGCGGCCGCCCCGGCGGCCGCCCCCGCGGGGTGTTTAGGGGGGTGGCAGAGCGCCGGGGTGCCGGGCTCGCCCCCGCCCCGCGCCGCCCCCAAGAAGAGGGCCGCGCCCCCCGCGG
>JAIMBT010000038.1 GCA_023511295.1 Alicyclobacillus sp.
GGAAGGGCGCAAAGCGATCGAAAGGATCGGAATCCGGGCGCGGGAAGGGCGCAAAGCGATCGAAAGGATCGGAATCCGGGCGCGGGAAGGGCGCAAAGCGATCGAAAGGATCGGAATCCACGCCCGGGGGCCGGCCAAAGCGATCGAAAGGATCGGAATCCGGGCGTGGGGGCCGGCCAAAGCGATCGAAAGGATCGGAATTCGCGCCCAGGGGCTGGCCAAAGCGATCGAAAGGATCGGAATTCGGGCGTGGGAAGGGCGCAAAGCGATCGAACGGATCGGAATCCGCGCCCTGGGGCCGGCCAAAGCGATCAAAAAGATCGGGATCCGGGCGTAGGGGCCGGCCAAAGCGATCGAACGGATCGGAATCTGCGCCCGGGAGGCGGCCATCCAACGCGCACACCGCCCCTCGCCAGCAGGAACCGGGGCCCGGCGCGAGGAAGTCTATGGCGATTCCGACAATGGCCACGAACGTAGAAGCATTCAGGAGGGAACCGGCATGTCCACAGATTCGCACGAGAGCGTCCACCCCGCGGCTGGGGCCGCTGAGGTATCGGTCACCCAATCCGCTACCGCCGACGCGCCTGCCACCACCCACGCCCCCAGCCCCAGTGACTGGATCGAGAAAGACCGCCAATACGTCTGGCACGGCCTCGTGCCGTACACCGCCAGCCAGAACCCGATGGTCGTCAGCCGCGGCGACGGCGCGTGGTTGACGGACGAAGCCGGGAACCGGTACCTGGATGGGATGTCCGGCCTCTGGTGTGCGAACCTCGGGTACTCCGAGAAGCGGCTCGCGGATGCGGCGTACGCACAGATGACCGAGATGCCGTACTATCCGCTCAGCCAGACGCACAAGCCGGCCATCCGGCTGGCCGAGAAGTTGAACGAGTGGCTCCGCGGTGACTACCGGGTGTTCTTTTCCAACAGCGGATCGGAAGCGAACGAAGTCGCCATCAAGATCGCCCGCCAGTACCACCAGCAAAACGGCGAACCGTCGCGCTGGAAGGTGATTGGCCGCTACCGCGGCTACCACGGCAACACGTCAGCAGCGCTGGCCGCGACGGGGCAATTCATGCGCAAGTACAAGTACGAGCCGCTGGCGCCGGGGTTTTTGCACGTCCCACCGCCGGACTGCTACCGGTGTCCATTTGGCCAGCAGCCTGGTTCGTGCAACCTCGCCTGCGCAAACTACTACGAGCAGGTCATCAACTGGGAGATCCCAGAGACTGTGGCCGCCGTCATCCTTGAGCCCGTCATCTCCGGTGGCGGCATCCTCACGCCGCCCGAGGGCTACCTGCGGCGCGTGCGCGAAATCTGCAATCGATACGGCGTGCTGTTAATTGTCGACGAGGTGATCTGCGGCTTCGGCAGATCTGGGGAGAACTTCGGCCACCACAACTTTGGCGTGCAGCCGGACATCGTGACCATGGCCAAGGGCATCACGAGCGGCTACATGCCGCTCGCCGCCACGGCGGTCCGTGCAGAGTTGTTTGATCCGTTCCGCGACGACAGCGAATACGGCCACTTCCGGCACGTGACGACGTTTGGCGGAAACCCGACGGCCTGCGCGGTGGCGCTGGAGACGCTCGCCATCATGGAGGAGCGGGGCCTCGTCGCGCGCGCGAAGGTGCTGGGAGAGCGCTTGCGGCAGCGGCTGTCGGTGCTGCGGGATTGTCCGAACGTCGGCGACATCCGCCACTTCGGCTTCCTCGCCGGGATTGAGATGGTCGCTGATCAAGCGTCGAAAACGCCCGCCCCGCCTGCGATGTTGGCAGAGGTGATCACCTGGTGCAAACAGCGCGGCCTGCTCATCGGGAAGAACAGCGACAGCGTTCGCGGGTACAACAACATCCTGCAACTCTGCCCGCCGTTCATCCTGACGGACGACGAGTTCGACTTCCTGGCGGACACCGTGGTGGAGGCGGTTCAGCGGTTGGGGTGAGGGTTGCCGGGGCGGGTGCGGTGTTCCAGGACTGCCCGCCGCGTGCGGGCTCAGGCGCTCACCCGGGACGGCCAGCGTTGCCGGGGCGGTGCGGTGTTCCAGGACTGCCCGCCCCTGGCGTCGATGGCAAAGGAGCTGGTGCGGAGGCAAACGGACGTTTGTCTTCCGCTTTTTTTGTCTAGTTTTCCAGATGTCCGGTTCGTATAATGGGCGTAGTGTACGCAGACAGATATGGGAACTCACACCGCGGCTCCCCGTTACATCCTCGTAACCCGAGTCTCCGCAGGTTCGTTCTCCATGCCCAGTTGAGTTTCGGCACACACGGGTGCGTCAGATGAGGTGATTGGTGTTGGGTGAACAAATGGTGGTTGCAATCGGCGCCTCCGCTGGCGGGTTGGAGGCCCTGACGGATTTGTTTGATCACGTCGCGGATGAGCCCGGTGTACCCTTCGTCGTTGTACAGCACCTGTCACCGAATTACAGGAGCTTCATGCCGGAACTCCTGGCCAAACACACGAGCATGCGCATTGTCGTGGCAGAACACGGAATGGAGTTGGCGGCGAACACCGTCTATCTCACGCCGGCGCGGATGCTCGTGGGGGTGAACGACAACCGGTTTGTCTTTCAAGAACCAGAATGGACAGATGTCGTCAATCACCCGATTGACTTTTTCTTCAAATCCGTCGCGGAACAGTTCCAAGATCGAGCGGTCGCCGTGGTTCTCTCCGGCACCGGAAGTGACGGGGCCAAGGGCGTCCAGTACGTCAAGGAATCGGGTGGGTTTGTCGTCGTTCAGAGCGAGGCCTCGGCAAAGTTTAACGGCATGCCCCACAACGCCGCCGCCACCGGTGCGGCCGACCACGTCGTGGATACCTCGCAAATCTGGCCGACCATCGCGGAACACGTCATCCAGAAACAGTCTTTGATGCGATGGTTCCAAACGCTCCAGGACTATCAGGGATACGAGCAGAATTTCCACCGCATCTTGGACCTCCTGTTTGACCGCCACCAGGTGGATTTTCACCAGTATAAGCGGCAGACGCTGTTGCGTCGGCTGGAACGGCGCATGACGACGCTGCGCATTCGCTCAATGGAAGCGTACATTCAGAGGCTTGAGCAGGATGTGCAGGAAGCAGATCGACTCATGCAGGAATTTCTAATCCATGTCACGGAGTTTTTCCGGGACGTTTCGGTCTTTGACTATGTCGTCAACCAACTCGCGCCGCGATGGATTGCGGAGCGAAGGACGAGCGTGCGGATTTGGGTGGTCGGTTGCTCAACCGGCGAAGAGGCGTATTCCTTTGCCATGCTGTTGCACGAGATATTGTCGAACCAGGCCAAGCCGATGGACATCAAGATTTTCGCGACGGACGTTCACGAGGAGGCCATCCAGCGCGCCACGCAGGGGTTGTACCAGGACCGGGAACTGGAGAATGTGCCGCGGCACCTCGTCAAGAAGTACTTCACGAAGACCTCGGCAGGTTACCGCATCAAGAAGGATATCCGCAAGATGGTGGTATTCGCGAAGCACAATGTCCTGTCCGATCCGCCGTTTATCAACGTCGACCTGATTTCGTGCCGGAATCTCCTCATTTATTTCCGCCCAGAGTCTCAGCAGCGCGTGTTGTCGTTGTTTCACTTTGCGCTGAACGCGGATGGCCATCTGATTCTCGGGCCGAGCGAGTCCATTGGGAAGCTGTCGCACATGTACAGCACCGTGAGCAGCAAGTGCAACATCTTCACGAAATACGATGCCAGAGAGACGTCGATGCGCTGGTTTGTTCCGTCCGCCGCGCCGGTTGTCCGACCGATTGCCAGCCCCGCGTCCGCGCCGTTCGCGGAGGAAGCCGTCTCTGAGCTGAAAATCCTCACGGATTTGGTCCGCAAGTCGCTGCCGAGCTTTGTCGTGGTGGACAGTGCGGACAACATCACCTATACGTCCGGGAACGTGGAACAGTTTATCCGGTTTCCGGAGGGGTTGCCGACGACGCAGCTGTTTCACTCGTTGAACGAGCCGTTTGCTATCGCGGTCCGCACAGCCATTCACCGGGCCAGAAAGGCGCAGGAACCGGTGACGTACGCCGTCCCGCAGACCGCGTTCGCAGAGAAAGAGGCGCGCATCCGCGCCATTCCGCTCGACACCGCGCAAGGTTGGGTGGCGGTGTTCCTCGAGACCGTTGAGGAAGAGCAGCCGAATCTTGCCGAACCAACCCGCCGAGCACAACCAGACGGTGCCGCGCCAATGGGGCCGACGCCGCGCGAATATGAGCTGGAGACGCAACTGCGGCAGGCGGAGGAATACCTACAGGCGACCCGCGAGGCGCTCGAGACCTCGAATGAGGAACTCCAGGCGGCGAACGAGGAGCTGATTGCGGCCAACGAGGAGATGCAAAGCACCAACGAGGAACTGCAATCGTTGAACGAGGAACTGATCACCGTCAACACGGAGTACCAGCAGAAGATTCAAGAGTTGACGCAACTGAACGCCGACATGGACAACCTGCTGGTCAGTACGGAAATTGGGACGTTGTTCCTCGATGAAAACCTGTGCGTTCGTCGGTTTACGCCGAGCATCCACGAAGAGATTCCCTTGTTGGACGTGGACATCGGCCGCCCCATCACGCACATCAAGCATCGCCTGCTGTACGACACGTTCATCGCAGATATCCAAGGCGTGTTGGACACGGGAGCGCCGATAGACAGGCAAGTCCAGAGCGAGACGGGCAAGTGGTATCACCTGCGCGCGATGCCCTACTGCTCCACAGGACAGACCACAGGGGTCGTCCTGACCCTGAACGATGTGACGGGCCTCAAGACGATGAACGACGAGTTGCGCGTCATGTCTCACGTGGTGGAGCAGTGCCCGACGCTGGTTGCCCTGGCAGATGTCACGGGTCGCGTGGCGTACGTGAACCGGGCGTTCACAGAACACATGGGGGAGCGGTTTGAAGACGTCGGCCGTCGGCACATCATGGACCTGTTCTCCGAATGGCCGGAGGAACAGAAGCAGTCCATCTGGACCCGCCTGTGTACCGAAGGCGAGTCGTGGGTCGGCGAGGTTGTCACGCCGATGCCCTGTGGCCGGCGGATGCATGAGCTGGCCGCCTTGACCCCCATCCGCAACGAGCAGGGGGATGTGATTCGGGTGTTGCGCATCTCGGAGGACATCAGCTCGTTGCGCCAAACGGAGGAATTGTACCGCCAGGCGGAGATGCTGCGGGCGCTCGGTGAACTCGCGGCAGGGGTTGCGCACGAGATTCGCAATCCGCTGACCACCCTGAAAGGGTTTGCCAAACTCGCCTCGAGAAACGCCGAGGTGAAACAGTACACCGAGATCATGTCGTCGGAACTGGAACGCATTGAGGAGATTGTCAACGAGATGCTGGCGCTCGGCAAGCCGCAATCCATGGCGTTCGCACCTGCGGACCTGTCGGAGCTCGCCGGAAAGGTGATTCGGCTGATGGAAGCGAGCGCGACGGAGAAGAGCGTCGTCTTGCGATTCCTGCGTGGGTTGCCTGGTGAGGCCGTGGTGGAATGCGCGGACAACCAGATACAACAGGTGATGGTGAATTTGGTGAAGAACGCGATTGAAGCCAGCCCGCACGGCGCCGACGTGTCCATCTCCGTCGAGGCATCGACGGTGGGGGGCGTGGCCGGTTTTCAGGTGTCGGTCGCAGATGCCGGGCCCGGGTTTGCGGAGGACGTGTTGCAGCGGCTCGGGCAGCCATTTGTCACGACGAAGGCGCAAGGTACGGGTCTCGGCTTGATGGTGTCCCAGCGCATTGTGCAAAACCACGGCGGGCAACTGTGGGTGGACAACCTTCCCGACGGCGGCGCCCTGGTTCGGTTTTGGATTCCGAGCGTCCAGGCACCCGACGCCTGGACGGCGTGAAACGCCACGGTGCAGGCGCGGCATCCTGAGGTCTGCCGCGGGAGCCAGCCGGTCCTTCGTTCAGGCCCCGGACGTCAACGGTCTGCCCCCGGCAGCGGGGCGTGTTCCGCGTCCAAACGGGCCCCGTCCTCGTTTCCGGTGGGGAGGAGCGTCACCGTGTGCGTTTTCCGCAAGGGCCGAAAGCCGTCCGCGGCGACCGTGACCGCCATCCGCACCTCTGCTGCGTGAACGCTCAGGCCGCCGAAGCTGAGCGGGGAGATCTCGATGGGGAAGTTCGGGTGCACAATTCGGTTGACACCCGCAGACCAACGAATCCCATACCAGCCAAGGGCATCGGCTTCCAGTACCTTCTCCCACCCTGGGAAGTCTTGATCCGTGAAGTACAGGCCATCGAATTCAATCTGCACAACGGCGTAGCGGGCCGAAGCGGATCCGCTGTTTTCGAGCAAAACTTTCCAGTTTGCGGATGGACGTGTGATGTCGACGCGGCGCGACGGTGTGATGACCAGGACCGGGTGGTCCAAGCGACCGGACTCGGGCAGGAACCGCACGCGGAGTTTCGGCTTTCTGACGGCTGCACGGTACGCGATGAGGGCGACGATAAACGCGAGGGCCGTGTAGAGCGTGCTCAGGTAGGCGACGATGTCCGAAATCGGGTTCAAATGGTGATCGATTTCCAGCATCCGGTGGGTCGTCGGCAACCACAGCAGCAGGAGAAGCGTCGAGATGACCACCGCGAAGACGATGCACAGGACGGCGGTGAGGACATGCCGCTGGGCAAACCGCGCCGCGTCACCGACAGCGTCTGCCAGTCTGCTGAACCTTCGCCGGTTGTTTCTGTCCATTTGCGCCTCCCAACAGGGACCCTCAGGTATGTTCCGGTGGGGCTGAACGCTCCATCTTCGCCACGGTCATTCTGATGGCCCGCCACACCCCGGCGTATCCGGTGCAGCGGCACAGGTTGCCGGCGAGCGCCTCGCGGACCTGTTCTTCCGTCGGCTGCGGGTGTTCGTCGAGCAGCGCCTTCACCGCCAAGATCATCCCTGGCGTGCAGTAGCCACACTGGAACCCACCGGCCTCGAGGAACGCCTCCTGGAGCGGGTGAAGGCCAGGACCCGGGCCGCCGAGGCCCTCAATCGTCAGGACATCGCGATGGGAGACTTGGTACGCCATCACCAAGCAGGCGTTCACCGGCCGGCCGTCCATCAGCACGGTGCACGCGCCGCAGCGCCCGATATCGCAGCCAATCTTCGTACCCGTCAGGCGGAGGTCGTCGCGCAGGATGTCGACCAGCCGCCGCGTCGGCGAAACGCGGACCGTGTGCGCTTCGCCGTTGACCATCATCTGGATATCCGTCATACCGGGACCCAGCCACTCTGCGTTTGGTTTCGCCGCCGGAGGTCCGCTACCGCCCTCGTTCGCCGCCTCTGTGTCGACCGCCTGGCACATGCGCTGCCTCCCCGCAACCTCGTGCATCCTCCGCGCCCCCCGTCATCGAAATCTGAGCGGGTCCTGCTGTTGAGGATATTCGGCTGGGGCGTTTCGGAACCGGGCACCTGCCCGTTGTGTACCGTGCGAGTTTCGAAGCAACAGCAGCTCGGAAGGACCAGCGACAAGCCGCGGTGGGCTCGTCCAACTTCACGCTAAATCACGATATGGCCGCACCCCGTCGACTCATCCAGCTTGATTTTGACAAGTTTCGCGCATGCAAAATCCGTCAACCGCAGGCGACCGCGAATCCAGGATACATAAGGTTGGGAATCACTCGGATATGCCATGGGCTTTAACGCTACCAAGCCGGCAGGCTCTTGTGTCACATCTTCGCGGAACCCAGCGTAGCAGATGATGGAGTCCGGCTTGCCTAAGTCGAGGATACCTGCCAAGGCGAGCGCTCGAAGAAATGCGCCTTGAAACTGTTTCATGATCTGGATCAGATTGTTGTGACCAATCTTCTTCTTGAGTTCGAAGATATGCAAGCGCCAGGGGTTGTCTGGGGGGATCTCCATGACGACGCTGTCCGCACACCTTTGTTCTTTGACGTATTCAAAGCGCTTCTTATCAATCTGATGAAAACATAGACATAGGTGTTGAACGCCAACGTGTATGCAGGCACGACCGGAATCGGACTTCTCCTCGACAATAATTTCCGCCGTCTGCTGCGTTGGGTTGACGACTTGTACCAACTCGTTGGGGAAACAGGACAACCGCTCCTTCAAAGCGACGGTCATTGTGACTCGCTCCCATCGTGCAAACTCGTGGTCTCTGTCAGCAGATCCATGAGAGTGCGACTGAAGGTTGGCACTGCAAAGCCGCTTGCACTTTGATGCAAGGGAGACACCGTCGTCTTCGCGTTCGCGTCGGCAACAAATTCGTAGCCCGCCACGTCATTCGGCGATAGAAGATCCTCTTGGACGTAACCAAACTGTTGCAGGAAGTCATCCCGCTGCTGAGGTGGAGACTCGTGGAGCGACACGAGATTGTTCAGTTGTTGAACGAACGTATCGCTGTGCGTGGTCAGCCATACACAGAGCCCGCGATTGACCAGACGTACCAGCGCCCTCGCGACGAGCCGCTGAACCTCGAGATGCAGGTGTGCCTCCGGTTCCTCAATGACCATGACATGGTAGTCGAGCGCCGACCTTAAAAAGAGGATCAAAGGTGCCATTTCAGAAACAAGCGACGACGTGACATGAAACGGTAGGGTATGTCGCAGACCTGCCGGCTGAAACTCGTAAGTCGGTACAGGTCCACCCTGCCTCTGTATGCGTCCGGCGAGGGCCGCATGTTCCAGCAGGTCTGCAACGTCGCCGAATTTCGAGTCAGCCGGTTCCCCTAAACCGACCAACTCTTGAAGAAACCTCGTGGTTGGAAAGGGAAACTGCGTCTTCGGCAGAAGTTCGTCCGCTCCGAAAGTGAACTCGGTTGCAATCAACCCCTGAACGAGGGCCTTGTAGGTCAGCATGAAACCCGTGCGAGCGGCAGGCAGGTAAATTGGCTCGCGCGCCGAGCGCGCCGAACTCAAGTTGACGGCCGGGTACATGGGAGAACTGAGGCCGTCCATCAACAGTTTCCAGCATATGTACTTCAACATCCGATGCCGCTCTCGTTCGCCTGGTGGGGATTCGGAATTGACAGGGAATTGAACGTAGTCTTCTCCCGACGAAAATCGACGGGCGTCCGCCTTCCAGCGCACACGGATGGGCTGCTCTCTCGTATAATCCGAAATCCAGATGTCCTTCGCTTCCACAGGATGGCTAAACAGGAATGCCAAGAAGGTGCGTCGCCGCGCGCGCAACAACGCGTTAAACCAGTCGATGAAGAGTAATTGGGCCTCGCCGTCAACGGCGACACGATCTTGCCCCAATCGCTCAGTCAACCACACGTCGCATCGCTTGTACGCCTGATTGCTCTGCGGGTCATCCGGGAACAGTTCGCGACCGAGCGCCAAAAGCCCCCAAAGCAGGGTCATTGCATAGCTTTTACCCGTGTTGTTGTTTCCGACGAAGAATAGCATCGGCCGGATTTGTATCTTCCCCTCAGAAATCGGACCAAAGTCTCTTATGTTCAAGGTCCAGCGCTGTTTCATAAAGATACCTCCTGTCAGAGGTGGCACGTTGCGATTTCTCTATCATTGTGGTCGCAAACGACTATCTTCATACAATTCAGATGCAAGCTTCGCGCCGTTCCTATTCGTTCGCCAACCGCGCCGTGAATCCTTCTCGACACGCCGAACAGGGCAGCCTCTCGGCTGCCCTGACCCATCGCATTTGACTCACTTCGCCTGGCGCGTAAACACAATCTCCTTCGGCGCAATCGACGGCTCGAGCGGAACCGAGACGCTGCGAACCTGACCCATGGCGTCCGACTGGAAGGACGTCAGCAGCGACATCTGCGCCAGCTTGATGTACAGCTCGAAGTAGTCGTAGTGGTAGTGTATCAGCGGCATCGTCAAGTTGTTGTACGTCGCTTGCAGCGCGCCGTCGTCCGACAACGTGACCGCAAACGTCCCGTACCCCGGGTGCTCGTAGACCCCGACGTAATCCTCCAAGGCGTGCGACGGGGTGGTGCCCTCGCGCCGGTTCTCGCGCAGCTTCTGCTTCGCCTCTGCCACAGACGACTTCATCTTGTCGTATTCGCGCTGCAGCCGCTCGTTCCAGTCCAGCTCGTTCAGACCCAGCAGCCGGTCGCAGAGGTTGTTCGTGAGCACCATCGGCAACAGCGTGCCGTTCATGTTCGTCAGGACCACAATCCCCGTCTTCTCATCCGGCAGGAGCGTGACGAGCGCCGTGAAGCCGTCGATGTTGCCGCCGTGGTGCAGCCGCTGATGGCCCCGGTACGGCTCCACGAACCAGCCCATGCCGTAGGTCATCACCGGCATCTCGGCGAACTTCCACGGGTACAGTTGGCAGACCATCTGCGGCTTGTGCAGTTCCGCCAGGCTTCGCTCCGACACCACCCGCTCGCCGCCGTACAGGCCGCCGTTCAGGTGCAGCGTCAGCCAGTTCGCCATGTCGAGCACGTTCGAGTTGATAGATCCTGCCGGGCCGATGGCCGAGATGTCGCGAAACGGCATCCGGTGGAGCGCCCCGTCCGTGCCCTCGTACGGCAGCGCGTAGTTCGGCGACGCGACCATTTCTTCCACCGTGAAGCTGCTGTGGTCCATTCCGAGCGGCCGGAAAATCCGCTCGCGGACGAGTTCCTCCCAGCTCGATCCGTTCGCCCGCCCCGCGACGTACCCACTCGCCATGTACATGTGGTTCTGGTACTGCCACGTCGTGCGGAAGTCCTTACTCGGCTCGAGATGGCGCATGCGGTCGATGAGCTCCTCGCGCGAGCAGCTCGAGTTGTACCACATCAAGTCGTGGCGGGGCAGCCCCGACCGATGCGTGAGCATGTCGCGCAAGCTGAGGTACTGAGACGCCACCGGGTCTTTCAACTCAAACCCCGGTAGATAGCGGCGCACCGGCGCGTCCCAGTCGAGTTTTCCTTCGTCGACCATCAGCGCGACCGACAGGCTCGTAAACGCTTTGCTGGCTGATCCGATGGCGAACACGGTCTCCGGCGTGACCTCCCGTTGCGCCTCGACATCGCGATAGCCAAACCCTTCCGCGTAGACGACCTGATCTCCTTGCACGACGGCGACCGCGGCGCCCGCCACGTTCCAATCGGCGAGCACCTGTCGCGCAAAGGCCGTGAAACCACTCAGTGCGGTTGCTGTGGGCACACGCAACACATCCCTTCGTAGACGCCTCTTGTCCGCATTCTTTCAACAGACCGACATAGATATGATAATATTCGAAATAGATTGCCTGTGTCTAGCGTTGATGGGCAGCCACTAGGGGATGTCCCGTTTCCCGCGAGACACTCGCGCCGCCAGCCCACACGAAAGGGTGAGTGCGTTGCATCCGTTGTACGACGCGTTACACCAGCACCTCCAGGCCTCGGCCGACCAAGGCAAGTTCAGCGGCGCGGTGCTCGTCGCATCGGGCGGCGAGATCGTGTTGCGCGGCGGGTACGGCATGGCCAACTACGAGCTGGACGTGCCGAATACGCCGGAGACCGTGTTCCGCATCGGATCGGTCACGAAACAGTTCACCGCGCTCGCCGTCCTGCAGTTGCAGGAACGCGGGTTGCTCCAGGTATCCGACCCGCTCGCGACCTACCTCCCCGACTTCCCGAACGCGGAGCGAATCACCCTCCACCACCTGCTGTCGCACACGGCCGGGGTGTGGAATTACACGGAGACGCCGGCGTTCTTGCAGATGTGCCGCCGGCACTACACGGTCGACGAGCTCATCGATACCTTCCGCGATGCGCCGCTCGACTTCGAGCCGGGCGAGAAGTTTTCCTACTCCAACTCTGGGTACGTGTTGCTCGGGAAGGTGATTGAGGTCGCCAGTGGCCAGACGTACGAGGACTACCTCGAGGAGCACGTTTTGGGGCCGCTCGGGTTGCAGCGGACCGGGATGGACCACGGTGAGACCCTCGTCAAAGGTCGCGCCGCGGGGTACCAGCGAAGAGAGGACGGCACGCTCGAAAACGCGGCGTACATCGACATGAGTTGCCCGTATGCGGCGGGGGCGCTCTGCTCGACGGTGGACGACCTGTACACCTGGGACCAGGCGCTGTACGCCGGCAAACTGTTGAGTGCAGCGTCGTTCGACCAGATGTTTCAGCCGTATTCGGAGGACGGGTACGGCTACGGTTGGCGGATTTGGTCTCACAACGGCCGGCGGCTCATCAGCCACAGCGGCGGCGTGAACGGGTTCGCTTCGATGATTCTGCGGTTTGTTGACGACCGCGCGACGGTCATCGTGCTGTCCAACATCCTGTCCGAAGTCGCTTCGTACACCAGTTTGGAGCTGGCGGATTTGCTCTTTGCGACTGCGGCCGTGTGAGGAGGAGAGGACATTGACAGACACGAGTGTGCAGACGTTTGAAGCATTCGCGAACCACCTCGTCCGCGCGTACCGAGCGCCGGGCGTGGCGGTGGGAGTTTCGCACGGCGGTCGTCCCGTGTCCATGCGCGGATTCGGCTACCGCGACGCGGAGGCAGGGCGCCCCATCACGCCGGACACCTTGTTCGGCATCGGGTCCATCACGAAGTCGTTCACCTGCGTCGCCATCCTGCAACTGGCGGAAGCGGGCAAGCTGTCGGTGGACCATCCCGTCGTTCGCTACCTGCCGGCGTTTCGCACGCCGGACGCTGAGGCGACGCGCCGGATGACCCTCCACCACTTCATGACGCACACCTCCGGCCTGCCGCCGCTGCCGACGCTCGGGCACGCGCTCGCTGCGAGCATGCAGGGGGACCCGGCGGCGGAGGGGCGTCTGGCGGATTTTCCAGATGTGGCCATCCAGTCCTACGACGACCTGATGGACTACATCGCCGGCCTCGACTTTCGGCTGCTGGGCGCGCCGGGCGAGGTGTTCAGCTACTCGAACGACGCGTATGCACTCCTCGGCGCGGTCGTCGAGCGGGTGAGCGGTGAGCCCTACGCCGACTACGTCGAGGCGCACATCCTGCGCCCGGCAGGGATGGAGCGGAGTACGTTCAGCCCGGCACAGGCGGCGGCGGACGACGACGCCACCACCTTGTACGCCATCCGCCAGACGGAGGGCAAGGATGAGGTCTACCCCGCGCCGATTTGGTGGGATGCCCCGGCGATGCTCGCCGCCGGTTTCCTCAAGTCGACGACGGCCGACATGTTGCGCTACGCCGAGATCTACCGAAACGGCGGCGTCGTCGGCGACGAACGCATCCTCTCAGAGGCGAGCGTCGAGCGGATGATGCACCCGTACGTCTGGTGTGAGCCGAATCGGTTTTACGGCTACGGCCTGATGATTACGCCCGATTACGGCGGTACGAAGTTGGTTGATCACGGCGGCTCCCTCAAGGGTGTCGCGGCGCAACTGACAGTGCTGCCAGAGCGGGGCGTCTGCGCGGTGGCGATGGCGAACCTCGCCGGCGTGCCGTCGTTTGACATCGCGCTTGCGGCGGTCAACGAGCAGATAGGGTTCCCGGTGGACACCAAGCGGGTCTCCTTTGCGGTCCGCGACACCGTCTCGCCCGCGGCTGCGCGCTTCGCCGGGCGGTACGAATCCGGCGAGTCGGCGCGCGTCGACATCGCTGTCAAAGGTGGACGGATGACCGCGACCTTGGACGGCAAGGTCTACCCGGTCCAGCAGGTCGGGGAACAACTGTTTGTCGCCCGCACCCGCGAAA
>JAIMBT010000022.1 GCA_023511295.1 Alicyclobacillus sp.
ACGCGGGGTGGAGCAGTTGGCAGCTCGTCGGGCTCATAACCCGAAGGTCGCAGGTTCAAGTCCTGCCCCCGCAACCACAAGGCGCATCCTCTGGGCGAGGGTGCGTTTTTTGCGTTGTGTTCCGTCATTTACCGGCAGGTACCTGGGCTGCAGCGTCGAAATTTCCTGTAGCAGAGTGGTTTGCGATGGAGGAGAGCCATGCTATTTCGCGTCGGGAAGGTACATATCAGCCACGCGGTGCTGAAGAGCAGCATCGCCCCGAGTGACCTCGTGTCCGCGTTTGCCCAGTACATCTCGGGCGATTGGGGAGAGGTCCCGGCGTCCGAGGAGATACGGAACGATACGGCGATTGCGGTCGGGAACCGGATTGTCGGGCGGTACGTTTCGGCCGACGGACACCCGTTTTGCATCACCACCTACGACGGCAAGACTCAGATCTTGCTCGAAAAAGAACTGGAACGGCTGCTGCAGTCCTGCTGGCTGCAATAGGCACATACGAATCCGCTGTTGGCAGCGGTCGCTGCATTCGCCAAGCACGTATGACCAGGACGCCCACCCGTTCATCGAGTCGAACCGGCGTATCGAGTGGATCCTCGACGCGTATTTCGAGACGGCCAATGTGCCGTACGCTCAGCATTTGCTCGGCACGGCCTACATCCGCAACTTGGTGAAGGTTGTGATGGGCCAGACCACGTCTTACTTGGTGGACTCGACAGCTCCCATCGCGCAGCGTTTGGCGGACGCATACCCAGGGCTGTTCACGGACCGGATTCCAAGCGATGTCGCCGCTTACATCCGCTACCCGAGCGACCGGTTTCAAGTGGAGGCGGAGGCCTTGACCTGGTACCATATGACCAGTCCGGTCCCCAGTGCGTGTTGAGTGGACATGACGTTCATCTATATTCACGCCGCGCTCGTATAAAGTAGACTGTTCTTACCAGTATCAATATTGAGAGAGTGGAATGATCACATGCACGTCATGGGTTGAGGGTGGATGTAGTGCACTACAAAACGAATGCGGTTGGTACTATCGCGCCATGTACGAGCTTTTTTGCATTGTTTTTTGTTATAGCAAATACTGTTCCCCAACCGTATAACTCTATTTTGCGGACATTGGGATTGGTCTATCTTGTGGGATGGGGAATGTTAGCCCTATGGCTCAGTACCAAATATAGAACACTCACCGTGAATGGCGATGAACTAATTTTCCCTAAATGTACAATTAATTCAGATGATCTAAGGAAAATTCGGCTGATTGAACGAAATGGGTCCTGTTTGTTGTATTTTAATGGACGAAGAAAATACCCACTTACAATTTCAGTAAACCGCAAAGACAAAGATAATTTGATACTCCAGCTTCGGGGGTGGGCGTGGAGGAACGGAGTACCGTTAGAAACGGTACCCCAGCGTAAGAAACCCAGAGCGTAGGCTCGCTGCTCATTAACCGGCGCTCAGTTGCACGTATGAACATACGCCGTCCCGCACAGTGTCGTGTGTCGCTCGGACTGTTAAACGCCATCGGCGTTTGTTAAAAGTAATTCCTTTCCTTTGGGGAAGTGGGAACTATGCTTGGGAATACAACTAACGTAAAACGCATTCGTGTTTTAACATTGACTGATTCCGTACACAGAGACCTGGTTTGCGAAGGTGTAAAGATTGGACATACGTATCCGGTGGTTGCGGAATGGCAGGACGCATACCGTATCGTCCTTGATTGGACGAAGTTTATACCCACTTCCCGTTGGGTATCTAAGCTGGACGTGGAAATTATTGAGTCCAAATAACAGTCCTCAATAGCCGTGAAGGGTCGAACGATGTTGTTGTGCTAGTGGTCAATGATTCAAAGCTTAAGCCAGTACGAGGTGCATGAATATGGGTGGTGTCCCGTCAAGTGGTGTAAATTTGAGTGCAACCCTTTAGTGTCGGCTATCCGTGTGAACACGGCAGCGCTGCCACGTTGCTCCGGTCAGCGCAGAGCCAATCGCACTGCGTAGTCCTTCATGGGCATCGCTGATCACCAACTGCACGCCACGCAGCCCACGTGCGACCAGACTGCGGATGAATGTCAACCAAAACGAGCCATCCTCACTGGTGCCAATGTCAAACCCCAATACTTCTCGCCCACCGGTGTCTCTCACGCCAATGAAATCCACATCCCCATCTTCGAATCCGATCTTGCGAATGAGCTCCAAAAGTGCGATCTTGTCTGTAGAAGCCATCGATGTGCCTCCTCTACTGATTGCTCGTCACTTTTAGTAGAGTGCACTCGATGGCTTCCTCGTCAAGATCCAGCCCCAGAATTTACGCCACTACCTGAGACTCTAACCGGGCCAGGGCCTGAACCAACTGCGGGCTGTGCTCGCCGCCATGCAGGCTCAGGTATCCGCTGGCACCGCCGCGACTCAGAAGTGACGGTGGTCCGCCGGTGTGCTGCTCCGCTACACCAGGCGGACGTGGAAGGCTTTCAGCCACGCGTTGACCTCCACGAGGTAGTGGAACAACTGCGCGGTGCCGAGAATTTGCCCGAACCACGGCCGATGTTCGGTCGGACGGTAGCTCTCCTCCGCCAGTCGGCGCACGCCTTGCGCGTCAATCAGCGGTAGAATGGGCGCGTTTTGGTCCTCCAGCAGCTCGAGTGCGAGTTTGCGGGTCGCCTCCAGGTACTCCGGGTTCGGTGTGCCAGGATACGGGCTCTTCTGCCGGTACAGCGCGTCTTCCGGTAGGTACCCGCGCATCGCTCGACGCAGCAGACCCTTCACCTCTCCGTCGCAGGCCTTCATTTCCCACGGCACGTTGAACACGTACTCGACCAGCCGGTGGTCCGTGAACGGGACCCGCGCCTCCAGGCTCGCTCCCATGCTCATTCGGTCTTTCCGGTCGAGCAAGGTCGGAAGAAAGCGGGTGATGCTGAGGTACCCAATCTCGCGAACGCGCGCTTCGTGTGCGGACTCGCCGCGCAGCCGCGGGACCTCCGCCAGAGCCTGGTGGTAGCGATCCGCCACGTACGCCTCGGGCTGGATGCGCTGCTTCAGTTCCTCCGACATCACACGCATGCGCTCCGGCAGGCGCAGCGACCACGGGAACGTGTCCGCCCTCAAGGCGTCTTCCCGGTGGAACCAGGGGTAGCCGCCAAACACCTCGTCGGCCGCTTCGCCAGTCAAAGCCACCGTGTGCTCCGCTTTCACCGCCCGGCAGAACAGGAGCATGGAGACGTCGATGTCGGCCATCCCGGGCAGGTCGCGGACCTGGAGCGGGGTGAGCAGGTGGCGAATCATTTCTTCCATCGGCACAATGGTCCGGTGGTGCACCGTCTGCAGGTGTTCGGAGATGCGCATCGCCCACGGTGCATCCAGGCTCTTCTGGAAGCTGTTCGCTGAGAAGTGCTTCTCCATATCTTCAATCTCAATCGAGTATGTGTGCAGTGGCGACTGCCCGCTGTTCCGGTAATGCTCGGCGGCGATGGCGGAAACGGCGCTCGAGTCGAGGCCACCGGAGAGAAAGGTGCACACCGGGACGTCGGAAACCAGTTGCCGAACCACCGTGTCGCGAAGCAACTCGCGGACGACTTCGACGGTGGTATCGAGACTGTCCGTGTGCTCGTAACTCTCCAGCCGCCAATACGCTTCCTCGCGCGTGGCTTCCTTCGTCGCCAGCAGGCGATGACCGGCGCGCACCTCGTGAACACCCCGGAAGATTCCATGCCCGGGCGTCCGCGCCGGTCCGATGGCGAAGATCTCAGCGAGGCCTTCCGTGTCCACTTCCGGTTCGACCTCCGGGTGGGCGAGCAGGGCCTTCAACTCGGAAGCGAACAGAACCGTCGTTCCCCTGCGCCAGTAGAAGAGGGGTTTCACACCGAGCCGATCCCGCGCCATGAACAATCGCTGCCGTGCGTCGTCCCAAATGGCGAAGGCGAAGATGCCGTTGAACCGGTCGACGCAGTCCGGGCCGTACGCCATGTAGGCCGTCAGCACGACCTCCGTGTCGCTGTAGGAATGGAAGGTGAACCCACGGGCGAGGAGGTCTTTCCGGATGTCCTCCGTATTGTAGAGTTCGCCGTTGTAGACGATGGTGCAGACCGCGTCACCGACGCGCTTGGACATTGGCTGCGCGCCCCCATCCGGATCAACCACAATCAACCGCCGGTGTGCAAAGGCCGCTCTCTTCGACAGCCAGGTATCGGCTGCGTCCGGACCGCGATGGGCCAGCGTCTCGCCCATCCGGGCGACAATGGACTTTTGTCCGGTCAGATCCCGTTCCCAATCGATCCATCCTGCGATGCCACACATGTGCGCTAAGCCCCCCAGACCTTGGGCCTCGCGACCCGGGGATACCACCCGAGCGCGCCCAGATTATCTGGCACCATATGCGGCGGCGTGGGCGGTGGTGCGCCTGTGGCACGGCGCTGCGGGAACGGGCCGGATGCAGCGCGGTCACCGAGCTGTGGTATGATGATCTTGAAAATGCGTGTCCGAAGCGGGCCGGGCGGTTCGCGCAGGGACGGGCACGCCTTGCGGAGGGCGATGGGGCCTGTACCCGTAGGAGGGATGACTGTGGGGTTGTACAACGTGACGGAGGCGCTGGTCAAAGAGGCGTTCCACGCTGCCTATGAGGAACCAGGTCGGTTGCAGTGCGCGTGTGCTCGCTGCACGGAGGACATTCTCGCGTTGGCGCTCAATCACCTGCGCCCGCACTACGTGTCGACGGAGGCAGGCTTCGCCTACGTGAAGGCGCAGTACTTCAATCCCCAGTTGCAGTCGGATATTCTTCGCGAGCTCGCCGTCGCGGTACAGATTGTGGAGGCGCACCCGCGCCATCCTGCGGTCGGCGAGTAAGGGGCGGCCGAGACGGAACAGCGGAGAGAGGCGGGGACACGACAGGTGGATGCGGGCCTCCGAGCAGCGCATTGGATGCGCGTCGCCCTAGATCTCGCACGGCAAGCGGCGGCGCTGGGCGAGGTGCCGGTCGGCGCGGTGGTCGTGCGGGGCGAATCGGTCGTTGGAGCGGCGCACAACTGGCGCGAAACGTGGCGAGATCCCACCGCCCACGCGGAGTTGATTGCGATTCGCGAGGCGAGTCGGCGGCTTGGCGGTTGGCGTCTCGACGGGTGTGAACTGTTCGTGACGTTGGAGCCCTGTCCGATGTGTGCCGGCGCCATTGTGTTATCCCGCCTTGACGCGGTCTTCTACGGTGCACCGGACCCCAAGGGTGGCGCGTTGGCGTCGAAGATGGCGCTGCTCACACCGGGGCTGTGGAACCATCATCCAGAGATATCCGGTGGCATTCTGGCGGACGAGTGTGGTATGATACTCAAAGACTTCTTCCGCGGTTTGAGACCGCGAAGAGGAGCATCGCAGAGCCGTTTGCCTGCGGGCGCACGGAGAGATGTCCGAGTGGCCGAAGGAGCTCGCCTCGAAAGCGAGTAGCCCTGCAAGGGGCTCGTGGGTTCGAATCCCACTCTCTCCGCCACATCTGGTGAAGTGTCCAACAGGGTCATGGGAAGGTGTCCGTTGTGCAAGATTCCGGCGCCCATTTGCTCCATGGCCCTGTTTGACGGAGTCTCAGGCGTGTCATCTGACCAGGGACCAAGTGGGGTCCCATGCGGCGAAAACTCCCGAACCGTGTCAGGTCCTGACGGAAGCAGCACTAAGGGAGACCTTTCGGGCGACGTGGGCAAGCCTCGCTTGGTTCCTGGTCAGAGGACGCGCCTGTTTTCCATTTTGCGAGCCATCCCCCCGGCCTGCTCGGTCGCTGCCCGCTTCGGTGCGCTTGAAGGGGCGTTCTTTGTCGGATGAACAGAGCTTCTGTCGACAAGGCAGGATTTCACGCCATCGGCTCCGAATCGACTCAGGGAACCAACATCCAGGGTTGGCAGGGGGCTGCAAAGTGGCTGCTCATCTCGGACAAACGGGTTCGTCAATCGGTGCAGCACCACATGTCTTGGCAGGACTGAATGCGGGGTTGGTCTACATCGACACCGCGGGATGCATTCAGGTTTGGAACGAACTCGCCGCAGAACTGCTCGATTATCCGCCGCCCATCGGCGAGCGGGCGCCGCTGGAGGCTGTGCTTGGCCCGGAGCGGGAAGAGGCGCGTCTGCTGCGCCAGGTGGTGCACGAACGCACGCCGTGGCGGAACCTGGTCGTCCAGTGGACGGGTCGCGGCGCCGTGCGCCACGTGCTCATGGACTCGTATCCCGTCTCGACGGCCGACGGGGATGTGGTCGGCGCATACGTGACCATCAAAGACCTTGGAAACTTTACGATGTTAGACCAACATATCCAGCGGACGGAGCGCCTCGCGACGGTCGGCAAGGTGGCCGCTGGCGTGGCCCACGAAATCCGCAACCCGTTAACCACCGTGCGCGGCTTCCTGCAGGTGATGGTCGCGCAGCTCGAACGGCGAGGCTGGCCGGAAGGGCGGCAATACGTCGACATGATGCTGCGGGAGATTGACAAGGTTGACGCGCTGGTCGAAGAACTGCTGTTGCTCTCCAAGCCGCAACAAGTGGTGAAGCGACCGTGCGACGTACGCGATTTAATTGAGGACCTCGGACCTTGGCTGGAGGAACAGACGGCGGGCAAAGCCATCCGGATTCGCGTGGAGACGCCCGTGCAACTACCCCGCGTTGCCGCGGACCCCGGGTTGCTGCGATGCGCTCTGCAGCAACTGCTCGAGAACGCCATCGACGCGATGGAACAGGCGGGGACCCTCACCATCCGCTGTTTGCACCAAGGGCAGCTGGTGCAGGTGGATATCCAGGACACCGGTCCGGGAATCCCCTACTACCAGATGGACAAAGTGTTCGACGCGTTCTTCACCACCAAAGAGAAGGGAACCGGTCTCGGGCTCCCCATCTGTCAACGCATTGTCGCGGACCACGGCGGTGAGATCCGCGTCGCCTCGAAAGGCTTTGGAACCACCTTCTCGATGCTGTTACCGATTGGTTCATAGGCCACAGTAACCCCCAGCTTCTCCTCTCTTCGGCCTGGCGGCGCTGACCCCATCCCAGACCGGTGGAGTACAGGCCCGGTCTGTGTTACCTTAGGAGTACTGGACAAGCGGGCGGCAGCAGACAAGGCCGGCGGACAGATGCTTCGTCGCCGGTTGAGGAGGGTTGCGCATGTCGTACCAGGCGCTGTACAGAACCTGGCGGTCACAGACGTTTTCGGACCTGATTGGGCAGCCGCATGTGACGCAGACGTTGCGCAACGCCATTCTTCGCGACCGCGTCGCACACGCGTACCTGTTTTGCGGACCGCGCGGGACGGGGAAGACCAGCGCCGCCAAAATCCTGGCGAAGGCGGTGAACTGTCTGTCGCCAGACGGGGCGGAGCCGTGCAACGCGTGTACGGCGTGTGTGAGTATCACGAACGGATCGAACGTGGACGTCGAAGAGATTGACGCGGCGTCGAACCGCGGGGTGGACGAGATCCGCGAATTGCGCGACAAAGTGCAGTACGCGCCGACGAGCGTTCGCAAGAAGGTGTACATCGTCGACGAGGTTCACATGCTGACCACGGAGGCGTTCAACGCCCTGCTGAAGACGCTCGAGGAGCCGCCGACGCACACGCTGTTCATTCTCGCGACGACGGAACCACACAAGATTCCGGCGACGATTGTGTCTCGGTGCCAGCGCTTCGACTTTCGCCGCATCGAGCCAGAATTGATTGTGTCGCGGCTGCGGGCCATCTGTGAGAGCAAGCAGTGGACGTACGACGAGGAGGCGCTCTGGCGCATCGCGGACGCCGCCGACGGGGGGTTGCGCGACGCGCTCGGACTGCTCGAACAGACGGCCGCCTTCGCAGAGGGCAAACTGACCGCCGCGGACGCGGCACACGTGATGGGCGGCGTGCAGACGAGTGAACTCCTGAGCCTGGTGGAACACCTCCTCGCTGCCGACGCGCGGGCCGTCATTCATCAACTGATGACGTGGTATGCGGGTGGAAAAGACGCTTCGCGGATGCTCCACGAAGTGTTGCAACTGGTTCGCGATTTGTTTATCGTCAAGCTGAGTCTGGAGGCGCCCGCGCACCGAGCGGAGCCGAAGTTTCAATCCGTAGCCCAACAGTGTTCCGAAGAGTGGCTGCTCACCGCGATGCAGCGGCTGGGCGACGCGTACGTGCAGTTGCGCCATGTCGAACAGCCGAGGCTGGCGCTCGAGACGGCACTCCTCGCTCTGATGCAGCGACCGGTGTCGAGCGTCTCGGAGGCCCAAGCGGTCCCTCGGCAGGCGGCAGCGGCGCCTGAACCTCAGCCGACCGGTGTCTCCTCGGCGACCGTGGCGCCTGCAGCCCGGCGAACCGAGGCGGGCGCGGATGGAGGTGCCACGCCGCCGCGGACAGCAGGAGCCGTGGCGGCTTCGGTCAGTCGGCGAACGGAGCCACTGAACGGTGGTCCGCGGACGCGCGCCCCGGCGAAACGCAAGCTGCAGGTGTTGGCGTCTTTGCATGCACAGCGTGACGACACGGTCTTGGACCAGTTGCGCCGCGACTGGGAGCGTATTCTGCAGGCGGTGCGCGCTGCACGCATCACGGCGCACGCCTGGCTGACCGGAGGAGAACCCGTGCTGGCCACACCGGATACCGTGGTGTTGGCGTTTGCCAGCCGCATTCACCGCGACGCTGTGATGAAGCCCGACGAGCGCGGTGTGATTGAAGATGCGATATCGGCGGAACGGGGGCATCCGATACAAGTGCTGGCGCTGCTTCGCGCTGACTGGGAGGCGTTCGTCGAGGCGCAGGGAGTGCCCGCAGAGCCCTCGACGGCACCCGATGCCGGGAAGCAGCTTGTGGAACAGGTGATTGCGCTGTTTGGGCGGGAGAAGGTCGAGATTGTCGACGAGGAGTGAGCGGGGCCGTGAAGAACATGAACCAGCTGATGCGACAGGCCAAGAAGATGCAGGAAGAGATCATGAAAGCCCAGGAGGCGCTGGGAGAGCAGACGGTCGAAGGCACCGCCGGGGGTGGCAGCGTCAAGGTTGTTATGGACGGCCATAAACAGGTCCGACAAGTCCAGATTGCGAAGGAAGTCGTGGACCCAGACGACGTGGAGATGCTGCAAGATCTCATCCTGGCCGCACTACAGGACGCCGCAGGAAAGGTGGAGGAACTGGCGGAACAGAAGCTCGGAAAGTACACTCGCGGCATGAACCTGCCGGGGATGTTCTAGTCGATGTGGGGTTATCCAGAGCCCATCACGCGGCTCATCGAACAGTTCATGAAGCTGCCGGGCATCGGACCGAAAACGGCCGCACGCCTGGCATTCCACGTGCTCTCAATGCCGGAGCCGGACGTTATGCAGTTCGCGCAGGCGCTGGCGGACGTGGTGCATCGGCTGACGGAGTGCGCCATCTGTTGCAACATCACGGAGCAAAGTCCATGCAGCATCTGCCGGGACGCTGCCCGGGACGACCGCGTCCTGTGCGTCGTTCAGGACCCGAAGGACGTGATGGCCATGGAGCGGACGCACGAGTTCAACGGCCGCTACCACGTCCTTCACGGTGCCATCTCCCCGATGGAAGGCATCGGCCCAAACGACATCCGCATCCGCGAGCTGGTGCAGCGGGTTGGCACGACCGACATCGCGGAGGTGATCTTGGCGACCAATCCCAACGTCGAGGGGGAGGCGACCGCCATGTACATCTCCCGCCTGCTCAAACCGTTTCCGGTGACCGTGACGCGGATTGCGCACGGGCTGCCGGTCGGGGCAGATTTGGAGTACGCCGACGAAGTGACCCTTGCCAAGGCATTGGAGGGCCGCCGCCAGTTGTGATAGGCCGAGCTCCTGCAGGTTTCAGTCATAATCGCCTCATTCTCTGTCTATGATCTACTACCTTGGACAGGGAGTGAGGCGATATTCGTTGACTGCGGAGAATCACCCAAGGCCAGACATCGGGCCCTTCGCGATGCGCCCCGGGTACCAGCCGGAAACGTTCGACGAGCAGGATATCCACGCTTTCATCGAGGCGTTGCGGAGGTCCAAAGCCGAGCTGGATATCGCGCGGCAGCAGTTTGAGAACGTGGTGGATCCGCTCCTCATCGACCACGTGGTATTTCGCCTCGGCGCCGCCGAACGGCATTTCAACTACCTGTTTCAACTGGCGCGCCAGCTCGGCCTGCGCACGGGCGGGATTCGCTGGGATTGGAGCGGGGAGGGAGAGCGTGCATGACACAGACTCACCTGCTCTTGTATGGAGCCTTGGGCATCGCCGCCATCCTCGTGGTGGCGAAGGTGCTTCAACACCCCGGCCAGGTGTTTTGGAAGTTGGCCAAGAGCGTCGCACTCGGCTGTTTGTTCGTGCTGGCAGTGAACTGGGTCGGGCAGTACTTCCACTACCACCTGCCGTTCAACGCGTTCACCGCGCTCACGTCTGGATTCCTGGGCCTGCCTGGCGTGGGCATGCTCATCCTGCTGCAGCTCTGGTTATACCATTAGGAGTTCGGCGCAAAGCGGGCGAGCCGCGGGCCGACAAACGGAATGCGGCGGAGCTCCGGGCCAGTCACGGCGCCGAGCGAGATCGACAGCACAACGTATGCCACTCCGCCGAGGGCGATGGCGACGACGAACTGCACGGCGGCGACGAAGGTCGGGTCGTGCCCCATCCACTCGGCGAGGTGGTACCCCACCCAACTTCCCGCCGCCAACACCGCGCAAACCGGCAAGGTCGCGCCGATGGATTTGGCCGACAACCCCCAGACGGAGAACTGCAGTTGGCCGTATTTCTTCACGGCCAACACGTTGAGCGTGCTCGAGCAGAGGTAGCCCACGGTTGTGCCGATGGCCGCCCCGAGGATGTGCCAATGCGGGATGAGCAGGAGGTTCATGGCCAATTTGACCGCGACGCCGAGGAACATGTTGCGGACCGGCCGGTACATCTTGCCGAGGCCTTGCAGGATGTAGGTCGAGATGAGCTCGAGGCTGCTGAAGATGCCCATGAAGCAGACGCTGGAGATGATGACAGATCCGTCTGTATTCCCGGACAGCAGGCGCTCCACCGGCTTGCCGAGCACGAGCAGCGCGGCGGCGACCGGCAACGTCATGAACATCGTCGACCGGATGGTGCCGGTGACGCGGCTGTGCATGGCGGCTTGGTCGCGGAGCGCGGCGGCTTCCGCCACGGCGGGCAGGATGGATGCCCCAATCGCTCCGGCAAACGCCAGCGGCAGTTGAATCAGTTGCACGGCTTGTCGCGACAGAATGCCGTAGGCGGCCTGCGCGGTGACGACGGTGTAGCCGGCCATCATCAGGAGGTTCGGGACCGTCAGGTTGTCCACCAGGCTGGAGATGGGCAGGACCAAGTTGCCGACGCTCACCGGAAACCCGATTTGGTACAGGGCTCGGACAGTTTGGCCAGGGGAGAGCGATGGCCGTACGCGGCGGTGGCGGCGCAGGAAGGACCGGCGCAGGGGAACCACCGCGCTGACCAAGAGGACGAGCCCGCCCACGCCTCCGACAAAGGCGCCGAATGTCGCCGCCGCGGCACCGGCGGCGATACTTCCCCCGTTGTGCACCACGAGGTACGCCCCAACGACAATCGCAATGACCCGTACGAGCTGTTCGAGTGACTGCGACCAAGCGGACGGCTCCAGTTCCTGAAAACCTTGTAAATAGCCGCGCAGACCGCTCTCGAGCGGCACCACGAGGAGCGAGAAGGAGAGCGCACGGATGGACATCGTCACCGCCGACACCGCTGCCGGTGACCCGTGCAGGATGCTCAGGCGGCTGTAGAGCGGTGCTCCGAACCACATCGCGAAGAATAGGATGAGGCCGAAGATGAACACCAGCCGCATCGTCACGCGGTACATCTGTTCGACGTCCCCATACCGGCGCAATGCCAGTTTCTCCGCAATCAGCTTGGCCATGGCCGTCGGGAATCCTGAGGTCGACAGCGTGTTGAAAATGAGGTAGAGCGAGTATGCGCTGGAGTAGATGCCGAGTCCCTGGTTGCCGATGATTCGGTTGAGCGGGAGGATGTAGACCAGTCCCAGGACCTTCGCCAGCGTAAAGCTGGCGACCATCATGGAAGCGCCCCGCGTCAAGTTGCCCCGTGCCAAGCCCGCACCCCCCGACAGATAAACGCCCTTTCGCCCCTTGGCATGCTGCACGCATTATAGCACACTCCCCGCGGCTGCTCTGGGCCGGGCTCGCGCCGCGCGGGCCGCTGGCCCATAAACACAGTCGGGCCCGGGTTCATACGTTGTAGGGAGTTTGACGGGGGGTGAGTGTGCGTTGGGGTCAGGAATCCTGGTGGTGTTGGCGATTGCGGTCGCCTCCAACCTGGATAACGCCGGGGTTGGCATCGCCTACGGCGTCCGCGGCGTTCAGATATCGCCGCTGGCAAACACGTTGATTGCACTCATCTCTGGGCTCGCCACGTGGCTGTCTGGGGTCGCCGGACAGATCATCGTCCACTACGTTTCTGGGCGCACGGCTTCCATCATTGGCGGCGTCGTGGTGGTCTTGGTCGGACTGTGGGTGATGACAGAGCCGCTGCGGGACCGGGTTCGCAAGCGATCCGCTGCACAGGGCGGCCTCCTCGGTCGGATCTTACGGGACCCAACGGTGGCCGACTTCGACGCCTCGAAGACCATCAGCCTGTCCGAAGCATCCGTCCTCGGCGTGGCCTTGTCGCTGAACGCTCTCGCCGGCGGTTTCGACGCAGGCATGGCGCACATCGGCGTGTGGCAGACAGCCTGCGGCGTCGGCATCTTTAGCTACGTCCTCCTCGGCTTGTGCGCCTACGCGGGGAGGCGGTTTGCGGCGGAGCGGTTGGGGAGCCGAGCGACCGTATTGGCTGGCGTGCTGCTCATCCTGGTTGGCCTGCATCAGTTTCTCTGAAGGCCGCGCGCGAAACGTATAGCTTCTAGTCAAAAATTCCATACTGGCTGTAAGAGGGCAGCGCGCCGACCGCCGTGTGCGAGCACTCGGCGATGCAGCGCCGCCCATCGGCTTGACAGGTTGGTGAGAGCGTTGGAGGGGAACCGCCCGGCATGGGATACGTGCATCGTCTGCACACAAGCGAAGCGCTACGGGCTGCACATCTTCGGGAAATTCGTCTGCGAAGACTGTGAGCGGGAGATGGTGGCGACCGACGTGAGTGACCCGCGGTACCGCCACTATATCGAGTGCATGAAGGAAATTTGGTTGGCGGCCCTGTCCTGACCGTTTCACCAGGGTCGACCGGGACAAGGAGGCTTCGGCGACCGCTCCGCGGCCAACCGAAGCCCCGCTTCCCCTGCCCAGTGGCAACGTTACAGCACGTGCGCAGGCTCGCGTCGCGCCACGCCCGTGGCGTACGCCGCTTCCGTGACGGCTTGACTCACGGCCTTCACCACGCGCTCGTTGAACACGCTCGGGATGATGTACTGCTCGTTCAACTGGTCGCGCGGGACACAATCCGCAATCGCCCGCGCTGCGGCCAGCTTCATCTCCTCGTTGATATCCCGCGCCCGCGCGCGCAGCGCGCCGCGGAAGATGCCCGGGAAACACAGCACGTTGTTGATTTGGTTCGGGTAGTCAGACCGTCCGGTGGCCAGGATACGGACGTACGGCTCGGCGTCCTCTGGGTTGATCTCCGGGGTCGGGTTGGCCATCGCGAACACAATTGGGTCGCGAGCCATGGATTTGACGTGATCGACCGTGAGGACCCCGGGGCCAGAGACCCCAATGAACACGTCCGCGCCGGCAATCGCTTCGGTCAGGCCGCCGCGGCGCCCTTCCGGGTTGGAGTTTTTCGCGTACCAGTCCCACATCCGGTTGTCGTAGTTCTTCCCCGCTTCCAGGATGCCGCTGCGGTCGACGCCGACGATGTTCGTTACCCCGGCGCTCTGCAGCATCTTGGTGCAAGCAATCCCGGCCGCACCGATGCCACAGACGACCACGCGCAGGTCCTCCATCTTCTTGCCGACAATCTCGATGGCGTTCAACAACCCGGCGAGCAGCACCACAGCGGTGCCGTGCTGGTCGTCGTGGAACACGGGAATGTCGAGTTCCTCCCGCAACCGCTGTTCAATCTCGAAGCAGCGCGGCGACGCGATGTCCTCGAGATTAATCCCGCCGAACCCGGGTGCAATCGCCTTGACGATGCGGATGATTTCCTCCGTGTCCTTGGTGTTCAGGCAGATGGGGAACGCGTCCACGTCCGCCAACTGCTTGAACAGCATCGCCTTGCCTTCCATCACCGGCATCGCGGCCTCGGGTCCGATGTCACCCAAGCCCAGCACGGCGGTGCCGTCGGTCACGACCGCGACCGTGTTCCGCTTGATGGTCAGCTGAAACGCCTTGCTCGGGTCCTCGTGGATGGCCTGACAGACCCGCGCGACCCCTGGCGTATAGACGCGAGACAGGTCGTCGCGGTTCTTCACAGGGACCTTCCCCTGTACTTCAATCTTGCCGCCGAGGTGGACGAGGAACGTGCGGTCGGAGACGTTCACCACTTCGATGCCGCGCCGCCGCGACAGCGCCTCGACGACTTGTACGCGGTGCGCGTCGTTGTGGACGTTGACCGTCACGTCGCGGATGACGCTGTCCTTTCCAACGTGGATGACGTCGACCGCGATGATGTCGCCGCCCGCTTCGCCGATGGCGCTGGTGACCTCGCTAAACCCCGCGCTGGGGTCAATCTTCAGTCGCAAAATCAGGCTCAATCCACTCGTCTGCTGTATCGCCAAGCGCGTTTCCCCCTCATCGTTCCATGCCCCTGAACCGCAGGGATGTTCGCAAGTGTCCAAGGTCCATTGTATCATAGCGGTAGGAATGCAGCGCGGCCAGAAGAGCTGGCAAGCGGCTTCGCACGGAAAGGTGACGCCTTCGATGACAGGTTGCCCGAACCCGGCTGGTTCCAATGCTCGCACACCGCTCTTCGACGCTCTGGTTCGCTTGGCTGCGTCCAGCCGCGCGTCTCTGCACGTACCGGGTCATCACGACGGTCGGCTGTTTCCTGAGTGCCTTGGACCGTGGTTCGGTCCGGCACTGAGGCTCGACCTGACAGAGCTGCCTGGCCTCGACAACCTGCAGGCACCCAGCGGCTGTATCGCGACCTCCCAGGAGCTGGCGAGCCAGCACTACGGCGCCGAGGAGACACTGTATTCGGTGAACGGATCTTCCGCGGCCGTGATGGCTGCGGTGATGGCGTCCGCGTGGGAAGGACAAGTCCTGGTCGCGGGGGCGTTCCACCAGAGCCTTTGGCGCGGCCTCGTGTTGGCGGGCGCAGATGCCGTGTTCTGCCCGCCGAGATGGGATGAGGAGACGCTCGAGCCGGTGGCACCCGCGCCGGCAGCAATCCATCAGGTGCTCGACGAGCACCCGGACGTCGCAGCGGTGTTTGTCACCTCTCCGGTCTACACGGGCCGGGTGGCCCCGGTGGCCGCGTTGGCGGCTGTCGCTCACGCGCACGGCGTCCCCCTGATTGTCGATGAAGCGCACGGCGCGCACTTCGGCCTGCATCCTCATCTGCCACCGCACAGTGTGGCCGAGGGCGCGGACGTGGTCATCCAGAGCGTCCACAAGACGCTGCCCGCACTCACGCAGACCGCTTGGGTGCACCGGTCCGGGTCCAGAGTGGATAAAGATCGACTGCGAGAAGCCCTGAGGACAGTCCAGACGACGAGCCCTTCGTACCTGCTGCTCGCGTCGCTCGACGCGGCCCAGGCGTGGCTGCGCACGTCGGCGCGGCCGGTGGTGTCGCGCGCCCTTCAGGCACTGGCAGCGGAGGGCGCGCCCGTCGACGGGCAACGGGATCCGTTTCGGCTGTGGCTGCCCACCGGATCGACCCCGGTGAGCCAGGCTTTGGAACAGTCCTTGGCCGCAGCGGGCCGCTACGTGGAGTACGCGAATCCGCTCGGGGTGCTCTGCATGCTGCCGCTCGACATCGCGGCCGAGGAACTGCGCGGGCTGCTCGGTCTCTTGGCGGACTTCGGCGTGTGGCCGGCGGGTTGGGCGCGCCCGCGTGGCTGGAGCGGGAACGCCTGTACCCGAAGGGATGCGGGCGAGGCGGCGCAGGCGCAGGTGAGACTTCGCCCGGCGTGGCTGGACCTGTGGCGCGCGTCTACGGAAGCGGCGGTGACGCTGCAGCGCCCGCCGCGGGCACTGGTCGCGGTGCCGCGCCGGCGCGTACCGTTGTCGGCATGTGCTGGCGAACAGGCTGCGGAGATGGTGGTCCCGTATCCCCCTGGTGTGCCTGTGCTCTTGCCGGGTCAGGAGATCTCCACGGGCGCTGCGGCACTCCTCTCGGCGCTGTACCGCGCGGGGACGCCGGTCATCGGGATGGACCCGGAAGGCTGTGTACAGGTGGCGGCCGACGGCCCACGGGGAGGGCACACGTCCGGTTGAACGAGGAGGAGATGGCGTGTTCATCACGTTCGAAGGGCTGGATGGTGCGGGAAAGAGCACCCAAATCGCTCGGCTGAAAGCGCGTATCGCGGCGCGCGGGGAAACCGTGGTGGTGACGCGCGAGCCAGGCGGGACCAAGATTGGGGACGAGTTGCGCGCACTCCTGCTCGATCCGGCACAAACCGCCCTCGGCCCGCGCACGGAGGCGCTGTTGTACGCAGCTTCGCGCGCCCAATTGCTCCATCAGGTGATAGAGCCGGCGTTGGCCGCGGGGCAGTGGGTGATTTGTGATCGGTATGTGGACGCGAGCATCGCATACCAGGGCGCCGCGCTGGGACTGGGTGAGGACGCTGTTCAGGCCATCAACGATTTCGCCACGCGGGGCCGGCAGCCAGATTTGACCTTTCTGCTCGACGTCACGGTCGATACGAGCCGGACCCGCGTGTTTCAACACCGCGTTGGTCAGAACCCGGACCGAATTGAGCAACGCAGCGTAGATTATTTTGAAAAGGTGCGCAACGCCTTTTTGGAGATTGCCAGACGGGCCCCTGAGCGCGTTCAGGTGCTGGACGCTGGGCGCGCGGTCGACGAACTCGAGCAGGAGATCTGGGCGATTGTCGCGAATCGGTATGGACTGGGATCTTGAACACAGCGGTCTCGGCGGCGCTCCGGCTGGAGTGGCGACGGGCACGAAGCGGAAGCGAGCGAAGGGACGGTGAATGGGTATGAAGATGGTCATCGCGATTGTGCAGGACAAGGACAGCCCGAAACTGGCGCAAAACCTCATTCAGGCGGGCGTGCGCGCGACGAAGTTGGCGAGTACGGGTGGGTTTTTGCACGCCGGCAACACGACATTTCTAATTGGTACAGATGAAGAGCGGGTGCCGGAGGTTTTGTCGCTCATTCGAACGAGTTGCCGGTCGAGGGAGCAGGTCGTGACGCCGATGTCGCCGATGGGCAGTCAAGTGGAGTCCTACGTCCCGTACCCGGTCAGCGTGCAGGTCGGAGGGGCCACGATTTTCGTCTTGGATGTCGAGCGGTTTGAACAGTACTGAGTCGGTTCTGAACAGCCGTGCGCGCGGGCGCGCCGCCGGATGGCTCCCGGCTGCGGCGTGGCCTGTGCACGGGCCCGTGATGGACGGGCTGTACCAGCAACTCGTCGCTGGCGAACTTCCTCACGCGCTCCTGTTCGTCGGTACGGCACCTGTAACGCGCCACTTCACCGAATTCTTCGCGAAAATGCTCCTGTGCACGGGTTCGACAGCACCGTGCGGGACGTGCGTGTCCTGCCGGCAGATGGATAACGGCAATCAACCGGATTTTCTGCGCCTGGCGCCGGCGGGCAAAACCGGCGTCCGGACGGCGCAAATTGAAGAACTGCAAGCGCGCATCACGCGTAAGGCGCACGGGAGTCGGGTCGTGTACGTCCTGGAGGCTGTGGACCAGCTGAACCCAGCGGCTGCGAACCGGCTGCTGAAGACGTTGGAGGAACCGCAGCCGCAAGTGATGGCGCTGCTGTGTGCCCAGAGCGAAGGCCGTGTCCTCCCCACCATCCGGTCGCGCTGCTTCCTCTACCGCCTTGGTGCCGGCAGTGCGGTCTGGGACGACCCGCTGCCGCTGGAGAGGCCGGAGACGAACGCGTCGGACGCGCGGCAAGCGGCGCACGACCTCTCCGTCGAGGCCGTCGGTGCGCCGGACCCTGCCGAGGCCAACCCGCTTCCTGCGGCCGAGTCGTCGAGTTCCAACGATTCATCGGGGGACCCAGCGGTGTTTGCGGGGGTCTTGGAGCCGGTGATACAATGGACGGAGACATTGTTGGCCCGCCGTCGGCCGCCGTTGGAACTGGCGGCAGATCTGCTTCGCATCAGTGAAGGAGCCAGCGTGTCCGTCGTACTGCACGTGCTGTCCCTGTGGTTGAGGGACGTTTTGCATACACAGGTTGGCGAGACGGAATTTGTCATGTTTGAAAGCGAGGGAGCGCGCCTCGCTGCCCACGGGCGCCTCGCTCGGGCGGAACAGCTTCTGGCTGCCCTCGGCGTGGTGCTGGACAGCAAACGTCGGCTCACTTCGAACGTCGGTGCACTGCTCAACCTTGAGCAGATGTGCATTCGCATACAGGAGGTCTTCCAAATTGTATAGCGTCATCGGTGTGCGCTTCCGGCAAGCGGGGAAGATCTACTACTTTGATCCCGGACGGTTGAACATCGAACGGGGCGGTCACGTGATTGTCGAGACTGCGCGCGGCATCGAGTACGGGACGGTGGTCGTCGGCCCGAAGCAGGTCGGCGAGGACGAGGTCGTCCTACCGCTCAAGCAGGTTATCCGCGTAGCGGACGCTGAGGACGCCAAGGTGGTGGCGGACAACGCCCGGCGAGCGCAGGAAGCCACGAAGGTGTTTCGCGAGAAGGTGCAGCGGCATCAGCTCGAGATGAAACTGGTGGATGCGGAATACACGTTCGACCGGAACAAGCTCATCTTCTATTTCACGGCGGACGGGCGTGTCGACTTCCGCGAACTGGTCAAGGACCTGGCGGCGGTCTTTCGGGTGCGGATTGAACTGCGCCAGATTGGCGTTCGCGACGAAGCCAAGATGCTCGGCGGGATTGGCCCCTGTGGCCGGCTCCTGTGTTGCAGTACCTGGATGGGTGAGTTTGACCCCGTGTCCATCCGCATGGCGAAGGACCAGAGTTTGTCGCTCAATCCTTCCAAAATCTCTGGGCTCTGTGGCCGTCTGATGTGTTGCCTGAAGTTTGAGAATGAAGGGTACCAGGAAACCGGCGTCGTCCTCTAGACGGTGACATCACGGCCCGCAGCGGTTGTGCCGGGCGGCTGTACCGTGCGCGGTTCGCCGCCGCAGGCGCTCGCCGGACGGAAGAGGTTGTGACAGGATGGACCGCCAATCGTTGTTTGTGCAAGTGGCGAACCTGGAGGAGCGGATTGGGGACCTGTACGTAGAGCTCGGGTCCCTGAAGCAGAAAATCCAGGAACTGATTGAGGAGAATCAGCGCCTGCAGCAGGAGAACGAACGTTGGCAGGCGAGCGCCGCAGGCCGTGGAACGACTCCGTCAGTGGACGGCCTCGAGAACCTCGCGCGAATCTACGAAGAGGGGTTCCACATCTGCAATCTGCGCTACGGCAGTTTGCGCACTGAGGGAGAATGCTTGTTTTGCATGGGATTCCTGAGCAAATGAGCGCGCGCAGCGCCCTGGGCAGGGGTGAGCCATGACGCGCGAAGTGTACAGCTTCGAAGAGACCGGTGCGAAGCTGTTCGTCTGCAGTACCCCCATCGGCAACCTGTCCGACGTTTCGGAGCGCCTGCTCGAGACGCTGCGGTCCGTCGACATCGTCGCGGCGGAGGACACGCGCCAGACGCGAAAGCTCCTCTCCCGGTACGACATCCACCCGCCCGAGCTGTGGAGTTACCATGAACACAACGCGGCATCTCGGGCCGAAGCGCTCCTTTCCGCCTGGAGAGACGGCAAACAGGTTGCGCTCGTCTCGGATGCCGGAACCCCATTGGTTTCCGACCCGGGAGCAACGGCGGTTGACCTGGCCATCGCGCACCGCGTGCCGGTCGTGCCGGTGCCGGGACCGAGCGCGGTGCTGGCAGCACTGGTGGCGAGCGGTGTGGCGCCCGTGCCGTTCACGTTTCTGGGGTTCTTGCCGCGGAACAAAGCGGCTCTACGTGCCGCATTGAGCCAGGCTGCCGCGACGGGCTGGACGTTTGTGTTCTACGAGGCGCCGCATCGGTTGGAACGGACGTTTGGGGAGCTGTGCGACGTGGTGCCCGACCGTCCGGTGTGCGTGGCCCGCGAGCTGACGAAGCGGTACGAAGCATTTCTGCGCGGCACTGCGGCGGACGTGCTCGCCGAGATTCAACGCACCGGCGCACGGGGGGAGTATGTCGTCGTGGTGGGGCCGGGTTCTGCAGAAGTGGCCACGAGCGACCCCGGAACCGCTGCGGACCATGCTGAATTGACAGGGCAAGACGCCCAGCTGCAAGCGGCAGTCGCGGAGGTGCGGCGCCGGATGGCGCAGGGAGACACGCACCGCTCCGCGGTTCAAGCGGTGGCGGAAGCCTTTGGCGTTCGCCGCAAATCGCTCTACGACGAGACGAAAGCAGGTGCGCACAGCGACATCGAATAGAGGGCGTCCTGCAGTCGAAGGGCAGGCACAGCGCCCGCGGTGCCGGGCTATGTCAACAAGACGCGACGCGAACCAGGGCCGCTCACGCGACCCTGGAACAAAAAGGACAACCCACTGCTTACTTCGCGCTCATCTCCGCGATGCAGGCCGGGCAGATGTTCTTTCCCTTGAAGTGGATGATCTCGTCCGCCTGGCCGCAGAAGATGCAGGCGGGCTCATACTTCTTCAGGATGATGCGGTCCCCGTCGACATAGATCTCCAGTGCGTCCTTCTCCCCGATGCCGAGCGTACGCCGCAGCTCGATGGGAATGACGACGCGCCCCAACTCGTCGACCTTGCGGACAATGCCAGTAGACTTCACTGTACAGCACCCCTTCAAATTTAATCCATTTCTGTAACCTGACTTGCGACAAACTGACGTTTTGTCACTTTGCGTTGGCTGTCAAGGCATTGACTATCAACGCATGCAAAAACTTGAATTGGCTATAATATAACTGATCACATGCATTTTGGAAAGGTATCTGTTGCGTGTTCATAAATTTCTCAGCGTTGTCAATCCTATTCGAATGGTCGCTGGAGCTTTCTGACGGTCGCGAGGCGAAACGCGCGGTGTACAGCCGGGTGCGTACCGGGCGGCCGGCAGGGGACGTTCCAAATTGTTGACAGCACTGCAGCCGGTTGCTATATTGAACCAAAGCTCCACCGTTCAGCACGCAGACAACACCATCGGAGATCGATGAAGGAATGTGTACCCGGATGCTCCCCCACAGCGAGTCGGGTTGGGTGCGAGCCGACGGAACGGGCACCGGGGAGTATGGTTCCGGAGATTCGCGCGTCGAGCGAAACGTGAGGCGCGCGCGGGGCGTTCCCGTTAGCGGACGGCCGGCAGGGCGCATCTGTGCACTGTCGAGGCGAGGCGCGCACTGGAGGACTGAGGCCGTTTGTCCAGTCCCCGGGCGAACGTTGGGTGGTACCGCGGGTTCAACCCGTCCCACGAAGGGGCGGGTTTTTTCGCGTTTGGTGCGGGTCTTGGACGGGGGTTGACACAGGAGGGATGGACTTGACGCGGCCGACCTTTTACATCACAACACCGATTTACTACCCGAACGACTTTTTGCACATCGGCCACTCGTACACCACCGTGGCTGCGGACGCGCTGGCTCGCTACAAACGCATGCGGGGATTCGACGTGATGTACCTGACGGGTACAGACGAAC
This sequence comes from Alicyclobacillus sp., assembly GCA_023511295.1. Classification (GTDB taxonomy): domain Bacteria; phylum Bacillota; class Bacilli; order Alicyclobacillales; family Alicyclobacillaceae; genus JAIMBT01. The sequence goes on from JAIMBT010000022.1 coordinate 21,693, forward strand.
ACGGGTTGAAGATTCAGCAGCGTGCGGAACAGGCCGGTCAAGATGTGCACGAGTTCCTCGACGGCATTATCGCGTGGATTAAGGACCTGTGGGCGAAGCTCGACATCTCCTACGACGACTTTATCCGCACGACAGAGGAGCGCCACACGCGCGTGGTGGAAGCGTTGTTTGAACGGCTGATTGACCAGGGTGATATCTACCTCTCCGACTACGAAGGCTGGTACTGCACGCCGTGTGAGTCGTTCTGGTCAGAGCGCGAGTTGGTTGACGGGAAATGCCCCGACTGCGGCCGCGAGGTGCAGTTCGTCCGGGAGGAGAGCTACTTCTTCCGGATGAGCAAGTACGTCGACCGATTGCTCGCCTTCTACGACGCGCACCCGGACTTCATCCAACCGGAGTCGCGGAAAAACGAAATGATTAACAACTTCATCAAACCCGGCCTGAAGGACCTGTGCGTCTCTCGCACCTCGTTTGACTGGGGGATTCATGTACGGCGCGACCCGAAACACGTCGTGTACGTGTGGCTCGATGCCCTGACCAACTACATCACCGCCATCGGGTACGGTTCGGACGACCCACAGATGCAGGCGAAGTTTGAACGTTACTGGCCGGCGGACGTGCACTTTGTCGGAAAGGAGATTGTGCGCTTCCACGTCATCTACTGGCCCATCATCCTGATGGCACTCGGCCTGCCGCTGCCGAAGAAGGTGTACGGCCACGGGTTCCTCATGATGCGGGACGGCAAGATGAGCAAGTCCAAGGGCAACGTGATTGACCCGAAACTGCTGATTGCCCGGTACGGGAGCGACGCCATCCGCTACTTCCTGCTGCGCGAGATCCCGTTCGGGCAAGATGGTGTGTTTACGCCGGAATCGCTGGTGCAGCGCCTCAACTACGACCTGGCGAACGATCTCGGCAACCTCGTGCACCGCTCGGCAGCGATGATGCACCGGTTTGTCGGCGGTGCCGTACCGGCGTCCAGCGCGTTCGGACCGCTGGAACGAGATCTCGCCGCGCTCTGCGAACAGACCGTGGCCGAAGTCGAGCAGCACATGGACGACATGCAGTTCTCGCTGGCCCTCGGCAGTATCTGGTCGCTGATTGGGCGCGCAAACAAGTACATCGATGAAGCAGCACCGTGGGCGCTGAACAAGGCGGGAGAGCGCGAGCGCCTGCAGACGGTGATGTACACCATCGCGGAAGCCATCCGCTACGCCAGCGTACTAGTTGCCCCGTTCTTGCCGCGAACCGCAGAACAGATCTGGGCCCAGTACAGCGTGGAGCCGGAACAGACGACGTGGGAGAGCCTTCGCCGGTTTGGCACTGGCGCGGCAGGTCGGGCCGTGGCGCAGCGAGATCCGCTGTTCCCTCGCCTCGACGTCGAGGCGGAACTGGAGGCGCTCGGCGCCCTCGCGAACAAGGGCCGAGCTCCGTCCAGCGGAACAACCGCAGCCGAGCCGAATCAACCAGGCCCATCCCAGTCGGCCCCGGTTGCTGCAGCCAAGCCAGCGGCGCAGAATGCAACCGGATTAACCCCGAGTGGAGGCCCGCCCGAGGTTGGAGGCAAGCCGCGGATTGGCATCGACGTCTTCGACCAGGTGGAGCTGCGCGTTGGTCAGGTGGAACTGGCTGAGCGGGTTCCCGGGGCCGATAAACTGCTGCGGCTGATGGTCAACCTGGGGGCGGAGACGCGGCAGATTGTCTCCGGCATCGCACAGCATTTTCAGCCCGAAGCGCTGGTCGGCCAAAAGGTGATTGTGGTCACGAACTTGAAACCTGTCAAGCTGCGCGGTGTGGAGTCGAACGGGATGATATTGGCCGCCTCGCACGAGGGCACACTGAAGCTGGCGACGGTGCCGCCTGAGATGCCGAACGGAGCCATCGTCAAGTGAACGGCTGGTGCCCGTCGCTCACCGTCGGCGCAGGGGAGGGCGGTATATGTTGATTGACACACACTGCCACCTCGCGGACCCCGCCTTCGCCGAAGACGTGGATGCGGTGCTGGAGCGGGCAGCGGCCGCTGGGGTCGATCAGTTCGTCGTCCCAGCGGTTGACCTGCCCACCTCCGAAAAGGTCCTGCGGTTGGCGGAACGGTACCCCCAAGTGTACGCAGCGGTCGGCGTGCATCCGGAGTCGTTGGCAGACCTGCCCGCGGGGTGGCTGGACGAAGTGCGTGCCTACGCGCGGCACGACAAGGTGGTGGCCATCGGCGAGATTGGGCTCGACTACTACTGGGACGTCGCTCCGCGGCCGGTTCAACAGGAAGTGTTTGCGGCACAGATGGCGCTTGCCGCCGAAATGGACCTGCCGGTGATTGTCCACAACCGGGACGCGACGGCAGACACGGTGGCCCGGGTGGAATCGGCGCCGGCTGAACTGCGCGGGGTGATGCACTGCTTCATGGACACGCTCGAGACAGCCAACCGCTGCATCGCCCGCGGATTTTACATCTCATTCGGCGGTCCAGTGACCTTTCGCAACGCTCGGGCGGTTCAGGAGACCGCGGCTGGGGTGGATGACCGGTGGCTGCTCGTGGAAACCGACGCACCGTACCTGTCGCCGCATCCGTTCCGGGGCAAGCGCAACGAACCGGCGCGGGTTCGCCTGGTGGCGGAGCGGTTGGCCGAGCTGCGCGGTACATCACTCGATGACGTTGCGCGGGCGACGACGGAGAACGCGCACCGCTTGTTCCCGCGCTTGCGGGCGGGGGTTGACGCGCGTGGCTGACGACCGTCCTGTACTAGCAGAACTTGTGGTGGTCGAAGGGCTGCACGACCGCCAAGCCGTCGAACGGGCCGTTCGGGCCGACGTCTGGGTGCTCGGCGGCGAACGAGTGGCCCGGCGGACGGTGCTGGAGTTGCAGCGGGCCGCGGCGGTCCGGGGCGTGATTGTGTTCACCGATCCCGATGGTCCGGGTGAGCGGATCCGCCGCCGGGTGGACCGCGATGTCCCCGGTTGCAAGCACGCGTTCCTTGCGAAGCGCGCCGCTCTCGGCGACGGCAAGGTGGGCGTCGAACACGCGACGCCCGAAGCCATCCGCAGGGCGCTGCTGGCGGCCCGCGATGCGGCGGTGCCACCGGACCGTCCGTCGAACGGGGAGGCACCGGCCTTTACCCTGGCGGACCTCACTGCGGCGGGCTTGGCTCAGGGTCCGAACGCCGCACTGCGCCGGCAGTTGGTGGGAGAAGCACTCGGGATTGGATACGGGAACGCGAAGGCCTTTCTTCGGAAGTTGAATGCACTTCGCGTGACACGCGACGAATGGGCAGCCGCAATCGGACATCTGGAAAGGGAGTTGCCGCATGACTGAACAGTTCGCCGCGGGGGTTCTCGCCATCCAACGCCCCTCCGTGCTGGCACAGGTTCTGCGCGAGGCGGGGTTCTCGTTCAAGAAACAGTTGGGACAGAACTTTTTGGTCGACCAACACGTCCTCGACCAGATTATCCAGGCTGCGAACCTGACATCCACCGCCGGCGTGCTGGAGGTGGGCCCAGGCGCGGGGGTCGTCACGCAGCGGCTGGCCGCCGTCGCCGGTCGCGTCGTGGCGGTTGAGAAGGACGCTTCGCTGCGGCCGGTCTTGGAACGTGTGCTGGCGCCCTTTCCCAACGTGGAGGTCGTGTACGGTGACTTCTTGCAGGTCGATCTCGCCGCCCTCTGGCGTGAGCACTTCGAAGGCTGCGACAGCGTCCGTGTGATTGCGAACCTGCCGTACTACGTTACGACGCCGATCTTGTTTCGCCTATTGGAGGCAGGCCTTCCCATCGCGCAGATCATCGTGATGGTACAGCGGGAAGTCGCCGACCGGATGGCAGCCAAGCCGGGTGGCAAAGACTTCGGAGCACTCACACTTGCGGTACAATACTATGCAGAGGTAGAGCGTATCCTGCGCGTGCCGCCCGGCGCGTTCATGCCGTCGCCAGACGTCGAATCCGCAGTGGTTCGGTTGACGATGCGGGTGGAGCCGCCGGTGTCGGGCGTGTCCGCTGAGGAACTGTTCCGCGTAGTCCGGGCAGCCTTTTCCATGCGCCGCAAAACGCTGTTGAACAACCTGTCGCAAGGTCTGGGCCTCTGCAAACCGGTGTGTACGGCGATGTTGGAACAGGCCGGCATTGCGCCGGTACGCCGCGGCGAAACGCTCTCCCTGGAGGAGTTCGCTGCTGTGGCGCGGGCGTGGAAATGCGTGACGAGGAGGGGTGAGCCGTGACCTGGACGTTCCGCAGTCCCAGCCGGGGGGTGATGACGGCGGAGGAGATGGCCTCCGACGTACTGGCGGAGGTCTGCAGTGGTCGACGGGATGAGTACCGGATTATGGTCGGCACCGACTCACAGGCGAAACCAGCAGCGAAATCGGTCACGTTCGTCACGGCTGTCATTGTCCACCACGTGGGGCAGGGCGGCCGCTATTATGTTCACCGGGAACAGCAAGCGCACGTGTATTCCTTGCGCCAGCGCATGTTGCTCGAAGCGACCTACTCTCTGCAGACCGGCGCGCTGTTGTCCGAACACCTCGGCGCCGAAGTCGGCCGCTGCCCGGTCGAGGTGCACCTCGACATCGGGGAGCGCGGTGCGACTCGCCAGATGGTCAGCGAGCTCGTATCGTGGATTACGCAGAACGGGTATGCTGCCAAGATTAAACCCGACGCGTACTGTGCGTCGAAGGTGGCAGATCGGTACACGAAGCACTGACCACCTCGTGCTTGCGTGCCGGCGAGGAAGGGGCGTTCGCCGGCGCTGTGTCGTTCATCCGCCGGGTTCCCGGTTCGTCACGCCTGGCTCACCCGGGCATATGCTGTGGCGAAGGGCTAACCGGGGAGGGATCTGAACTTGTGGAAGTCCGGCGACCTGGTGACAAGGAGTTCCTACGGGAGCGACGTCTGCTTCGTAATTGTCGAGGTGGACGAAGCGTCCGGCGTTGCCATCCTGAAAGGTGTGGATGTCCGCCTGATGGCCGATGCGCCGCTCGAGGACCTCGTGTCGGTGACGGAATCGGATCAAAAGCGGTTTGAAGAGACCAGACACCGCGTGGAAGACGAGTGCCTCCGCCTGGTGCGCTCGCGGCGTGCGGTCGACTTTGAGAAGCGGTGTTTGCGCAAAGAAGCGCGGTTTCACTCTGAACCGGATTTTTTTGAACGGCCCGGGCGGGTTCTCCACTTGGACGGAGACGGGTCATACCTACAGAAATGCTTAAACATGTACAAGGAACTCGGCATCCGGGCGATTGGGCGGCACGTGTTGGAGGCGGAGATGCCGACAGCGGTTACCGCGTTGCTCGAACAGTATGAGCCGGACATCCTCATCATCACCGGGCACGACGGGGTCATTCGCAAAGGCAAAGACCTCTCCGACCTCTCCAACTACCGAAACTCCGGTCACTTCGTCAAAACGGTCGCAGCGGCGCGCAAACACATGCGGAGTATGGATGAACTGGTGATCATCGCCGGCGCCTGTCAGTCCCACTACGAAGCCATCCTGGACGCCGGGGCGAACTTCGCCAGCTCGCCGCAGCGGATTATGATTCACGCGCTGGACCCTGTCTTCATCGCGGAAAAGATTGCCTTCACGCCCATCAACGAGACGGTCAACGTCTACGACGTGGTACGCTCCACGTTCACAGGAACAGATGGAGTCGGTGGTTTGGAAAGTCGTGGCAAATATCGGATTGGGCTTCCGAGGTCCATCTATTGAGCATCCGGTGAGGCGAACGAAAGCGCAATTTGTCGAGACGTGGCGCCGCAAAACCGTTTTCTCGAGAAATATACAGGGACCCATTGACACCCCGAAATGGCCGTTGCTATAATAAATGACCTTATTGACACGCCCCTCATTCCGTGCTACATTAATATTCGGAAAGAGGTGGTGTGTGTTGCCAAGAAATGCGCTCCACGACATCAAGCGAAGCTTGGACGAACTGATTGGGGAACGGGTGTTGCTCCGGGCCAATGGTGGCCGGAGAAAGACGATTGAACGGATGGGTGTGCTCGAAGAGACGTACCCTTCCGTCTTTGTCGTGAAACTGGACCCGCCCGATGGGTCGTTCAAGCGCGTGTCTTACAGTTACGCGGACGTGTTGACCGAGACTGTAGAACTCATGCTGTGCAAGGACGGGTCAAACATTCGCGTGACGTATAGCCACCAGTAGACTCGTGCCGTTCGCTTGATGGAATCCACTGATGAAGCCGAGCTGGATGCCAGCGCGGCGCGTCGGGACAATTGCATCGTCTTTCCGGCAGCCTGAAGGGATACAGGCTGCTTTTTTGCGTACAGACCTGGGGCTCGGGCGGTTGCGAAAGGGCGGACCCGCGCATACTACACGCGCCGGCACATCTAGGAAGGAGCTGTTGAGCGATGGGACGACGTGGAGGGACCATGTCCGAAGCTTTCAAGGTCGAACTCGCCAAGGAGCTGGGGTTTTACGACACCGTTGCGCGTGAAGGCTGGGGTGGCATCACCACGCGCGATGCAGGCAACATGGTCAAACGCGCCATCGAAATCGCGGAGCAGGCTCTCGCGAAACAGCAAGGGTAGTTCCACCAACGCGACGGAATCAGATGTGCGGCACAGCCGGGGCACGCCCCCGGCTATTTTCGATAGCGGACGGTGACGCCTGGATGCGGGTATAGGACTTCCGGTGATTGGAAAAACCTAACGTGGGCAAGTGGGTTGTTGGACAACAGGGGGGTAGCAGTCTGTGCATCGGCGAAAGGGTCCCTTGATTATCATCGGAGGGGCCGAGGACAAAACCGGTGAGTGCCGCATCTTGCGAAAGTTTCTAGAGATAGGCGGTGGTCGCCATGCCCGGGTGCTCGTGATGACCGTGGCGACGGAGCTGCCGATTGAGGTCGGGATGGACTACGTCGAGGTATTCAAGCGGCTCGGCGCAGAGGACGTACGCACGTTTGACGTATCCGCGCGCGAGGCGGCGAACCGCGACAGTGCGGTCGAATTTGTGCGCGACGCGACGTGCATCTTCTTTACGGGTGGAGACCAGTTGCGGATCACCAAACTGCTCGGTGGAACGCGGATAGACGCGGCGCTGCACGCGGCGCTGCGCGCTGGTGTGCCGCTGGCGGGCACGAGTGCCGGTGCCTCGATGATGTCAAGCACCATGATTGTCGACGGTGAGGGGGAGACCAACCCGCGGATCTGCGTGGTGAACATGGCTCCGGGAATGGAGTTTTTGGAAGGGGCCGTGGTTGATCAGCACTTCGCTCAGCGCGGCCGCGTCGGCCGCTTGGTTTCGGCGGTGGCCCAATACCCGCATCACCTGGGCCTCGGGATTGACGAAGACACGGCCGTCATTGTCGAAGGGACAGTGTTCCGAGTTCTCGGCAGTGGTGCGGTCAGCGTGGTCGATGCCGGGGCCTTGACGCATTCCAACCTCGGCACAGTCGCTGCCGATGAGTCGCTTGCACTGTGTGGTATCCAGCTGCACATCCTGCCGGACGGCTACGGTTTTGACTTGCACGCCCGCCAGCCCATCACGGACTGGGAACGTTGGCATGCAGAACACAAGGAGCTGACGAAATGAGGATCTCATCGGTGCGTCACGTTGATGGACCGAACGTATATATCCGAAAACCCATCCTCGTCGGGCGCATTGACCTGGAGCAGGAGACGGAGCAGGAGACGGTCGATTACCCTGGCTTTGCCGAACGGCTGTTGGAGCGGCTACCTGGACTGCGAGATCACCACTGTGCAAAAGGGCGGCCGGGCGGCTTCGTGGAACGGCTGTACGGCGGCACCTACTTCGGGCACGTGGTGGAGCACACGGCCATCGAACTCGCGGCCCTCAGCGGCTTGGACGTCCATTACGGAAAGACCGTCTACGTCGGGCCGGCCGGCGTGTACGACATGGTCGTCGAGTGCCAGGAGTTTGAGTGCCAGAAGTTCCTCCTGTTCGCTGCGTTGGCGCTCGTGGAAGACGTGCTCCGTGACGGGGCGACCTTCGACCTTGACGGAACCTTGGCGCAAGCACAGCGGATCTTGGCCAAGACAGCCCTCGGGCCGAGCACCCGGGCCATTGTCGACGAAGCCGTCCGGCGCAACATCCCCGTACGGCGCCTGACCTCCGGCAGCCTCTTGCAACTCGGATGGGGCTCCAAACGGCGCCTGGTCGAGGCCACCATCACAGACCAAACGTCAGCCGTCGCCGTAGATATCGCGTGCGATAAACAGTTGACCAAGCAGCTCTTGTCCGACGCCGGGGTTCCAGTCCCTGAGGGCGCGGTCGCATGCGACGCAGCGGCAGCCGTTGAGATCTTTCATCAAATGGGCGGACCGGTGGTGGTCAAACCGCTCGATAGCAGCCAGGGGCGCGGCGTCACGCTCGACTGTCGCAGTGCCGAGCAGGTTCGCGATGCGTTCCAGACGGCCCGGGAATTCTCCAACCGCGCGATTGTCGAGACGCATATTCCAGGCCGAAACGTGCGGTGCCTCGTCGTGGGCGGTCGGTTCACCGCTGCAAGTGAGCGACTGCCCGCGATGGTGTACGGCGATGGCGCGTCCACCGTGGCAGGATTGATTGACCGGGCGAATCAAGATCCGCTGCGGGGGGACGGCCACGAGAAGCCCCTCACCCGTATCCGCGTGGACGAAGGTGTGCGGCAAACCCTGCGAAAACAAGGCCTGACCTTGGACTCCGTGCCGCCTTCCGGAAGCTGCGTCCTCTTGCGCGAGAGCGCCAACCTCTCGACGGGCGGGCAGGCGATTGACGTGACGGACGAGGTGTCCGCGGCTGTACGGGATATCGCGGAGCGGGCCGCCCGCGTCATCGGGCTCGACGTGTGTGGGGTCGACGTGATGATTCCTGAACCGCTGGCGGCCTCCAAGCCCGCTTGCTACGTGATTGAGGTGAACGCTGCGCCAGGCATTCGCATGCATCACCACCCTTCGTTCGGTGCTCCGCGCCCTGTCGCCGCGGCCATCCTCGACCACCTGTTCCCCGGCGGCGGTACAGGCCGAATCCCCATCGTCTCCGTGACGGGGACCAACGGGAAGACCACCACCACCCGACTGATTGCACATGCCCTCCAGACGGCCACTGGGCGCACGGTCGGGATGACGACCACTTCCGGCGTGTGGATTGGTGGTCGGCAGATTGCTGCTGGCGACATGACCGGACCGTACAGTGCTCGGATGGTGTTGTCCGATCCCGCTGTCGAAGTGGCGGTCTTGGAGACCGCCCGCGGAGGCATCGTCCGCGGCGGGCTGGCGTACGACAAGGCGAACGTCGCGGTGTTGACCAACATCAGCCCAGACCACCTCGGCCAGGACGGCATCGACACCATCGAAGATTTGGTTCACGTCAAGTCGCTGGTCGGCGAGTGTGTGGACGAGAGTGGGAGTGTCGTCTTGAATGTCGGCAACCCGCACCTGGTCGCGATGGCCAGCCGTTTCACGGCAAAGGTCGTGTACTTTGCCCTGGATGTTGCCAATCCGGTACTGCAGCGGCACCTGGCGCTGGGCGGAACCGGGTTTTACGTCGCGGATGGGTGGATGGTGGAAGCGCGCGGCAACCTGACCTGGCGCATCTGCCCGGTTGCAGAGATTCCGCTGACGATGGGCGGGACGGCGAAATTCCACGTTGAAAACGCCCTCGCTGCAGCCGCGGCCCTGCGGGCACTGGGATGTACGCGCGCTCAGATTGCGAGCGGCCTGGCCAGTTTTGATGCGCAGGTGCACAATCCTGGGCGATGCACGGTCTACCGGCTGCCAAGTGGCGCTCATCTGGTCCTCGATTACGGCCACAACCCAGACGGGTTCCGCCGTATCGGCGAGTGGTTGGCGCAGCTCCCGCACCGCCGGCTGATTGGTGTCGTCGGGGTTCCCGGTGACCGGATGGACGACGTGGTGCGACAAGCGGCGGCGGTGGCCGCGGAGGTGTTCGACGAGCTGGTGGTCAAGGAGGATGTCGACAAGCGTGGCCGGAACGACGGCGAGGTTGCTGCGCTGATGGCCGGTGAAATCCGGCGGTTGGCGCCGCACAAACCGCTCACGGTCCTGCTGTCGGAGACGGAGGCGCTGCAGGCCGCGGCTCAGTCCGCGCAATCCGGAGACATCGTGGTCCTGTTCTACGAACAGCTGCAACCTGCGTCTGCTGCTGCCACGGCCCTCGGTGCGGAGGCGGTGGCGACGCCGTTCTCCGCGCTCTCTCGGTCCATCGCCCTTCCTCTGTAGGGCGGTACCCAGGTGACCGCTGTGCGCTTGACGCGGACACCTGCAGGCAGCATTCTAGAAGATGGATGAAGGGACGGGAATCCTTCGTTCAGACGCAGGATGACCCGTCCCGTTTTGCCTGCGGGTGTCTGGCCGAGGCGGCCTTGACACCTGGTGCCGTGAGGTGGGATTGGGAGTGCTGCTGGAACGGGCGTATGCAAAGGTCAACCTGAGTTTGGACGTCCTGGGCGAACGCCCGGACGGGTACCACGAAGTGGATATGGTTCTGCAGTCGGTCGACCTGTCGGATGCGGTGTGGCTCGCGGCGGAGCCCGGCGACAGTATCCGAATTGAATCGTCATCGACGCAAATGCCGCTCGACGAGCGGAACCTGGCGTACCAAGCGGCTCGAGCCTTTCTGGGTCATGCAGAGGTGCGGCGGGCGGTGACCATCGGGATTGAGAAACGGATTCCCATCGCGGCTGGCCTCGGCGGGGGCTCGGCGGACGCGGCGGCTGTGTTGCGAGGGCTCAACCGATTGCTGGGTACCGGCTTTACGCCGGCGGAGCTGGCGGAGATTGGGGCGTCGGTCGGGTCAGACGTCCCCTTCTGCGTGTACAACGGGTGCGCGGTGGCGACTGGGCGGGGAGAGCGGTTGCAGCGGGTCCATCACGACCTGCGCGTGTGGGCAGTCTTGTTACGGCCCCCTGTATTCGTCTCGACGGCCGACGTCTATCGCGCGGTTGGGGAACCGCGCCCTCGGCCTGTTCCATCCAGTTCACAGGTCGTTCAGGCGCTGCAGGCGGCGGATTTTGACGCACTGTGCGCGGCGGTCCAAAACGACCTGCGCGACGTCGCGGAGGCTTTGTATCCGGAGATTGCCGCGCACGCCGAGCGGATGGAGACGATCGCCTGCCAGCGCGTGTACATGTCCGGCAGCGGACCGACGTTGTTCGCGCTCGCGCCGACCCAAGCCAAGGCGCAGCGCATCTACAACGGTCTGCGGGGGTTCATGAAAGAGGTGTACCTCTGTCGGTTCGTGTGATGCCTGTCCGCCCTTGAGGGGTATGGTATATTTTGAGTGGAGTGGGAGGAGGGGACCTGGTGCGGAAGTCGGACCGGCTCATCTGGGTGGCCCAGGAACTGTTGACGCGACCGTCGCAGACCGTGTCGGTCTCGGACTTGGCCGCGCGCCTCGGCGTTGCGAAGTCGTCCGTCAGCGAGGACGTGGCGCAGATTCGGGGAGTTCTCGAGAGCGCTGGCCGCGGGACTGTCCTGTCCACACCAGGTGCTGCCGGCGGCGTCCGCTACACCCCCAGGCTTCCAGAGGCCGAGCGGATCTCTTTTGCGGAGGCGATGGTGCAGGCGCTGGCCGACCCGAGCCGCATGCTGGCGGGCGGGTTCGTGTACATGTCGGACCTGCTCGGAGACCCTCTGGTCCTGGACCGCATCGGGTTGCTGTTTGCGGAGGCGTTTGCGGAGGAGGCGGTCGACGTGGTGGTGACCGTGGAGACCAAGGGCATTCCACTGGCTGCAGCGACCGCCCGCTACCTGCACGTCCCGCTGGTGGTTGTGCGGCGGGAACACCGCGTGACCGACGGACCAGTCGTGAGTGTGCATTACGTCAGCGGATCGAGCCGGCGCATTCAGACGATGTCCATCTCCAAACGCGCGATGCCGGAACGGGCCCGCGCTTTGGTGGTGGACGACTTCATGAAGGCGGGCGCGACGGCCAAGGCGGTGGTGCAACTCCTGTCCGAGTTTGCCGCGACGGTGGTCGGGACGGCCGTCTTCACCGCGACCGCGGACCCGGCGGTGAAGCTGGTGCCCTCCTACACCGCGCTGTTCTCTCTGGAACATTTGCAAGAAGGTGTCGCCCCGGCCGTCTCTCCGGCGGGATCTTGGGTGGGGCGCAGGTGAGACCAACTGGGAGGAGTGGATGACGCGTGAAGACGGTTGAAACCAATCAGGCGCCCGCAGCCATCGGGCCGTACGCGCAAGCGGTCGAGGTGGGACCATTCATCTATACGTCGGGCCAGATTCCGCTGCGGCCGGACGGGTCGTTTGTGGATGGGACGATTGAGGACCAAGTACAGCAGGTGCTGGCAAACCTCGATGCGGTACTGCGGGCCGCCGGCGCGAGCCGGGAGCAGGTGGTCAAGTCCACCATCTTCATGACGAACCTGGCGGATTTTGAAAAGGTGAACCAGGCCTATGGCGCATTCTTCGGCGCACACCGCCCTGCGCGCTCCACGGTACAGGTTGCTGGCCTGCCCCGCGGTGCGCAGGTGGAGATTGAACTGGTCATCTACAAAGGCTGAGTGGATGGAGGAATCTGGGCGGAAGAAAGCCCAACATGCGAGGGGACCTGAACGATCCACGTTCAGGTCCCCTCGCATGTTGTCGAGCAGCAGCGGTTGCCGGAAAGTGAATTCTAAAAATTATAACGACACAAGCAGGAATTGCTCGGTGCACGTTGAATAGATTGTTTTGAGAGTCGAGACATCTTGACTGTTCAAAGGGTGGTGAATGCGATGCAGATCACGGATGTCCGCCTGCGCCGCGTCAACAGTGATGGACGGATGAAGGCAATCGCATCAATCACGATTGATAGCGAGTTCGTCGTCCACGATATTCGCGTCATCGACGGCAACAACGGCATGTTTGTCGCGATGCCGAGCAAGAAGACGCCGGACGGCGAATTTCGTGATATTGCCCATCCCATCTCTTCGGTGACACGGCAAAAGATACAGGAAGCGGTGCTCGAAGAGTACTACCGGGCTGAAGTGGCACAACCGAGCGCGTGACCGCCTGCGGGCTGACCGTGCCCGAATGGCTCGTTGCCATCCTGCGCTTGATTGGCATCCGCCAATTCTCAACCCGTGTCGGGCGGGAGACGGCTTTCCAAGACATCCTGCGAGACCTGGTGGACTTCCGCCAGGTCTCCTTTTATGTTGAAAATGGGCCACCGCGGAGCCGTCCCGAGATGGGCGTTTACGGACGGCCGTCGGCGTACGGGCCTGCGTTTGGGAAACCTTTTTGAACGATGCCCATGCGGGCGGGTGGAGGCTTCTGCCATTCATTGCAATGGGGAAACCCGTTCGTTACACTGAAAACGAATGTGGACCTGGAGGCGATGACGTGGGCAAGAGCGCCATTGTGCTGGCGGCGGGATTGGGGACCCGAATGAAGTCGAAGCTGCACAAGGTACTCCATCCTGTGTGCGGCAAGCCGATGATTTTACACATCCTGGACACCCTCGCGCAGCTGGAACTGGACCAGGTGATTGTGGTGGTCGGTCAACAGCGTGAGTCGGTGGAAGAAGTCATTGCCGGCCGCGCAGAGGTCGCGGTTCAGGTCGAACAACTGGGAACCGGCCACGCCGTGCAGAGTGCGCTGCCGCTGCTGCGCTCGGATTCAGATACGACGGTTGTCCTATACGGGGACGCCCCACTGATTCAGGCGGAAACCATCCGGCAGCTGATGGACGAACGGGAACGCAACAACGCCGCGGTCTGCGTGCTGACGGCCGAGGTGGCCAACCCGACGGGGCTCGGGCGCGTGCTGCTGGACGACGCAGGCTTCGTCGACCGCGTCGTGGAAGAAAAGGACGCGTCGCCGGCGGAGAAACAGATTCGCCTCATCAACACGGGGATCTACAGCTTCCGGACCGCAGACCTGGTACAGGCGGTCGGCGAATTGAAGGCAGACAACGCCCAAGGAGAGTATTACCTGACGGACACCCTGGCCATCTTGCGCAGCAGGGGGGCGGACGCTGTCCCCGTGCAGGTTGCGGACGCGGAGGAAATCGCCAGCGTCAACGACCGTGTGCAGTTGGCAGCGGTGGAAGCCATCTTGCGCCGGCGCATCAACGAGACTTGGATGCGGTCCGGTGTGACGCTCCTGGACCCAGAACACACGTACATCGGCGTCGACGTCGAGATTGGGCCCGATACCGTGGTCTACCCCGGTACGCTCCTCCAAGGCCGCGTGGTGATTGGCGCTGGCTGTGAGATTGGCCCCCATACCCAGTTGCGGAACGTGCGCGTCGGGGACGGTGCCCGCATTGTGCAGTCGGTGATTCAGGACAGCGATGTGGGCGCCGGCGCACAGGTGGGTCCGTTCGCACACATTCGCCCGGGCAGCGCGGTCGGCCCGGAGGTCAAGGTGGGCAACTTCGTAGAGTTGAAGAACAGCCAGATTGGCGCCGGTGCGAAGGTCAGTCACCTCGCCTATGTGGGCGACGCGGAGATCGGCGAGCGCGTGAACTTCAGCTGTGGCGCCATCACGGTCAACTACGACGGGGAGTCGAAGTACCGCACGGTGATCGGGGACGACAGTTTCATTGGGTGCAACGTCAACCTGGTGGCTCCCGTGACCGTGGGAGAGGGCGCGTACCTGTGTGCGGGGTCGACCATCACGGAGGACGTGCCGGCGGACGGCTTCGCCATCGCGCGCGGACGCCAGGTGACCAAACCGGAATACGTGCGCGCTTGGCGCGCGAAGCGGGCGACCCGGACCAAGGGGCCGCAGGAGGAGGCGTGAGGGATGTCGATTGACGGAGAGCTGAAGATCTTTACGGGTAACGCCAACCCCGAGCTGGCTCATGAGATTGCCGACCACATCGGCGTTGCCGTGGGCGACTGCACGGTGCGGCGATTCAAGGACGGGGAGGTCCGCATCAACCTCGGCGAGAGCGTCCGCGGGTGTAATGTCTTCGTCGTACAGTCGACCTCTGCACCCGTCAACGAGCATCTCATGGAACTGCTGATCATGATTGACGCGCTGAAACGAGCCTCAGCGCGGACCATCAATGTGCTCATCCCGTATTACGGCTACGCCCGGCAAGACCGCAAGGCGCGCGCGAGAGATCCCATCACGGCGAAGTTGGTCGCGAATCTCCTTGAGACGGCCGGTGCCAACCGAGTCATCTGCATGGACCTCCATGCAGGCCAAATTCAAGGGTTCTTCGACATCCCGCTCGACCATTTGGTGGGCATGCCGATTCTGGCGAACTACTTTCTCGAAAAGGCCATCGAGAATCCTGTCGTCGTATCGCCGGACATGGGCGGTGTGACGCGCGCCCGCGCACTCGCGGAGCGCCTTGGGGCGCCCCTCGCCATCATCGACAAGCGCCGGCCGGATGCGAATGTCGCGGAAGTCATGAACATCATCGGCGACATCGCCGGCAAGACGGCGATTCTGATTGACGACATGATTGACACCGCAGGCACCATCACGCTCGGCGCACAGGCGCTGATTGAGCGCGGCGCGCGTGAGGTCTACGCTTGCTGCATCCACCCGGTCCTGTCCGCCGACGGTGTGGACAAGCTCGCTCGTTCCCCCATCCGCGAGGTGGTCGTGACGAACACCATCGCTCTGCCGCCGGAGAAGCGGATCGACAAGATTCGGGTCCTGTCGGTCGCGGAACTGATGGCGGAAGCCGTGATGCGCGTGCACACCCACCGGTCGGTCAGCCAGCTGTTCGACTGAACGATGCCCGTGGGCGTCAGGAGGCCAGCGAATGAAACTGATTGTCGGCCTGGGTAACCCAGGCCTCAAGTATCACCACACCCGTCATAACGTCGGGTTCGATGCGGTCGATGCGGCCGCCGTCAAACTCGGGACAACCGTGGACAAGTTGCGGTTTCGAGCGCTGGTCGGCGAGGAGCGCCTCGGCGGGGAGAAGATTCTGCTCGCCAAGCCGCAGACCTTCATGAACCTGAGTGGCGAGTCAGTCCGTGAGATGGTCTCCTATTACCGCGAGGTGCAGCCTGCGGAGGACCTCATCCTCATCTATGACGACATGGATTTTCCCGTCGGCGACATGCGTCTTCGGACGCAGGGCAGCGCCGGGGGGCACAATGGTGTGAAATCGGTCATTGCGGCACTCGGCTCGCAGACGTTTGCCCGTATCCGCATCGGGATTGGGCGCCCTGCGCCGGAGATGACCGTGATTGACCACGTCCTCAGTCGATTTTCATCGCTGGACCGGCCTCGCATCGACGAGGTGGTGGACCGCGCGGCCGAAGCCGCCTTATTCGCGGTTCAGCACGGGTTCACCCTCGCGATGAACCGCTTCAACCACCCGGCCCCGTGACCCGGTTTTTGCGCACGGTAGGCG
This sequence comes from Alicyclobacillus sp., assembly GCA_023511295.1. GTDB lineage: Bacteria > Bacillota > Bacilli > Alicyclobacillales > Alicyclobacillaceae > JAIMBT01. The sequence goes on from JAIMBT010000022.1 coordinate 37,973, forward strand.
CCGCCGCTTGCGGCGCCGTACCCGTGTTCAGGGTCTGCACGCAGCCCTTCGGGGGGCCGGACGCAAACGGGTATGGATCTGCACCACCGTCCCCATACTAGGAAGGATCAACCACAGCCCTCGGGCTGTCAGGGGGGACCTGGATGCGGGTGGAGTATCGGTGCAGACACTGCGGCCAGTCGATGGGGGATGTGGAGCGTCCGGGGTGGTCGCGCGCTGACGCGGAGTTGCACTGCGGCGTCGCGCAGCTGTCTGCGGTGGAGCGAGCGGAGACAGTGTCATATAATGAGGAGCAGCAGGTCATGACCGTGCAGTCGGTGTGTGACTACTGTCAGCAGGCGTTGGAGTCTCACCCGGAAGTGTTGGTGGAGGGGAAATTGCTGCAGTAGCCCTCAAGTCAGCCGCAGCGATGCGGCTGTCCGCATTCGCCCTGTGCGGCTTGTGCCATTCGGCGGCCGCAGACCGTTCCGGCCGACAGCCGCCGACTGCTTTCGATATGGCGGATTCCCCTGCCGGTGGGAGGTCGGGTGGCGTGTCATTGGCACCCTCCTTTGCTCCGGAAGGGTCGTTTTTGCATGCACGGGTAGGAGGGGTAGTGTGTTCGAGTTTGTGCGTTGGGTGGCGTCTGACGCAGACTTGCAGCAAGCCTCGGCTCAGCTGCGCGGCGGTGTCACTGGACTCATCACCGGACTGAGCGGCAGTGCGCGCCACCTGTATTACGCGGCCGTACATACCCTCAACCGGCAGCGGAACCCGGGTGCGGCTACCCTTATCATCACGCACGCTGTCGGCGAAGCCGAGCAAGTCTGTGCAGACTTGCAGGAGTTTTTACCGGACGAGGAAGTATTGCTCCTGCCGGAACGAGAACTGGCCCTTGCCGAGGTGGTGGCGTACAGCCGCGATACGATGGGACAGCGCGTCCGCGCGTTGGGCAACCTCGGTACCGGTAAAGGCGGCGTGGTCGTCGCGACGATTCACTCCGCCTTGCAGCCGGTGATGAAGCGGGCGCTGTTTCAACAGGCCGTCCGTCGCTACGAGGTTGGTGCCGAGCTGGACCTCACCGCCGAGATAGAAGCTTTGGTCCGTGCTGGCTACGAGCGGGTTGACCTGGTGGAGAATTGGGGCCAGTTCTCCGTGCGCGGGGGAATCCTCGACATCTACCCCGTTGGGGCTCAGCACCCATTGCGGATGGAGTTGTTTGACACAGAACTCGACTCCATCCGGACGTTCGACGTGGAGTCGCAGCGGTCCCTCGAGAAGCTGCAGCGCGCGTCCGTTGGACCCGCGTTCGACTTCTTGCTGCCCCCGTCGCGGATGGAGGCAGTCGCGACGGAACTCGAGGTGCAGCTGGAACAGCGCCTGCGAACCGTGACGGACATTGAAGTCAAGGAACGGCTGCAGTCCATCGTCGGGTCGGACGCCCGCCGCTTTGCGGCGCGGCTGCCGTTCTTCGGCCAGCTACGGTACACCGGGTTGGTGCAGGACGCGGCGGACACGACCCTCGACTATCTACCGCAGGGGTCGCTGGTCTTTCTCGATGAACCGGCACGGTTATTGGAGCGACAGCGCGGTGTGGAGCGGGAAACTCGAGAGTGGATTTCGGGCGCACTGATGCGCGGCGAGGTCCTCGGCGGGGCTGTCGGCGAGGTGCCGTTTCACCGCCTGTGGGAGGACCGCGCCCACGGGGTCGTGGAGTGGACCATGTTCGCCCGTTCCTCCGGGGGCCGGAGGCATGCGTTCGCCCTCAACGTCACCGCGAAGTCGATGCAACAGTTCCACGGGCAGATGAACGTCTTGAAGACAGAGGTACAGAGATGGCGCCACAGCCAGACGCGCGTGTTCATGCTGGCCGCGACGGAGGAACGGCGGGATCGGCTTGAGCGGATTTTGGCAGATTACCGCATAGAGGTTACGCGCGGCCCGGTCACCGACCCGCCTGGGGTGCCGGTGGTAGCGGTCGGGTCTATCACGGCCGGATTTGAGCTGCCGCTGCTGCGGCTTGCCGTCGTCCTTGACACGGAGATCTTCTCCGCGCAAAAGAAGAGCCGTCGCGTCCGAGCGGAGATGTCGGACGCGGAACGCATCCGCAGCTATCAAGAACTGAACCCTGGCGATTACGTGGTCCACGTCAACCACGGGATTGGCAAGTACCTCGGCATCCGCACGTTGGAGGTCGACGGCAAGCACAAGGACTACCTGCACCTGCAGTACGCTGGGGCGGACAGCCTGTACGTGCCGGTGGAGCAGATTGACCAGGTGCAGCGCTACGTCGGCGCGGACGACAAAGAGCCGAAGGTGCACCACCTCGGCGGCAGTGAGTGGAACCGGACCAAGCAAAAGGTATCGAAGTCGGTGCGCGACATCGCCGAGGACTTGGTCAAGCTGTACGCTGCGCGTCAGGCCACACCGGGCCACGCGTTCTCTGAGGACACGCCGTGGCAAAAAGACTTCGAGGCGATGTTCCCGTACGAGGAGACGCCGGACCAGCTGCGGTGTATTCAGGAGATTAAGATGGACATGGAGCAGTCGCGCCCGATGGATCGGCTGCTGTGCGGCGATGTCGGATACGGCAAGACGGAGGTCGCGCTGCGAGCCGCGTTCAAAGCCGTGATGGACGGGAAGCAGGTGGCCGTGCTGGTGCCGACGACCATCCTGGCCCATCAGCACTACGAAACCTTCAAGGAGCGGTTCGCTGGCTTCCCGGTCACTGTCGAGGTGTTGAGCCGCTTTCGCAGTCGCAAGGAATCGACGGCGGTCATCAAGGGGTTGAAGGACGGCTCCATCGACGTGGTCATCGGCACCCACCGCCTGCTCAACAAATCGGTGACGTTCAAAGACCTGGGTCTCCTCATCGTAGACGAAGAGCAACGGTTTGGTGTCACGCACAAAGAGCGCATCAAGCAGCTCCGGACGAACGTCGACTGCTTGACGCTCACGGCCACACCCATCCCGCGCACCTTGCACATGTCTCTGCTCGGGGTCCGGGATCTGTCGGTGATTGAGACGCCGCCGGAGAACCGCTTCCCCGTACAGACGTACGTGGTGGAGATGAACGAGAGTCTCATCCGCGAAGCGATTGAGCGGGAGCTCGGTCGCGGTGGCCAGGTGTACTTCCTCTACAACCAGGTGGCGGGAATCCGCTCGATGGCCGACCGGGTTGCGAAGCTGGTGCCGGAAGCGCGGGTGGCAGTGGCGCACGGGCAGATGGCGGAAGACGAACTCGAACGCGTCATGCTCGACTTCCTCGAGGGCGAAACCGACGTGCTCGTGACGACGACCATCATTGAGACCGGGCTCGACATCCCGAACGTGAACACGCTCATCGTGTGCGACGCCGACCGGCTCGGACTGGCACAGTTGTACCAGTTGCGCGGGCGGGTTGGTCGGTCGAATCGGATTGCGTATGCGTACTTCACTTACCAGCGCGACAAGGTGCTCACCGAGGTCGCGGAGAAGCGCCTACAGGCCATCAAGGAGTTCACCGAACTCGGCAGCGGCTTCAAGATTGCGATGCGCGATCTCGCCATTCGAGGTGCGGGCAACCTGCTCGGCGCAGAGCAGCACGGCTTCATCCACTCAGTCGGATTCGACCTGTACAACGACATGTTGGCCGACGCGGTGAAGGAGTTGAAGGGCGAACGCCAGGAGGCGGCGCCGGATGCGACCATCGATCTCGGCATCGAAGCGTACCTGCCAGACACGTTCATCCCCAATCCAGCGCAGAAGATTGCGATGTACAAGAAGCTCAAGTTCGTCCGCAGTCTACAGGCGGCGGACGAGGTGGAAGAAGAGCTCGAGGACCGGTACGGGGACCTGCCAGAGGCAGTCCGGAACCTGCTCGACGTCACGCGTATCAAGAGTCTGGCGGTTCGCTTCGGCGTGGCGAGTGTGACGCGGCACGGCAGCGAAGTGGTGTACGTGTTTCACCAGGGGGCGGGTCGCAAGCTGAACCACGGGCTGCTGTACGGTATCGTCGTTCAGCATAAAGGGGAGTACCGCAAGAAGGCGGACGGCACGGTCCAGCTGGCGTTCCGCGCAAAGGACCTGACCGACCGGCAACTGTGTCAGCAGATACTCGGGTTCCTGAAGAGCTGTGAACAGGCGGTCGAGGCGCCTCAAGCGGCGGAACCAGCGGTTCGGTGATCAGTGGAAGACGCTGGGCGCCTTGCGCGGTGCGGCCCGCGTTCCTAAGTATAGGAAGTGTGCCCGGCTCACATAATAACTCCGCGTCAAGGAAATGCCAGTTGCGACGGGTGGATTCGGCATCCGTTCGCATCGGACATCAACGGCTCACAGAGGTGACTGCGTGTACAGAAGAGGCAGCCTATTTTAGACAAAAAGGTGGGACCGCATTGAAAGCAACAGGCATCGTACGTAGGATTGATGACCTCGGTCGTGTTGTCATCCCGAAGGAAATTCGACGAACGTTGCGCATTCGCGAGGGAGATCCACTGGAGATATTCGTTGATCGGGATGGGGAGGTCATCCTCAAGAAGTATTCGCCCATCGGAGAGTTGGGGGACTTCGCGAAGGAGTACGCCGAATCGCTGGCGGACGCGACCGGTCACATCGCCATCATCACCGACCGGGATGTGATGATTGCTGTCGCCGGCGCGTCGAAGAAGGACTTTCTGGACAAGCCCATCAGCGACGACATCGAGCAAGCCATGGAGGAACGTCGAACCATCGTGAACTCGACGACGGGCGAGTACTCCATTGTTCGCGACCGGACGGAGTCGTTCTCCTCGCGCGTGATTGCGCCCATCATCGCGGCGGGGGACCCGATTGGCTCCGTGCTGATGGTCTCTCGCGAAGATGGGGTGAAGATGGGGGACCTCGAACGCAAACTGTGTGAGACAGCCGCTGGATTTCTGGCGAAGCAGATGGAGCAGTGACATCCGGCCGCACGGGTTGCGCGCGGTCATTCGAATAGTCCGTGGCGGAAGACTGCCGCCACACCGCGACAAGCCCGCAGCCTGGTTCCTGCGGGCTTGTCTGCGCGAACCCACTCCAACTGACATACTCTCCCGCCTCGTCCATACGTATGTACAAGGTGCGCGTCGCCTCGTCAGAGCCGGGTCATGACCCGTCTGACAGGAAAGCGGAGGGAGCACGCCGAAGTACGGGTGAGAGCGGAGGGTGTTATGTGAGGATGAACCAAGGATTCGTCCGCGGCGCGATGATGCTGGCCGGCGCGGCCGTCCTGTCGAAGCTGCTGGGTTCGGTCTACACCATCGTCCTGCAGAACATCATCGGAGACAACGGGATGGGGCTGTTCCAGATGGCCTACCCGATTTACGCGACACTGCTCGCCATCGCGACGGCGGGCTTTCCCGTCGCCATTTCGAAACTCGTATCGGAGCGGCTGGCACTCGGTGACGAGGGGGGCGTGCGCAAGGTGTTCCGCGTCGCGGCGTGGCTGCTCTGCGCCGCCGGTGTGGTGACGTTTGTGGTCCTCTTTTTCGGCGCGCCGTTCTGGGCACAGGTGGCGGGGGACCGCGGTGCCACGTGGGCCATCCGTGCCATCGCGCCCGCGCTGCTGCTGGTGCCGGTGATGAGTGCGGTCCGCGGTTACTTCCAGGGGTATCAGTGGATGGATCCGACGGCGACATCCCAAGTCTTGGAACAATTTGTACGGGTGGCGACCATCCTCGGTCTGTCGCTGTGGCTCACGACGCGCGGGTACAGCCATGAGATCACGGCGGCGGGGGCCGCCTTCGGCGCGGTCACGGGCGCGTTCGCCGGGCTGCTCTTGTTACTCTGGTACTGGGTGCGGCATCACGCGCGGCGAACGGTGCCGCCGCGCGCGCCGGGTGCCACGTCGAGTTGGGGCTTGGTTCGCCAGCTTATCTACTACGCATTCCCAATTTCGCTCGGCGCCCTGGTCGTCCCGCTGATGAACAACATCGACGTGGTCACCGTGGTGAATCTGCTCAAACACGTGGGGGAAAGCCAGAACCTCGCGACCACTCAGTTCGGACTGCTGAGCGGCCGCGCGGCCAAGCTGATGATGCTGCCGACGACGCTCGCGGCGGGCGTGGGTATCGCTGTCATGCCGGCGGTCTCGGAAGCCTACACGCTCGGGCAGCGAGAGCGGGTATCGGACCGGATCGACATGGCAATCCGCCTGACCATGATGATGGCCCTTCCCGCGACGGTGGGCCTGGCGCTGCTCGCGGCACCGGTGGACGTGGCGCTATTCAAAGATACGGCGGGTGTTGAGACGATTCAGGTGATGGCCTGTGCCACCGTGTTCGCCAGCGTTCAGACGGCGGCGGCCGGGGTCCTGCAGGGATCAGGCCGCGTGTACCTGCCGGTCGTCTACCTGCTGGTGGCGTGCGCCGCAAAGCTCGTGGGCAACCTGGTCCTGGTGCCGACGTACGGCATTGCGGGGGCTGCGGCCGCCACAGTCGCGAGTTACGCGCTGGCGGCGGCACTCAACCTCCGTGCCATTGCCCGGTATATCGGGATTCAATTCGAGTGGGGGCGCTGGCTGCTGAAACCGGCACTGGCCACGTTCGTCATGGGGGCGTTCGTGTTTGCGGCGCAGCGTCAGTGGGTGCGCGTGTTGCCGTGGGACAACAACCGGCTCATCGCGGCGGTCGGTTGTTGCGCGTGTGTCGCCCTTGGTATCATCGTGTACGGGCTGGCGCTGCTCGCGACCGGGACGCTGACGGAACCGGAACTTCGGCAAATTCCGAAGGTGGGCGACGCGGTCTGCGACCTGTGTCTGCGCGTGGGCTTGTTGCGCCCGCGGACCTGAAGACGACGATGGAGAGGGATGCGCTGTTGGCGACGATTGAAGTCGTGGGATTGGGACCTGGCGGGGAGGCGAGCTTGCCGGTCGGAACGGAGCAGGCCCTGCGCTCTGGGCGGCCGGTGTATGTGCGGACGTACGTTCATCCGGTGATGGAACAGCTTTTGTCGCGCGGACTGCAGGCGGTTTCGTTCGATGACCTGTACGAGCGGGGCGAGCGATTTGAAGACGTCTACGACGAGATGGCCCGGCGTTTGCTCGACGCAGCTGCGCGCGAGGGGGACATCGTCTATGCGGTCCCGGGCCATCCGCTGATGGCGGAGCAGTCGGTTCAGAACCTGCTGCAGCGCGCGCCGGAGGCCGGGATTGACGTGCGAATCGGGCCGGGGCAAAGCTTTCTCGACAGTGTCTGTTCGGTGTTACATATTGATCCAGTTGAAGGGCTTCACATCCTCGATGGCACGCGTTTGGACGCGTCTGCGCTGCACCCGCTGCTACACACCCTGATTGTCCAGGTGTTCAACCGAGCGGTGGCGTCCGACGTCAAACTGACCCTGATGGAGGTGTTCCCGGACGACGCCGACGTGGTGGTCGTACGGGCCGCAGGCGTACCCGGCCTGGAACGCGTCGAGCGTGTACCGTTGTTCGAGCTGGACCGGATGGACTGGATTGACCACCTGACGACCGTCTACGTGCCGCCGGTGGAGGATGGGCAGGTCCTCGCGGGACAGCCATGGTACGTCGCGGATCTCGTTCGGCGGCTGCGGGAACCGGATGGGTGTCCGTGGGACCGGCAGCAAACCCACGAAAGCTTGCGGCCGTACGTCCTCGAAGAAGCCTACGAGGTGGCACAGGCGATTGACGAAGGGGACTCGGACCATCTCGCGGAGGAACTGGGTGACCTCTGGCTGCAGGTGCTGTTGCACGCACAGATTGCGAGCGAGGCAGGGGAGTTCACCCTGCGCGACGTGCACGCGGCTTTGGCGAGCAAGATTCTGCGCCGCCACCCGCACGTGTTCGGGGATGTCCACGTGGATTCGGCTGCGGCGGCAGAAGCTTCATGGCGGGCAGCGAAGGCTGCGGAGCGCATGGACGCAGCGGACGCTGGATGGACATCTGTGCTCGCGGATGTAAAGTGGGCCCAACCGGCATTCGAGGTGAGCCTTGCGCTGCAGGAGCGCGCGGCCCGCGTTGGCTTCGACTGGGCGGATGTGGCGGGCGTGACGGACAAGCTCGCTGAAGAGGTGGAAGAGTTCCGCCAGGCCCTTCGGAGGCAGGTGGCGGCCGATGGAAATGTATCGGACGACGCATCCGAACTGCCAGCCGGTACGGCGAGTTGGACGGCGTCCCGTTTGGACCGAGCCGGCCAGCACGAGGTGGAGGACGAGCTGGGTGATCTGCTGTTCACCATCGTCAATCTCGCCCGCTGGACGGGTGTCGATGTCGAACGGGCGCTGCAGCGGTCGAACCGCAAGTTTTTCCGTCGATTTACGGAGATGGAGAAATTTTTTCAAAGAAATGGGCAAGACTTGAACCAGGTGTCCGGGGCGGAGCTTGAAACCTATTGGAATCAAATTAAAGTAGAGGAAAAAACCATCGGAGACCTCGAGTGACAGCAGGAATTCGCCAGAACAGCACGAATATCTTTGTCGAAATACGCCACGAAAGGGGCATATGGCATGAACAAGATGGACCTTATCAACAAAGTCGCCGAGCAGGCCGGCTTGAAGAAGCGGGATGCGGAGGCTGCTGTGAACAGCGTTTTTGGCGCAATCGAAGAGGCGCTGGCCGCGGGTGACAAGGTGCAGGTGATTGGCTTCGGTACGTTTGAGACCCGTAAGCGCGCGGCCCGCTCGGGGCGCAACCCGCAGACCGGTGCGACCATCGAGATCCCGGAGTCGAACGTACCCGCGTTCAAGCCGGGCAACCGCCTGAAGGAACTGACCAAGTAATTGCGGCTCGACAAGTTTCTGAAGGCTTCTCGGCTGATTAAGCGGCGGACCGTGGCAAAAGAGGTGGCGGACGCCGGACGCATCTCGGTGAACGGCCGGGTGGCGAAGGCGGGTACGGAGGTGTCCGTAGGCGACGTCATCACGCTCCGATTCGCCAAGCAGACCGTCGAGGTGCGCGTCGCTTCCCTGGTGGAGAACCCACGCAAGGAAGCGGCACAGGAGTTGTACGAGGTGCTGTCCGGCGGACTCGACCCGGCTGCAGAAGAAAACTGAGGGCGTCCAGCCCGCACGAAGAGGCGTACGCAGGTTGCGTACGCCTCGATTTTTTTAGCGAATTTCCTGGATGGCGCCGCTTGGGCCGCTGAGGAACCCGGAAGGGCAAGGAATGCGAGTGTCCGGGTCAGAAAGAGTGGCCCGCGCGTGCGCCATCTCGGGGGTACGCCAGGAAGCGGACGCATGCGATGGCGCCGCTTGGGCCGCTGAGGAACCCGGAGGGGCAAGGGATGCGAGTGTCCGGGTCAGAAAGAGTGGCCCGCGCGTGCGCCATCTCGGGGTTGAGACTGGAAGCGGACGCATGCGATGGCGCCGCTTGGGCCGCTGAGGAACCCGGACACTCGCAGAGGTTCTGTTCCACAAATACAAGGCATAGACTGTAGCGGATGACGCGGACAGGTTGGGGGGCGGTGAGATGGCTTCACCGGAAGGTCACGACATTCGGGTGTACGGGCGCAAGAAGATTGAGGTCACTGGGGTTTCCAGCGTCGAGCGGTTTGACGTGACGGAGTTCGCACTCATCACCACAGGGGGGCCGCTCGCCATCTACGGGACAAACCTGCATATGAAGCACCTCGATTTGCAGGAAGGCGTCGTGGTGATTGACGGGACCATCAACCGCCTGGACTACACCGAGGATAGCAAGCGGCGACGCTCGCTCGCCAAGCGCTTTCTTCGGTAGGTGGACCGCATGACACAACAAGCGGTCTACGTCGTTCTCCTCGTGGTGCTCGGCGGGTGTATGGGCGCTGTGTTCGACGTGTATAACACCGTGCTGGGTTCAACCAAGTGGTTCCGCTGGCTCCGGCCCGCCGTGGATGTGGTGTTCTGGGTCGTATCTGCATGCGGCCTGTATTTTTTGGCGCTGAAATGCGACGCAGGCCGCCTCCGTCTGTACACCTTCCTGCTCGTGGCGCTCGGATACGCGCTGTACCAGCTGACTGCACACGACGCGGTGGTCGCGAGTGCCTTTCGGATTGTGCGGTTCATTCAACGAATGGTCAACGCGCTGTTGCGGGTTGTCAACATCCTCGTATGGCGTCCTCTGTCCGCGTTGTTGCGGCTGTTGCTGCGTGGACTGCGGGCTGTGTACTGGCTGGCCTGTCGACTCGAAGACGGCCTGTTTTGGACACTGCGACTTGTGATGGGGCGGATGTTGTACCACTGGTTGTGCCGCTTTCCCGGGGTCGCGCCGATATTCCGCGCCACGCAAAAACTTTGGGAGGATTTCTGGAACCGTACGTCGAAATGGTTGGCGACAACCTGGCTTGGCCTCTAGGTGCCTTTGGCGCCTGGCAGCGGCCGTGCAGTGACAAGGAGTTGTAGTGTTGTGTCGAAGACCGCAGCGCAGTCTACACCATCTCAGCGCTCGTCCGTCGAACGAGCGCGCGCGGTCGCGACTCGGCGCAAACCGCGGATTCGCATCCGCTACTTGGTGGTCGCGCTCGTTCTGCTCTGGGCCGGGTATCACTATTGGGTTCAGGTTCGCCCGGAGGCAGTGGCCCTGCAATCGAAAGAAGCAGCGCTCACCAAACAGCTCGCCGCGTTGCGGGCGCAGCATCAGCAATTGCAGGTGCAGGCGAAACGGCTTCAGGACAAAAACTACGTCCTGACCTATGCGGCGGAACACTATAACATTGTGTTACCGGGTCAGGTCCCGTTCGTCCTGGCGCAACACTAGCGTTCACGCACTGCTCGCGGCGCGGCATGCGAGGGTGACCCCAGGAAAGTCGCTTTCGCACGGTTTTGGGCGGACAGAGTACTTGATTGCCGTGTGGGGATTGCTTAATATGGAGTCATTCGTAAGGCGTGTGTCCGCGAAGGGTCATCGCTAAGTCGTGGTTCCAGGCGTTGTGTGGCCGTTTTCGGACAACCTCGCAAACTCTAAGGAGGACATTTTCCTGTATGTCAATTGAAGTCGGCAGCAAATTGTCTGGGAAGGTAACGGGTATTACCCATTTTGGAGCGTTTGTTTTGCTGCCAGGAGGTGTGACCGGATTGGTTCACATCTCAGAGGTTTCCCACAACTACGTCAAGGATATCCACGACTACTTGAAGATCAACGACGAGGTGACGGTCAAAGTCATCCATGTCGACAAGGATGGAAAGATTGGCTTGTCCATCCGCCAGACCATGGAGAACCCCAACCCATCGGGGGGCGGCCGGTCGCGGGGTTCTCATTCGGGGCACGGAAGGGCGAGTTTTGAGGATAAGCTGACGCGTTTCATGAAAGACAGTGAGGACCGACTGCAGGCCTTGCGCCGGAGTGAGTCGAAGCGGGGCGGCCGCGGCGGCCGCCGGGGATAGCCCGGAATGGGATACCGGTGCACCGGCGCATGGCAGATACGGACGAAAATCCGAACGGGGGGCACGGCCCCCCGTTTCTGTTGCAGACCGTCGCGTCCGCCGTATAGGCTGGCGGGGTGCCATCGACGATGTCAGGTTGGAGGGACGACATGCCCACAGAAACGTATTACCTGGAATACGAATTGAGCGACGGCCAGCGTGTATTTCTGCAATTTGCCGACGAGAACGACCGGGACGGTTGCCACATCTCCCTGGACTTCTACAAAGCGCAACTCGGCGCTGTCGACGAAGAGGTGTTGGAGCGGATACTTGCGAAGTTCCACGGGCAACGGCTTCTTCCCGAGACAGGTGCATAGGGGCGGTGGATCGCCGGACACGGTGGTGCTGCGTCGGACGCGGCAGAAGGTCCTGCAGAATTTCTGAAACCGGTTGTTGTCTGTCCGAAATCCGCATATAATTTGGGAGTGCACACTTTTCATCGTCGACGAACGGAGGCGGAATCGTGAATCAGTACTTGCACCCGTATGTCGTGGCGTTTTTCCTCCTGGTGTTCACCGTCATGTCGGTGATTGGGATGGTCCGTCTGTTCCGCCAACGGAACGCCGTGGGAACGGTGTTGCTTCTGCTCTCCACGCTCATTTTCGGGTACAGTACCTGGATTGCTGCGACCCTGCAGTCGTAACGAGGTCGGCACGGCGCATATACGGTATCCGTACATAGCAAAGCGACGGCACCCGTATCACGGAATGCCGTCGCTTTGACGTTATCGTATACCGCGCCCAAACAGCCCGCACGCGAGCCGTTTATACCGTTCGGCGCTGCGCTGTACGGTAGCGAAAAAACGCCTGATTCAGCATCTGTATCGCCCGCGTATCTCGATTCTGGAACGCCTTTCGCAGTTGACTTTGAAGCCAGTCCGGCATTCCGCCACCCCGTTTCATCCAGCTTCACGGCGACCCCCGGCCCGCCCCGCCGGGTCGGCCCGTTGCGTCGGCCGTTTCCCGTACCACAGTGTATGAGGTATCCATCCAATTTGACCACGGGCGGCCCCTGCCGGACGGCAGCTCAGGGTGCCGGCGACGAGCTCTCTAGGTACGACAACTCAATCCCGGCCATCTGAAGCATCTGTTCGCCGAGGGAATCCGTGTACTTCTCGGCGTAGACCACGCGGACCATCCCGGCCGCAATGATGAGTTTTGCGCAGTTGACGCACGGCGCCGCCGAGACGTAAATGGTCGCGCCCTCTGTGCTCACGCCGTGCAGCGCGGCTTGGACGATGGCGTTTTGCTCCGCGTGGATGGTGCGGATGCAATGACCGTCCACTATCCAACAGCCGACCTCCGTGCAGTGGGGCATCCCTGGCGGAGATCCGTTGTAGCCAGTCGTCAGGATGCGTTTGTTGCGGACAATCACAGCGCCCACCTGTCGTCGCAAGCACGTGGCGCGCTGGGCAATCACGTCTCGAGCCATCATCATGAAGTACTCGTCCCAAGAAGGGCGCTGCCGTTCCGCGTGCAATCCCTCCATCGATGCGACCCCCTTACGTCTCCCACCACCAGACCGGGAGCACTCGAACGGATTCGTCACATTCCTTCCCGCTGTTCTTATTATAGGGCTAGTTTTTCCCCGATACATCGGCGTTGGTGTCGGGCCCCACAGATCCTGTCGGAACATTTCCCGTGAACCCCGACCGCGTTTGACAAACTTATCAGAACACGGCTTCTATAATAAGCCCTACACATTGAGCTCCGGGAGGGAACCGAAATGGCGTATGATGGAGAACCCATTTGGCACGCGGTTCAGTCGCCTGTTGAAGCAAAGACGCGCGGGCGAATTTGGCGGGCAAGGTCACGCACCACCCTTCGCACCGTCTTGCTGATGGCAGTGGGCGTCTTGCTCGGTCGTGCCACCATCGTGCACAACATTGCCCCCTTCGCGTTGGCGTATTTCGTCATGGTCACCGAACTGGGCGGCAAACGCCAGCGGTTAACTGCGTGGGCAGCTTTGATTGGATCCTTCTGGCAAGGGGGTCTCCCGGATGCCGGGGTGGTTGCTGTGGAATTCGCTGTCTATCTGGGGCTGCGGACGGCGTTCTTTCGCCGTCGGTCGCTCGATCTGCACTGGGTTCCCTTCATCGGCGGAACCATCGACGTCGCCGTTCGCCTGGCGGTCGTCGGGTCGGTCTGGACACGGTACGACGTGTGGATGGCACTGGCCGAGGGTGCGTTGGTCACCATCCTGGCGCTGGTGTTCATTCAGTCACTGCCGCTCATCCTCGGCCGCGAACGCGCGCGCACCCTTCGGCATGAAGAGTTGATGAGCCTCACCATCCTAGCCGGTTCGGTGGTGAGTGGCCTGTCCGGGATATCGGTGCACGCCGTGGTGCCGATGAACGTGTTGATTGATTGGTTGGTGTTGTTGCTCGCTGCAGCGGGGGGCGCCGGTGTGGGCGCTGCCTCCGCTGTAACCCTCGGCGTTCTCGCGGTGTTGACAGGTGGTATGACCATCTCCGGTGTTGCCGTGCTCGGCTTTGCTGGACTGCTTGGCGGACTGCTGCGGGAGGCGCGGCGTTTTTGGGTGGCCATCGCGTTCTTGCTGAGCCTCATCCTCCTGTCCGCAGGGATGGAAACGTCCTGGGCGACGGCTTGGCCGACCTGGGCGGCGGCTGGGATTGCCAGTCTTCTGTTCCTGTTGACGCCGAAGTCTGTGCGCTCCGAACTTGCCGCGTACATGCCGGGGACGCTCGAGCACCACTTGTCCGAGCAGGCGCGCGTCCGGAGGGTGAGAACGCTACTGTCGGAACGCATTGCGGACCTCGGATCTGTTTTTGACGAGCTCTCTCGCACCTTTGCGGATACGGTCGACAGTCCCTTGCTGTCCGCGCAGCAGTTGCTGGACCACACGGTCGCTTCTGCGGCAACGCGCGTCTGTACGGGTTGCGCGCTGCGGTCCAAGTGCTGGGACAAAGAGAGCTACTCCACGTACCAGGCCATCACGCACACCGTGGAGCGGCTGGAGGCTGGGCGCGGTACCAATGTCCTCCCATCACCTGACCTGAAAGACCGGTGCATCCGGGTGGACGCGATGATGCACACCCTGCGCTACCAGTTGGAGATCACAGATCGCGATGCGAAGTGGATGGACAAGCTCCGGGAACAGCGCGGACTCGTCTGCGCACAGTTGGGTGGCGTGGCGAACGTCATCCGGTCCGTGGCGCAGGAATTGGAGCGGGGCAACGCGTCCTCGATGGCCGGCGAGGAGCAGATCCTGGCTGCGCTCGAACAGCTCGGGCTGTATGTGGACCACGTGCACATCGTCAGTTTGGACCCCGGGCGAGTCGAGGTGGAAGTGACGCAGCCCTCCAAGGGGGCGTACGAGAACTCGGTTCGGATGATTGCCCCCCTGCTCTCTGGCGTGGTCGGAGAGCACATTACGGTTCGGCATGACGGTCCACTCCCGGAATCCGGCCCGTGTACCAGCGTATTCACGTCGGCTCGCCTGTTCGACGTCCAAACGGCAGTGGCGACGGTGGCGCGAGACGGCCGAACCATCTCCGGCGACTCATACACCAGTTCGGACCTGGGCAACGGCCGCTTTGCGGTCGTCGTGAGCGACGGAATGGGCAACGGGGAGCGGGCGCGGAGCGAGTCCCGCGCAGCAGTGGAACTCCTGAAGAAGTTGATGAAAGCGGGCTTTGACGAACAGCTCGCCATCCAGACGGTCAACTCGACGCTGTTGCTGCGTAGTCGCGAGGAGATCTTCACGACGCTTGATCTCGCGCTCATCGACCTCTACTCCGCTCGCGCTCAACTGTTGAAGGTTGGGTCGGCTCCGAGTTTCGTGCGGCACGATAAGTCGGTTCGGACCATCCGCGGCGCCAACGTACCCATCGGCATCCTGCAGGACATCGAGGTGCAGTCGATTCACGAGCAGTTTCGCCATGGTGACCTGCTGATCTTGATGTCCGACGGCGTCTACGACGCGCCGCAACAGGTGCCGGACAAGGACGAGTGGTTCCGCCGGCAGATTGCCAGGCTGGAGACGGATGACCCGCAGGCGGTCGCGGACACGTTGCTCGAGTCTGCCATCCGCTTGAACAACGGTGAAATCCGCGACGACATGACGGTGGTCGCCGCACGTATCTGCAATCGCCAGCCGGAATGGGCGTCCATCAAGCTTCCGGGTATCACCGGCATCCGCAGCCGCCGGAAGCGCGGTGCGTAGGGTCACTAGGTCTGCGGACGCCCCCGAGCAATCGCTTGCGAGAGAATGAATTCCGCCCAGTCGGTCCATACTGCTACTACTTTGGAAATCCGTGAGGTTGGGTACAGTCGTTGGGCTGTCCGCTTCCGGATTTTCGCGCTGTATCGATAGGGGGCGGAACAAGTGGCAGAGCGGCCAGCTACGGATAAGCAGGCAACCATCCGGCAGATTTTGGTGATTACCGATGGCTTCTCGAACGTCGGCGAAGACCCGGTGGCGGTGGCGCAGGAGGCGCGGCGCAAGGGGATTGTTGTCAACGTGATCGGCGTGGTGGACGGGGGTGACCTGGGCCGCCAGGGCAAGCAGGAGGCACTGTCAATCGCCGATGCAGGGGGCGGGATGTGTCGCGTCGTTCAACCATCTGACCTCTCGGCAACGGCCCAGATGATGACGCATCAGACGATGCAGATGACGCTGCAACAGGTGGTCGGTCGGGAACTGATGCAGGCGATGGGCAAGCAGGTGGAGGATTTGCCGCCAGATGACCGGGCGCGCGTGGCACAAGTGGTTGACAAGCTGGAGGACGTCCTGCGTTTGGAACTGGTGGCGGCCGTCGACACCAGTGCCAGCATGCGCGACAAGATGCCCATGGTGCGTGAGGCGTTGCGAGACCTCTCCCTCTCGCTGCAGGCTCGGGAGGGCACGTCGATGGTCGCCATCGTGCGGTTCCCTGGTACGACCGACGACGCTCCGTTTGAAGTTGTGAGCGACTTCTCACCAGAGCTCGATCTCGGTCCCTTGGAGCGGATCTTTGTCGCTCGCGGTGGGACCCCCACGGGGCCCGCTCTTCGCGCATCCATCGAGCTGTTCGATGGGCTTGCCAAGCGGGCCCGGCCAGGCACGGGCGTTGCAGGACCAGAGAGCGACCTCCCGGACCTTCGCCGCGACGGTACCGCCCCCTGACTCGGGTGCGGGGCGGTGCGCGCTCGCGAGATGCGTCGAGGCAGGGGGTGAGGCAGGATGCAACCGGGGACGGAACTGAGCGGCAGGTGGTCGGGTATCCGCTTGGTCGTGGAGGCGTGTTTGGGGCGCGGCGCGAACGGTGCCGTTTATCTGGTACGAACCTCCTCCGGCCGAGCCGCCCTCAAGGTGTGCAACACGAGCGCGGACGCTGCATTGGAATGGGCCGTGTTGACGGAGGTACACGGCGCGGGCGTCGATGCATTCCCCAAACCGATCGCGATGGACGACGGGCCCACAGAGGCCCCCTTTTTCTACGTGATGGAATGGATTGACGGGATCTCGCTGCGCCGCGTGGCAGAGCGCGGTCAGTGGTCTGTCCTACAGGCGGCCGTTGCGCACATCGTCGAAACCTTGACTGCACTTCATGGGGTGGGAAAAGCGTTTTGCGACGTGAAGCCGGAGAACATCCTGGTCACAGCTCCGGACGGACACCGCGTGCGGTTCGTAGATGTGGGCGGTGTGACGCCGTTCGGAAGGTCGGTGCGGCAGTTTACGCCGCAGACAGATCGGGCATACTTCGGCCTCGGCTCGCGGAAAGCGGAGCCGGCGTACGACCTGTTCGCGCTGGTTCTTGCGTTGCTCTCGCTCCGCGCGGGTTCGCCACCAGCCGATTTGGTGGCGGCGGACACGGAGGCCCGGCGGCGATGGCTGACTCGGGAACTGTCACGGTTCCCCATTCCGTCCGCCCGCACGGTGATGGCACAGGTGCTGGACGGTCGCATCACGGACATGCGCGCCTTTCGGGCAGCCTGGCTGTGCCTGCCGCCGCAACCGGTGCACCGGCGCCAGTCGCCCAGTCGCAAAGGAGGGGGAACGGCAAACGCTGTGCCCCACCAACCGGCTGGCCCGAACAGGACGGCCGCAGCGCCGCACAGCCGAGGCAACGCGTCTGCGAGAACCCGGAAGCTGCGGTCGAGCCAGTGGGATTGGACGGAGTGGTTGATGTGGCTGACCGTCGCAAGTGCGGTCGGCGTATCTGTGGTCGCCTGGTTGATAGTTCTCCAATGACCCGCGGAATCCATCGACGGACGGTGCATCCCCTCGCCCCCTCGTGGTAGGATGAAAGAATCAGCTTCGTGAGCAGGGGAGAGGTGTGCCCGTTGCATGACGTCCGGCGTACAGTGTCCGAATTCCTCGACGCACACGCCCTCTGGCCGACGCAGGATGGCCCCATCCACTGGTTTGTGGCCTACTCTGGCGGCGTCGATTCCACTGTGCTGCTTCACGTATTGCGCGACCTGGTGGCCGCTCGAGGCGGGCAGCTTACGGCGGTGCATGTGGAACACGGCCTGCGTGCTCGTTCCACAGCGGATGCGGCGTTTGTTCAGCAGGTCTGCCGCGAGGCGGACATCCCGCTCGTCGTCCGGTCTGTACGCGTGACCGATATTCCTCGGAGCGAGTCGGGCGGAGTGGAGGCGGACGCACGCCGCTTGCGCTACGATGCGCTCGCCGACGTTGCGACGTCGCAGGCGGAAGGCGCACAGCCGGTCGTCTTTCTCGGGCACCACGCCGATGACCAGGTCGAGACCGTTTTGCTTCGCTTCTTGCGCGGCACATCGTTGACGGGGTTGGCCGGGATTCGGCCTGTGCGGGAGTGGCGCAGAACGCTCTGGGCACGGCCCTTGCTGTCGTTGGAAAAACGAGCGCTGGTGTCGGCTGCGGAAGCGGCCGGTTGGGCGTATGTCGAGGACGAATCCAACGAGATGCAGGTGTTCGCTCGGAACTTTTTGCGCCACCGGGTAATCCCAGAACTGCGCCGCCTTCAGCCAGAGCTGGCGCGGGTGGTCGGCCGCGCCGCTGCCTTGGCGCAAGCGGAAGACCGGTGGCTGGACGAGCAGGCAGAGCGGCTGTATCGCGCATGTGCGGTGCAAAGGGGCAGGGGGACGTGGGAGATTCAGTGTCATCTGCTGGCGGCCGCCCCGCTTCCTTTACAGCGGCGGGCGATTAAACTACTATTGAATTGTTTACCGTCGACCGGTTGGACGTTTGACCATGTCGAAAGCATCCTCCACCTTTGCACGTACGGCGGACCTTCTGCTGAGCTGCATCTACCGCATGGGACACGTGCTCGGCGGGTGTATGAAACGCTCGTACTCACGGTCGACTCCGGGCGGGGGGAAAGCGCTCGAGCCGAAGTGCGGCCTGCCCCGCCGCGGTCGTGGGACCCGGCTGTGGAGCGAGCGGTTGATTGGGAGAGCCCGGTCGGGGGGGCGTGGCGTTTCACGTCCCGGGTGTGTTGCGGCGCAGCATCCGCTGCAGACGCAGGGCGACCTTTTGACAGACCGTTTCCTGCCACGCTCCATACGGCTGTTTTCCCTTTCCCAGTTCAATTCGTCATCCGCCCGGCACAGCCCGGGGAGCGGGTGGAGTTGTTGGGATTGAACGGATCGAAAAAGGTGCAGGATATCTTCGTCGACCACAAGGTGCCGCGTGGTGTACGCCCAGGGTATCCGTGCCTGTTCGTCGGAGATGACCTGGTTTGGGTCCCGGGCCTTGCACGAAGCCGGCGCCACTGCCTGGTGGGCGACGAGGCCGAGTGGCTGGAAATCGCGGCGGTCGAGACGCCTCCGTACGACACATTTCATACGGGCATCGACGTAAGATAGAATCAGGCGATACAGAGGAGGCCACCATGCATCCAGATCTCGAGCAGGTGTTGTTTACGGAGGACCAATTGATGGCGGAAATCCGCGCCTTGGGTGCGCGGCTGTCTGCGGATTACGCGGGGCGCAATCCGCTGTTCGTGTGCGTGCTGAAAGGCGCCGTGATGTTCATGACGGACCTCGTGAAGCACGTCACGGTGCCACTCGAGATGGACTTCATCGCCATTTCGAGCTACGGCGCCTCGTCGAAATCATCCGGTGTGGTGCGGATCTTGAAAGACTTGGACCGACCGGTGGAGGGCCGGGACATCGTCATCGTCGAGGATATCGTCGACACCGGACTGACGCTGGCGTATTTAAAGGAGAGCCTGCAACATCGCCGTGCCCAGTCCGTGCGCGTGGTCACGCTGTTTGACAAACCGGAGGGCCGCAAGGTGGACATTCAACCGGATTACGCCTGTTTTCAAGTGCCGAACGCCTTCATCGTCGGGTATGGATTGGACTACGCGGAACGCTACCGGAACCTGCCGTTTGTCGGCATCCTCAAGCCATCCGTGTATATTGGATGAACGCCCGGGTTGCTGGTACAATGATGCTGCCACACCCGAGAGGAGGTAAGGCATGAACAGGTTTTACCGCAACATTGTGTTCTACGTCCTGATTTTGCTGGCGATTGTCGGCGTCGTCAATTACATAACGAACCAGGGACACGGGACGTCTGAGATGTCCTATTCGACGTTTGTTCAGGACGTGAAAGATCACGATGTGAAGTCAGCGGTGATCACGCCGGACGGTCTGACTGCGGACATCAGCGGCGTATTGAACGATGGTTCTCCCTATACCACGCGCGCGCTGCTGGACCACAACATTTCAGACTTCCTGACCAACAACGGCGTGAATGTGACCAACGAGCAGCAGCCGAGAGGTTCCATCTGGATTCAGTTCCTGGAATCCGTGGTGCCGTTTATCTTCATATTCATTCTGATGTTCTTCCTGTTCAACCAGGCACAGGGCGGCGGCAACCGGGTGATGAACTTCGGGAAGAGCCGCGCGAGGTTGTACTCGGAGGAGAAACGGAAGGTCACGTTCCGGGACGTCGCCGGAGCGGACGAGGAGAAGCAGGAATTGGAGGAAATTGTCGAGTTCCTCAAAGACCCCAAGCGATTCTCGGCGCTCGGCGCACGTATCCCAAAGGGCGTTCTGCTCGTCGGGCCGCCGGGTACCGGTAAGACGCTGCTCGCCCGCGCTGTCGCAGGTGAGGCCGGTGTTCCGTTCTTCAGCATCAGTGGGTCGGACTTCGTCGAGATGTTCGTCGGTGTCGGTGCATCCCGCGTCCGCGACCTGTTCGAGAACGCCAAGAAGAACGCGCCGTGCATCATCTTTATTGACGAGATTGACGCGGTCGGACGCCACCGCGGTGCCGGTCTCGGCGGCGGGCACGACGAGCGGGAGCAGACGCTGAACCAGCTGTTGGTCGAGATGGACGGTTTCTCGGCCAATGAAGGAATCATCATCATTGCGGCGACCAACCGCCCAGATATCCTAGATCCGGCCCTGTTGCGGCCGGGACGGATGGACCGGCAGATCATCGTGAACCGTCCGGACGTCAAGGGCCGCGAGGAGATTTTGAAGGTCCACGCGCGCAACAAGCCACTGTCTCCGGATGTCCGGCTTGACGTGCTGGCGAAGCGCACGCCAGGGTTCACCGGTGCAGACTTGGAGAACGTGATGAACGAGGCAGCGTTGCTGGCGGCACGCCGAAACGCTTCGCAGATTGAACCGCGCGATGTCGACGAAGCGATTGACCGGGTGATGGCCGGGCCGGAGAAGCGGAGTCGGGTCATGTCTGAACACGAGCGGAAGCTGGTCGCCTACCACGAGTCCGGCCACGCTGTGGTGGGGTACTTCCTCCAGAATGCCGACACCGTGCACAAGGTCACCATCATCCCGCGCGGAATGGCGGGCGGGTACACCATCACCCTGCCGAAGGAAGACCGGTACTTCATGACGCGGCAGGAGATGCTGGACCGCATCTGTGGGCTGCTCGGCGGACGGGTTGCGGAAGAAATTGTGCTGGGGGAAGTCAGCACCGGCGCCTCGAACGACCTCGAGCGTGTGACGGGTATCGCGCGGCAGATGGTGACGGAGTACGGCATGAGCGAAAAGCTCGGTCCGATGCAGTTTGGCAACCGCTCCGGCGGCGGGCAGGTGTTCCTCGGGCGCGACCTGTCGCTCGAGCCGAACTACAGTGACAAGGTCGCATACGAGATTGACGAAGAGATGAAGCGTATCGTCGAGTCATGCCATCAGCGCACCCACGACATCCTGACGAAGCGGCGCGATAAACTAGAAGGATTAGCGCAGTTGCTGCTCGAAAAAGAAACGGTGGATGAGGAAGAGATCCGCCAGGTCATGGAGAGCTAGCAGGTGACAGCGCCCCTTGGAGCCCCCTGAGTCCCTCCGGACTCTGGGGGCTTTTTCAACCGGACATCTCGGGAGGGATCTTGCTTGCGGTGGGTCTCACTCCGCACCATTCAGCCGAACCGCGTGTTGGCTCAGTCCGTCCTGGACGAACGAGGCAGGGTGCTGCTGGCCCGCGGCATTACATTGACCCCCTCGCTGATTGCCAAGCTCCGCTCCATCGGCGTTGGCTCTGTCAGCATTGAAGACGAGGCGACAGCGGACTTGGTCGGCCAGTCGTTCGTCGACAACGAGCTCCGGCAAGCCATGTTGGAGGCAACCTACCAAGTTCTCCACGAGACAATGAACGGCACGTATTCGAAGATGGTCCGGCCGCCGCGGCTGCGCCAAAGGCTGCAGCCGCTGGTGCTGGACGTGATTGACAACTTGAGACGGCAAGAAGGTGCGAGTGAACACTTTGGGAATGTTTATCTGTCTGATGGAGAGCTCTACCACCACTCTGTGAACGTGACGTTGTTTGCACTCGCGGTGGCTTTGGGCCTCGGGCTGACCGAGTCGCAGATGGTTGATCTCGGTATCGGCATGCTCCTGCACGATATCGGCAAGTTGAAGATTCCGGAACCGATTTTGAAAAAACCGGGTAAACTGACGCCGGAGGAGTACAGCCTCATGAAGCTGCACACCTCGTATGGATACGAAGTTCTGCGCCAGTCACCCGATTTGAGCGCCACGTCCGCACTCGTGTCGCTGCAGCACCACGAGCGGATGGACGGATCGGGGTATCCGCGGGGGTTGGCCGGCGACGAGATCCACCTCTTTGGAAGAATTGCTGGCGTCGTCGACGTGTATGAGGCCCTCACGGCGAACCGGGTGTACCGTCCCGCACATCTGCCGCACGAGGCGGTCGAAGTGCTGTTCGGGGGTGGCGGGACGCAGTTCGATGTGAACGTCGTCGACGCGTTTCTACGCACGGTCGCCATCTATCCGGTGGGGATGACGCTGGTCCTGTCAGGGGGCTATCGAGCGGTGGTGGTTCGTTCGCCGCGGATGCGGACACAGCGGCCGGTGGTGCGCGTGATTGAGGACGCTGCTGGCCATCCGGTCACGCCGTGGGAGGTTGACTTGTCCCAGGACCTGACGACCCAAATCATCGGTTGCGAATCATAGGGAACCCAAACGCGTGTACGCCCTCTGATATCGTGCGATGACAAACAACGGATGCAGGGAGGGTGATACCCGTGGGTGAAGACGTGGCGATTCGGGCGCTGACCGAAAGTGGAACGGTTCGCGCCTTGACGTGTGTGACAACCCAGTTGGTGAACGAGCTCCAGGAGCGCCATCAGACCTGGCCGGTGGCGACGGCTGCCCTGGGGCGGACTGCTTCTATCGCTGCCATGATGGGGTTGCTGCTGAAAGGGGAGGAACGGCTCACTGTGCAGGTGAAGGGCGACGGACCCATTGGCTCCATCGTCGTCGATGCAGACGCAGTGGGACATGTCCGCGGCTATGTAGATCACCCACACATCCATTTGCCCTCAAACGCCTTGGGCAAACTGGATGTCGGCGGCGCGGTGGGCTCCGGGTTGCTCCACGTGATGCGGGACCTCGGTATGCGCGACGTATACCGCGGGTCGTCGGAACTCCAGACCGGAGAGATTGCAGACGACTTCACGTACTACTTCGCTGTATCGGAACAGACACCTTCGGCGGTTGGGGCTGGCGTGCTGGTTGGCACCGACAACCGGGTGATCGTCTCCGGCGGATTCATCGTACAGCTGTTGCCCGGACACACGGAGGAAGATGTTCGGATGGTGGAGGAGCGCGTTGCCGCCGTGCCCAGCGTGACGGACCTTCTGGTCAACGGTGTCGACGCCGAAGGCCTTTTGACCTGTCTCCTGCCGGATGCGCGTGTATTGGGCGTTCAGCCCCTGTCGTTTCAATGCCTCTGTTCGAGGGAACGCCTTGCGGCTGTCATCGAGAGCCTTGGCCCGGCAGAGATTGAGGGTTTGATTGCGGAACAAGGCGGTGCGGAAGCAGTGTGCCACTTCTGCAATGAACGGTACAACTTCGATGCAGACGAACTACGGGCCATGCTGCACCGCGGCTGACCCGCTCTATCTATGGACGAGAGGAGGGGTCTGATTGGCGACGCATGTGATGGGGATTGTCAATGTGACCCCCGATTCCTTTTCTGACGGCGGACGGTACCTGGAACCAGAGGCCGCTTTGGCGCATGCCCGCCGGCTGGCGGCGGGTGGCGCGGATATGCTGGACATCGGCGGTGAGAGCACCCGTCCCGGTTATCACCCGGTGCCATGGGAAGAAGAGTGGCGTCGGTTGGAGCCGGTCCTGCGCGGTATTGTCCACGAGCGGCTGTGCGACGTCGTTTCGGTTGACACCCAGAAGTGGCAGGTGGCAGCCCGGGCGTTGGAGGTCGGCGTGGACATGATCAACGACATCTCCGGCGGCGTGGAACCGGAGATGCTGGCGCTGGTGGCGGAGGCGGGATGCTCGTACGTTTGGATGCACAACCGCCCGCACGCGCAGGAAGGCTGCCCGTTCGATACGATGTATGAGGAGACGAAAGCCGGGATTGCTCGCTGTCTGGATGCAGGGATTCGACCGGAAAAGCTGTGGATTGACCCCGGGGTCGGCTTCGGCAAGACGCAGACCCAGAACCTCGAGATTCTGGCCCGGCTCACAGAGTACTGTGAGCTGGGGTACCCCGTGTTGCTGGGGGTGAGTCGCAAACGCGTCATCCGGCATGCCGTTGGAGAGCAGCCGGAACAAATCCAGCTCGCTTCGGTCGCGGCGGCAGCTGTCGGAGTCTGGCAGGGGGTCGCGGCCGTCCGAGTGCACGACGTCTGGGAGACAGCGCAAGTGTGCCGGATGGTGGATGCCATCCGGTGCGAACGGAGGACCCGTGATGACTGACACCGTAACAGCCTGGGTGGGCGTCGGGAGCAACATCGGACGGCGGCTCCATCACCTGAAACGGGCTGTGCACGGCTTGCGGTCGCTGGCGGTGAACGGGACCGTCCGCTGCTCCCCTATCTACGAGACAGACCCGGTTGGCTATTTGGAACAGCCTCGTTTCCTCAACATGGCGGCGACATTCGAGACCGCGCTTGGCCCCTGGTCATTACTCCGGGCGTTACAGATGCTCGAACGCGAGGCCGGCCGGGTGCGCGGCGTGCGCTTCGGTCCGAGGACCTTGGATTTGGACCTGCTGTTGTATGGGGACCACGTAATGGAGTCGGCGGACTTGACGGTGCCACACCCTCGGATGCACGAACGGCTCTTCGCCCTAGTACCCGTACTCGATCTCGATGCACAGGCGCAATTTCCGAACGGGCAGCCGCTGGAGAGCGCGCGACAGCGACTCGGGAGTGAGGGAGGCATTCGCTATGTCGGACGTTTTTGGTAGACGTTTGCGAGCCTATCGGAAATTGAAGAACTGGACGCAGGTCGAGCTGGCAGAACAGATTGGCGTGAGTGTGGCCGTGATTGGCAGTTTGGAACGCGGAACCCGCAGTCCGTCCGAGCCACTCCTGAGGGCGCTGGAGAACGCCTTACAGGCCTCACGCGAAGAATTGTTCGGGGAACAGCTGGAGGGCGAGGCTGGCGGACAGGGGCGCAGCGTGCGTTGACAACCGACAGCCCCCTCTCTATAATTGCGCATATAAATTTGGACAGTGTTCAGCGCGGCGTGGAGCGGATTCCGAGTGAAGACCGGTGTCGGTCGTCTGGTCCGGCGCCGTGTATAATTGTAAGCGCTTCGTGCATATGCATGTCGCATACACTGGCTCGGCCGTGTACACTGTACCGCGAGCCCGGGTTTTGATGCGGACGGCGGGGCAGTGCGCCCGCTGGCGTCACGCTCGCGCGCATGCCGACGCATGCCGCTGACGAAGCAGCTGTCCACGGGGACATGCAGTACACGAATTGTGCGTGTTCAGGAGGTCTGCCGAGCCGGATACGGCGAATGCATCGGCACGCTTTCCGAGCACCAAAGGGGAGACAGCAATGGCTGAAAAGGAAGTCATTTTGACGCCGGAAGGCTTGCAGAAACTAGAGGATGAACTCGAGCACCTGAAGAGTGTCAAACGGCGCGAAGTTGCAGAGCGTATCAAGCTCGCCATCAGCTACGGTGACATCAGTGAGAACTCCGAATACGAGGATGCGAAGAACGAGCAGGCGTTCGTCGAGGGGCGCATTATGACGCTTGAGAAGATGCTCCGGAATGCTCGCGTGATTCGCGACGATGACGTGGATACGGACATCGTCAGCATCGGGTCGACCGTGGTCCTCCGGGACGTCGAGTTCGATGAAGAGGTCGAATATACCATCGTCGGTTCCGCGGAGGCAGATCCGGCCAGCAACCGCATCTCAAACGAATCACCGGTCGGGCGGGCTTTGCTCGGAAAAGCGACCGGATCAATTGTGGAAGTAGCGGTTCCGGCAGGGACCATCCAGTTTGAAATTCTGCGCATCAAGCGGTAAGGTGTAGGGAAGTGCTGCAGAAGCGACAGCCGGTAGGCTGATCAGCCTTGGCGCAGGCGCCGTCCTGCGGAGAAGCCTGGCGGCGAGCGGGGATTCGGCCGGGCGGCCCTGCGCAGTCGGGCCCCGATGTGAAGCGCTGCGGCCGAGGCTCTGAATGAATCGAATGACGGCAGCAAAGAGGGAGACGCGGGTCGACCTCTTTCTTTGTGGAGGGGAATCGACATGGATGATCAGGAGCTGTACGAAATCCGGCTCCGAAAGTTGGACGAGCTGCGGCAGCGGGGGATTGACCCGTTCGGCCACCGTTTTGAACCGACGGCGCACGCGGGCGACATCCTTGCCCGGGCAGGGGATCAGACGAAGGAAGAACTGGAGGCCATGGACTGGCGGGTTCGAATTGCGGGTCGCATGATGATTCGCCGCGGCCATGGGAAGGCATCCTTTGCGGTGTTGCAAGACGTCTCCGGACAGATTCAGATCTACGCCAAGGTCGATGTCCTGGGTCAGGACAGCTACGAAGTGTTTCAGTTGCTGGACTTGGGCGACATCATCGGCGTGGAAGGGCCGGTGTTTCGGACCAATCGCGGCGAGATCACCGTGTTGGTCGAACGGTTGACGGTACTCACCAAGTCGCTGCGTCCCCTGCCGGAAAAGTGGCATGGGCTGAAGGATGTGGAAGTGCGTTACCGGCAGCGCTACCTGGACTTGATGGTGAACCCGGAAATCCGTGAGACGTTTATCGCGAGATCGAAGATCATCCAGGCGATTCGCCGGTACCTGGACGACCGCGGCTACCTCGAAGTCGAAACGCCGACGCTGCACACAGTGGCGAGTGGCGGTCACGCCCGGCCATTCGTGACGCATCACAACGCCCTGGATATGGAGCTTCACCTGAGGATTGCACTGGAGCTTCACCTCAAGCGGCTCATTGTCGGCGGGTTGGAACGCGTCTACGAGATTGGGCGCGTGTACCGCAACGAGGGCATCTCGACCCGGCACAACCCGGAGTTCACCATGCTCGAGCTGTACGAAGCCTACGCCGACTTCCACGACATCATGGACCTGACCGAAGGGATGATTCGCCACGCCGCAGAGGCCGTCTGCGGAAAGCTGCAGATCCCCTACGGCGAGTGGACGATTGACCTCGAGCGCCCCTTTGCCCGCCGTCACATGGCAGACCTGGTGCAGGAGGCGACCGGGATCGACTTTCGCGCCGTGGAGAGCGCCGAGGAAGCGCACGCACTGGCTCGGCAGCACGGTGTGGCCGTGAAGCCGGGGATGGGCTACGGGCACGTGCTCAACGAGTTCTTCGAGCAGAAGGTGGAGGCGACCCTGATTCAGCCCACATTCGTGTACGGTCACCCCGTGGAGATCTCGCCGCTCGCGCGCAAGAACGCCGAAGACCCCCGATTCACCGACCG
Source organism: Alicyclobacillus sp. (assembly GCA_023511295.1). GTDB lineage: Bacteria > Bacillota > Bacilli > Alicyclobacillales > Alicyclobacillaceae > JAIMBT01. Next base: position 65,436 of record JAIMBT010000022.1, read on the forward strand.
GTTCGAGCTGTTCATCGTGGCTCGCGAGCACGGAAACGCGTTTACGGAGCTCAACGATCCCATCGACCAACGCGCCCGCTTCGAACAACAGGCCCTGGAGAAGGCCGGAGGAAACGACGAGGCGATGGAGGTCGATGAAGACTTCTTAACGGCGATTGAGTATGGCATGCCGCCGACGGGTGGACTCGGCGTGGGGGTTGACCGGCTGGTGATGCTGCTGACGAACCAGCCCTCCATCCGCGACGTGCTGCTGTTCCCGCTGATGCGCGAACGGGCGGAGGACTGACGGCTGGGCGGAGTCGGACATGGCTGGGCCAGTCGAGTCCCTGCGGGGTGTTGGAGGTTTTGTGGGTTTTGTCGGCTTTTGTCGGGTTTTGTCGGTCCCGGTAGCGGACTGTCGTTCCTCTATTTCGCTCCTCAGGCCCGATCTCGGTGGCGTTAAGGGACTCGCGTTCCGCTGTTGGCATGCCCAGCCCTCGGTTCGGCTTCAAATCGGTGGTTGGTGCGTGGCATAGCGGAACGCGAGTCCCTTGTTGTCCGCGACTGGGGTGCTGCGGAGGCGGACAGCGGAACCGCGTTCCCTTGTTGGCGCTGGGGTGGGTCTGTCGAGGGCCTGGCGGAGTGTCTCGCCCGGCGTCGTCGGTTAGCCGGCCCCGGTAGCGGACTGCCGTTCCTCTATTTCGCTCCTCAGGCCCGATCCCGGTGGCGTTAAGGGACTCGCGTTCCGCTGTTGGCGTGCCCAGCCCTCGGTTCGGCTTCAAATCGGGGGTTGGTCCGTGGGATAGCGGAACGCGAGTCCCTTGTTGTTCGCGGCTCGGGTGCTGCGGAGGCGGACAGCGGAACACCGGTCCCTTGTTGGCGCTAGGGTGGGTCTGCGGGATGGACCCGGCGCAGTGTCTCGCCCGGCGTCGTCGGTAGCTGGCCCCGGTAGCGGACTGCCGTTCCTCTATTTCGCTCCTCAGGCCCGATCTCGGTGGCGTTAAGGGACTCGCGTTCCGCTGTTGGCGTGTCCAACCCTCTGTTCGGCTTGAAATCGGGGGTTGGTCCGTGGGATAGCGGAACGCGAGTCCCTTGTTGTCCGCGGCTCGGGTGCTGCGGAGGCGGACAGCGGAACACGGTTCCCTTGTTGGCACCGGGGAGTGCCTGTCGAGGGCCTGGCGCAGTGTCTCGCCGGGCAATCAGACCCTGCGGTTCCGCTGTCCCGCGAAACGGGCGCCTCTGTCCGACCAACAGCGGACCACCATTCCCTTGTGGCCGCGGAGGGTACCCGTGGCTCCGACCAACGCCCGCTCGGCCTGCACATCCCGTCGTTCCACTCGCCATCCGCGCCCACCCTCCATGCACCAGGTTCC
>JAIMBT010000023.1 GCA_023511295.1 Alicyclobacillus sp.
GTTCAAATGCTCGCACCGCGTTGTCGGTGCGTCCTCCGGCAGCCCTGCCGCGCCTGCCGTTCGGCCCCTTCAGCCGGATGCCAGGGGCCGTATTCGCTCCAGGCCGACGCAGCCCGAACGACCGGACGCGTCCGCTTCCACGTGGTGTGTGACCACCACTTCCGCCCGCATCAGCCAGGCCAAGATCCCCGCGTGCGCCTGGCTGTGCGCGTGCGCGACCTCGCGCAAGGCTTCGCCGTGTACCGTCTCGTCGTTCACTTCCGTGACGATGTCCGCCGTCACCCACCCCGGGTAGCGCTCGATGAAGTTCGTCGCCGTCTCCGACGGCCGCGCCTGCCAGCGGTAGGTGATGACCCCGTCGACCGTCGTGATGGGGAACTGGTCGGGGCTGAACGCGTTGCCCCACTTGGCATAGCGGCGGAGAAACACAGCGTTCCGCTCGCGAATGGCGGCGTCCGCGTCGAGCGTCTGCGACACCGTATCGATGAGGCCGCCTGGAACCACCGGCGCATCCGGTTGGAGTTCGCGCCAGATGGTGTATATCTGCGCGTGCGGAATCCAGTACGAAACCGGAAACGACGGCGGGCTGTTGTAGCCGGAGAACGGCTGAATCCACTCGTGCGATGGGATGCCGTGGTCGTCCAACACGATGTCCGGCCGCCACAGGTCCCACAGCCTCGCCGCCACGCGGCTCTCGCCAAAGGGCGTGGCCGGTTGGAAGTAGTCCCGGCCGAACTCGTAACCACAGGCGTTGAAGCGTGCGGCGTGGTGCTTCCAGTACGGGTGCTCGGCGGCGAGGTCCCGGTGCAGCGCAGCGCCGTCCACGTTGTGAACCGGCACGACGACCAGGTTGACCTGCTGCAGCCATTCGGGCTGGTCCATCACTTGGCGAATCAGCTGGACCGCGGCGTTCGTACTCGACACCTCGTTCGCGTGGTGCCGCGCCAGCACCAGCCACGTCGGCTTGAACAGCGCCTGCTTGCACCGGCTCGTCATGCACCCCGGCCGCTGCTCGAACAACTCCACCGCAACCACCGGTCGGCCTTGGAAGGACCAGTCCACCACGAAGTGCCGTCCCGGCAGGTGCGGACCCATCTCGTTCAGCCAGCGGATGACGTCGTTGTTCTGGAGGATGCGGGGTTCTGCATCGCTGCTCGGGACGGGCCGCCCCGGCGGATCGAGCGGCGATTCCACCACCGGAGACGGCGTATGGTGCACCCGAGACAGGCCGTTCACCCAGGCCAACCAGGATTCGCCGCCGCTGGCGTCGTGCGCTCCATCGTCCGGTGCGACCGCCGTCCAGGTCCCGTCGGCGTAGATGGCCCGACGGATGCAGGCCGGGTCCACGGGGGGAGGCACCTGCGCGCAGTCGATCTCGATCCGCTCCCCCGCCCGCCCCCGCACGGCGATACGGGATGCAGCATCGGCCGTCCATCGGACCTCGGCGCGCGGCGCCCCGGGCCCGATGTGCACCAGCGGCACCACCAGCCCAGGGGTCTTCCAGGCGTCCTCACCAGTATCCTCCGCGTGCTTCCGCAAGGCGTGCAGGGTGTAGAAGTAGAGGTCCTCGTGCAAGGCTTCCGGCCAGGAGACCGCTTCCTCGTACACACCGCAGCGCCACTCGGCCCCGTTCACCCACACCTCCGCTTCGAGGCGGGCAAATCGGGTCGGAGCAGCGAGATGGGCCGGCATGTGAGTCACGGCCGGCAGCACGGTGTTCTGGTACCAGTCCCAGAACTGGCTGTAGACCGTCGGGATGGTGTGCGTCCGGAGCAGTTGGGCGGTGCCAGTGTCGGGATCGACCCGCTGCATCCGATACCCGGCCGCCGGCACCAACACGCACGCCGCTTCGCCCGGCATGTACCGTCTTCGCTCCACCAGGCTCTCCCACGTCCAGACCCGGACGACAGCCCCGGTTGCATCGCGCGCCGTGACAGTATACATCGGGCCATCTGCAGCGGACAGCCGCAGGGTGACATCGTCACTGGACAGCGCGGTCTCTCGCTCGATGATGGCGTCCACCGGAAAGAACTCCTGCAGGTGGCGGTGCGGGAGAGCCATCACGCCACCCGGCACGGCACGCGCCGCCACCTCGACAGACGCAACCTGCGGGTTTCGCTTCAATTCCGGCAGCACATCCGCCATGAACCAGTCGAGGCCAGCCTTTGTGATGTGGCGGTACACGAATTCGACCCGTGCCGCAAAGCGGTCGGCCGCTCGTTCCGACGAGCAGCTTGCTGGTCCGAGGAGCGGCTGAAGAAGGGCTTGCATCTCCGCGCGAAACGTCTCCTCGGGCGCGGTGGTGAAGACTTCCACGCGGATGGTCTCCGTGGATGGCGGGGACTGCAGCTGGCGCCGCAACTCCGCCTCCAAGCTCCCGCGCATGCGCTCCCACCCGGTCTCGCCGCGCCACGCCAGGCAAAACGGCTCAGCGTCGCGCTGCATTTCCACCGGCACGCCGGCGGCGTCGCACCACGCGGCGACGGCCTTCCGCAACTGCGCAGGGACGGTGACCGATGCGACACCGACGTCCGCATGGACGGACTCTAGCGCCGCCTCCGCCCGCGCACGTTGGCGGATGTCCGGCGCGGGACTGGCCAGAGCGGCCAGTCCGCCGCGCCAGTCGGACGGTTGGACATCGTCAGGGGGATCAAACCACGAACGGACGACGTCCCTGACCATCTCGCGCAAGGATTCAGCCGTTGGCGCGGTGAACCGGAGCCGCTGCTCGTCGAGAACTGCTTCCGCGTGAAGCTGCGACCCTTCCACCGAAACGGCAATCTGCAACGCCGACGGGCGCGGCACTTCCGATGGCGCCACCGCGAACGGAAACCGCGCGTGACTGCACGCCAGCCCCACTCGCGCCGCGAGTTCCAACAGCTCCGGCAGCACGGCAATCGGTTCAGACAGGTCGAACTGCACGTCGGCCTCAGGCAGCACACCCGTTGCCCCGCTCGTTGCATCGAGGTTCGAGAAGACGTCGAAGAGCCGCAGCCCGCGCCTATTCGGTCGCTCGTCTGCGGCAGGAGGGCGGATTGACCGCGGATTCGACGGGGGAACGCCGTCCGGCCCGCGTGTCGGCAGGCCTGGTGCGGCGGCTCGGACCACGCACTGGCGCGTTGCCGGAAACCCCTGCCCCCCGTTGTCCGAAGCGAGGGCGCGCAGGGCAGCCAGCAGACCCACTCCGGTCTGGGAAGCCACGACGAGGAGGTCGCGTTCGGCGTGCTGCGGTCCGGCCGCATCGGCCACCCACAACAGGCCCTCCTGCGGACCGAGGCGGTCGTACTCCTGAACAAACGCTCTCGCCTCACGGCCGAGCGTCGTGAGCACCGCGACCAGCCAATCGCGTGACCACCCGATGACGGCGCCAACGCCGTCCGTGGGCAGGGCGTCACGCGGCGGATGTTCGCAAAACACTTGGCCCCAGACGGGCTGCGGCAGGAACAGGCATTCCAAGCCCAGCCGACACGCCACCTCGACCAGCCCGGCCTGCATCGAGGCGACGTCTGCCGGGGCGGAGCCTGTGGCGTTCGGGTTTGCGTTTCCACCCGCGCCGCCGCCTTCCGCCTCTGTGAGGCCGTCGGGCGTTGCGGGAAGCGGTTGAATCCACAGCGGGTGGCGCAGCGCCACGCCGCGAACGCCGTCGCGCCGAAGCAACCCGCCGGTCGTCCAGATTTCGTCCAAGGTCACACGGAAGCCCTCCTTCGACACGTCATGGGCACTCTATTTGTCTTGGGGCTCCAGGTAGTTCTGGGCGCTTGCGTCCGCTTTCTAGTGGTCATATAATTCTATCATTGTTTTGGAACAAAGGCATCATGATGGCCTTCGTCCAAGGTGGCCACGATTTCAGTTCCGAGCGGCCCGCATACAAAGGTTGAGCCGTATTCCGTGGTGCGCCGCCTTCGTATCACAGATCGGGGTACGCGACGGGATTGTGGCCACGATTTCACGGCGTCTCCACGGAACCGGGAGGAATCCATCGTCTGGAGGTGTATGTATGAAGAAAACGCTTACCAAACCTGTGAAGCGGGTGGCCGCCGCGGTGATGGCCGTTGCCGCGGCCACCACCGTCGGGGGCGGATGGAGTACAGAGTGGATGCCGAATGCATATGCGGCACCGCCTGCGACCACTGCTGCTCATCCAGGGACACCGGCTGCGAATGCGGTGTGGGTTCAGCCAGTCCCGGCGTTGGAGCACGGACAGCGGCCGAACTTCATTATGGGCGCCGACGTCTCCGAACTATATGCCCTGGAGCAGGCGCAAAAGCAGTTTTACAATACGAACGGCGTCCAGGAAAACTGCCTGAAAATCCTCAAGCAACACGGGGTCAATTGGATACGGATCCGCTTATGGAACGACCCGACGAACAGCCTGGGTCAACCGTTGGGCGGCGGAAACAACGACCTCGCAACGGACATCGCCATTGCAAAGCAAGCCAAGGTGCTTGGCATGAAGATCTTGCTCGATTTTCAGTACAGCGACTTCTGGGCAGATCCGGGGAAGCAAAACAAGCCGAAGGCGTGGGCGACGGACCACGGGGCGGCCTTGCAGAAAGACATCTACGACTTTACGTATCGTACTCTGACCACCATGAAGAACCAGGGCGTGTTGCCGAGCATGGTGCAACTTGGAAATGAAATCAACGCGGGGATCTTGTGGCCGGATGGCAACTCCGCGGTCAAGGCAGCCCCCTTTCTGCAGGCAGCCGCCGCAGCCGTACGAAAAGCAGATCCGCACGCGGACAACCCCAGCAAAAAGATCCAAATTATGCTTCACTTGGCCGGGAGTTCAGACGGAAGCGTCGGGAACTTCACGTCTGATCTGGACACGTGGACCACTGGAAATACCAAGGTGGATTTTGATGTGATTGGAATATCCTACTATCCATACTATCACGGCACCGTCGCACAGGACGCAAACATTCTCGACACGTTGGCGGCACGATATCACAAACCTGTGGTGGTTGCAGAAACCTCGGAGGGCTGGACCGTCGCCCAAGGGGACGAAACCATCAACACATTCAATCAACAAACGGCCTACACCGCCGGCTACACGCCAACGCCGGAGGGGCAGGCCGCTGAAATTCGAGACGTCATCAACAACGTCGCGAACGTACCAAACGACATGGGGCTCGGCGTCTTCTACTGGGGCGCAGATTGGCTGCCCGGCGATGAGACCGGATGGGAATCCGGGGCAGGAAGCAGTTGGGAAAACCAAGCGCTTTTCGACTTCAACGGACGTGCCCTACCGTCTCTGGACGTGTTCCGAGAAGTTCGTCATGCGGGTCCCACGCCTCCCGCAAATTTCGTAAGTGCAGATCCTGTTTACGTGAAGACTTCGGTTGGGACACCACCGATTCTCCCATCTCAAGTAGAGGGAGAATATAGCGACGGACACTACCGAGAGGTCTCGGTCACCTCGTGGAACACCAGCGGTGCTGACCTTTCGAAGCCAGGCGTTTACACGATTCACGGACAGATCGGCACGAACTCGACAGCCGCCACAGCGGTCGTGACCGTGAACCCCGCGCAACCGCCCAACCTTGTCCAGAACGCCGGCCTGGAGAATGGCAGCAGTGGATGGACGAGTTCGAACCCGGCCGTGGCCACTCCCAGCACCAGCGGCACCGCCCACAATGGTTCAGGGGAGATTCATTACTGGAGCGCAACAGCATTTCAAAATGCGAGGGTCTTCCAGACCATTACCAACGTCCCGAACGGGACTTACACGTTGTCTGTGTGGGCAGAGGGTTCGAGTACCAGTGGTGCGAGCCAGATTCCGTACCTGTACGCAACGGGCTTCAATGCTTCCAATCCATCCGAGGTGCAACAGCAAAGCCTGCAACAGTATGGGTGGAACATCTGGAAGCAGTACACGATGCAGGTCACAGTGACATCCGGTCAAGTCACCATCGGTGTGAACTGTAACGGGGATGCCGGAGCGTGGGGTGACGTCGACGACTTCTATTTTGGCCTGCCACCCGTATCCGACACGGCGACCCAAACACAGGCTGTGTCTGCGACTGGCCCGGATGGCCAAGCGTTGGGAACCAGCCAAATTGTTCCTTATCGCGTCCCATACGTCACGCTGTCTTCGCCAACACCGGGTGCCACCATCTATTACACGACAGATGGCAGCGACCCAACGACGTCCAGTACCACCGAGGTGTACACAGGCCCGCTGTCATTGACGCGAAACACAGAGTTGAAGGCATATGCGATCGCCCCGGGCTATCGTGGCAGCCTTGTGACGAGCTACGATTTTACCGTGGATGAGGCCCAGGACAGCAACCTGGTGCCAAACGGAGGATTCGATACGGCCGCTTCTCTGGGACCGTGGAGACTCAGCGGCGTTCCCGAAGGTGGGGACGGATCATCCTACGTCTTCGACGCAACAGACAGTGCGACGCCAGGAATTGTATACGCGGGCAACGGTGCGTTCCAATACTGGTCGGCAAAGCCCTATCAATTCACCTTGTCACAGACGGTGACGGGCCTACCGAACGGTGTGTATACATTGTCGGTGGAATCAGCAGGTGCAAACAACTCCATTTTGCAACCGGACGGCCGTGCGACGAATGATGCGTCCAAAGCGACGCTCACACTGTCCGCAGAAACAACGTCGACATCCGAATCCGTGAATATGATTAATGAAGGAACCAATACGAACGGATGGAACCAATGGAACCGATTCGAAGTGCCAAACATTGTCGTTCGTGACGGGGTCTGTAGCATTTCATTCACGGTCGATGCGAGTGCCGGATATTGGGGGTACTTAGACCACGTCAGCCTCGTTCGAACAGGTACTGTATCGCCGAATACAGACCGCTGAATGACAAGCGTCGGTTATGCGTTCATAGGGCCTGCACGTTTACTGGTAAACGTGCAGGCCCCGATTCTGCCATCGGTGGCTTCCATGACCGAAGCCTGGTCAGATGCTTTCTACGCAGAGCCCCATTCGATGCTATCAACCCACAAACTCTCGAATCGACTCCACGTGGAGACGGCTGACGGCGGTCCACACGCGATGTGGCTCCAGCACAACAAGCCCGGTTTCATCTCGGCTCATACCCAGAGCAGACTCCACATTCGGCGCGTTGACCATTCCTGTCTGCGGCTCGGGGCAGACGAATCCGCCGCGTCCGAAATTGTTAAAAATCATCCAGTGGCGAAATTGAGGACCGACCTGATAGACCAGCCGGATGCCGAGACGTTGGTCCGTAAGAGCTGCCCCATGACTCGGGGCGCGCGCCATGGAGTCGAAAGTGCTCTCCGATGCCTCGATATCTGTTGGCTGGGCGACGGTGTAGTGCCGGTCCAGCGCGGTGTAAAAGGGATCGATGCCCGGCCCGCAGAGCTGCCGTTCTACAGCGTCCAGTGCGCATTTGCGCCCTGTCGGAAGCATCCGTTCCGAAAGCTCCCATCGATGTCCGACCGCAACCTGAAGGCGATAGTCCTCTGGCACGCTGTCCGGAGCAAAAGGAACGTTGAAGGTGGTGTGAAATCCGAGCATCAACGGCATCGCGTCCTGACCTTGGTTTTCCACCGTTACTCGCTGCTCCAAGCCCTGTGATCGTAGCGTGTAGCGAAGACGTATGGTGAACGTATGGGGAAACCACTGGAACACAGGGTGACCCCTGCCCACACGCTGTGTTAACTCAACATGCGCTTCGTTTCCTGGCGCTTCGCATCGCGCCACTGGAGATTCCGCCCCGCCGATGTCCGTTACCTCCCATGGGATCTCCGTGAAGAATCCATGGATGTGGTTGTGGGTCGCTGGCTCCGTGATGGGAAACTGATACGTTCTTCCCGCCAACGTGAACGTCCCATCCTCGTAGCGGTTCGGCGGAAACAGAACGGGGATACCGTATTCGACCGGATTGCTTCGAATGGCCGCGACATCAACCGGTGTTCGCAGGAACTTCAGCCCGTGGACCCGGTCCTCGTAGGAGACCAGGTTTCCTCCAATCTCAGGTAGCACCATCGCGCGATAGGATCCGGCGCAGAGGGTGATCGCCGGAGTGCCATCGAACAGGTGTTGCTCCACAGCCCAACGCGACGGGCCGTCATGAGATGCGGTGCTGTGTTCGCCACTGAGTCGCTCCCGTTGGTTCCACCCCACGGCCGCTGCCTCCCTGTACCTAGATATCAAATCCGTTTGGGTGCGTCCGATGCCAATTCCACGCACTGGAAATGATTGCAGACAAGTCGGTGTACGTGGGTTCCCATCCCAATACCTCCCGTGCGCAATCCGATGAGGCAACAAGCGCCGCAGGGTCGCCTGTACGTCGAGGCGCCATCGTGACCGGGATCGGCTGACCTGTCACTTGGCGTGCAGCTTCGACCACCTCCTGGACAGTGAAACCTTTCCCGTTGCCCAAATTGAACGACTCGGCACCGCCGCGCTCGGTGCGCAGCCGCCGTACCGCCAGGCGATGTGCACTGGCTAGGTCCATCACGTGGATGTAATCGCGAACGCACGTACCATCTCGCGTCGGATAATCGCTACCGAATATCGATACCGTGTCCCGTTGACCGCGGGCGACCTGTAATACAATGGGAATCAAATGAGTTTCCGGCCGGTGATCTTCTCCAATCGGCAATTCAGGATGTGCTCCTGCGGCGTTGAAGTAGCGTAAGCGAACCGAGCACAAGCCATAGGCTTGGTGACACCAGTCCAACATCCGTTCAATCGTCAGCTTCGTGTCACCGTAGGGACTCGTTGGTACCTTTCGGGCCGACTCAACAATGGGCACCTGTTCCGGCTCGCCGTAAACCGCGGCCGTCGATGAGAAGACCATCCTTCGTACGCCGGCCTCCAACATGGCCTCCAATAACTTCCCCGTCGCGGCAACATTGTTCTCGTAGTACTTCAGTGGATTGTGAACACTTTCTCCAACGAGCGAATCGGCCGCAAAATGAACGACGGTATCGACCTCGTGCCGGCGGCACACGTCGACCACAGCCGCCGTCTCCCGAATGTCGATCTCGTACAGCGGAATTCCTTGAACCGCCTGCCGATGACCCGTCGAAAGGTTGTCCACAACAACAACGTCCTCCCCGTGCGCCGCCAGTTCCGCCACGGTATGACTCCCGATGTACCCTGCGCCCCCAGTGACCAATATGGCCATTTGTAGCCCCCCCTCGTGGTTATGCACGACCGCGCACGACTTGGTCGGTAACCTCGCGCGCTCCGTCTCCAATCGACGTGATGTAGAACGTCGGAGCATAGCCAACCTGCTGCTCGTACGCTCGCCCAACCTGGTCGATGAACTCGGACGCCTTGTCTGCTTGCACCAAGTTGACCGTACATCCGCCGAACCCGGCTCCCGTCATCCGAGCCCCGACGCATCCCGGAGCGGCCCAGGCAAGCTCGGCAAGCGTATCGAGCTCCATCCCGGTGACTTCGTAGTCGTCGCGCAAGGATCTGTGGGAGGCGTTCATCAGTTGCCCAAACGCCTCCACGTCGCCGCGCCGCAACACGTCCGCCGCACGCTTTGCGCGGTCGTTTTCCAATACGACGTGCCGGGCCCGCTTCCGCAGAGTCTCGTCTTCAAAGATGGACTCCACGCGAGGCCAGTCGGTACGTCCTACGTCCGCTAGATGCCGTACGGACGCGTCATGAGCTTGAATCAGACGGAGTGCCTCATCACATTCCCGCCGGCGCTGATTGTATTTCGAATCCGAAAGACCGCGCCGCTTGTTTGTGTTGGCGATGATCAAATGGAGACCCCTCAGCTGGATTGGGACAATCTCGTAGGAAAGGGTGTCGCAGTTGAGCCAGATAGCGTGATCCCGTTTCCCCAGGGCCACTGCGAACTGGTCCATAATTCCGCAGTTGACCCCGACAAAGCCATTTTCGGCCGACTGGGCCAGAAGCGCCAGACGGTCTGGAGAGAGCCCAGCGTTCAGGAGCGTCCCGAGCATCCATGCAGTCGCCACCTCAACGGACGCTGAGCTGGAAAGCCCCGCACCATTCGGAAGGTTTCCGTCCAGCAAGATATCCATTCCAGGCACGGCAAACCCGAGCGCCTGGAACTCTCGGATGACGCCCTTCGGGTAATTGGCATAGTCGTCTTCTGGCTTGTAACGCAGATTGCGGAGTGAAATCTCCACCGTACGTTCGAACGCTGTGGAGGCGAACCGCACACGGTGGTCGTCGCGAAGCCGGACGTACAACCAGGTGCCCATGTCGAGTGCCGCCGGTAGGACGTACCCTCCGTTGTAGTCCGTGTGCTCCCCAATGAGGTTCACGCGACCAGGGGCAAAGAAGACCCGGACGTCCGACAGAGGCCCTGGAGAGAACGTGAGAAATCGCTTCAGCGCTCCTTCGGTCTGAAGGGCATCCGGCTTCTCGGGCTGCACGGGGAGCGGCGATGTCATCGGCTCCGGCCCTGCTTCCCGCGAAGCGTATCGTTGGCAATCAGTCAAGGCTCATCTCCACCTTTCGTTTCTCAATAGCGGCGCGAAGTTCAGGTGCAGTGTCCTCCACCGCCACCGGATTGCAGGGGGCCCACGCTCCGGATTCCGACGACGCGAGGTATTTCAGCTTATCCGCAGACCGCAGCGGCGGGTAAAACTCGATGTGAAAATGGTAGGTGGCCTCCGAATGCAAGAAACTCTCGGTGGCAGCCGCCGTCCCTCTGGCTGTTTGGTTGACCGGGCTCTGGTGCAGCACCATCATGTACGGAAACGGGCGGTCAAACAACGCATCCATCCCCGCGGTCACCATCTTCAGCATTTTCGCGAGATCGGCTCGCTCTTCGCTCGTCAGTTGCGCAATATTCGACTTATGTGCCTTGCTGACGATAAACGCACCATACGGATAATCTGTGAAAAAAGGGATGTAACTGATAAAGGCTTCCGTCTCGACGAGTAGTCGCCGCCCAAACGACTGCTCTTCGCGGTTCATGTCGCAGAGTAAACAGCGACCGGTTTGGGTATGGTGCTCTTCACAGGAAGCAAGCTCCACCCGCAACTTTTGCGGCACGTAGGGATATGCGTAGATCTGTCCGTGCGGGTGCGGCATGGTCACGCCGACTTCCTCACCGCGGTTTTCGAAGATCAGAATGTACTTGTGCGCTGGATTTCGCGACAACACCTCAAACCGCTCCACCCATAGATCCACCAGTTTCCGGATGTGCGAAACGGGCAACTGCGGCAATGTGGCGTTGTGCTGCGGTGAGTACAGAATCACTTCACATTTGCCGTAGGCATTTGCAACCTTGTAGAGCCCGGTCGCGACGCCGTCGGGCTGCGGGGGATGAGGGGACAGTGCGGGGAAATCATTGTCATACGCCAACACGTCGTACTCCTCCGGGACCCTCCCAGATCCCGGGCAAAACGGACAGTAGTCTTTCGGCATCTGCGGCCGGTTTTGCCGGTTCGAGGCGACCATCGTCCAGTCCCTCAAAAGCGGGTTGTATCGCAATTCAGCCACCGGGATCGCTCTCCTTCACGTCGGAATTCATCGCGAGTTCAGGACATCTGCACGACGCACACTTCTGGCCCCAGCATTCGTAGTTCTGTCAGCCACTCATGGACCGCGTCGGGTGCAACCCCATCACCAGTGTCCACGGGTTTGCCGTTATCGGTCACAACGACATCTACTTCCTCAATCCGCGCCAAATGTGCAAGTCCGCGGACGCTCCATTTCGTGTGATCAAAGAGCAGGGCGACCGCCTCAGCGCGTTCCATCATCACACGGTGTATGGCTGCCTCAGGGAGGTTGGGCGACGTGACACCGAACTCGAGGTCGACACCGTGCGCTCCGAGAAAGAACAAGTCCGTGTGCAACTGCCGCGCGCTTCTCTCGGCCAAGGGACCCACCAACGCGTCAGACGGCGTTCGGAACTGGCCGCCAGTCAGGTAGATGTCCGTCCAGCCATTCGCATGGAGTGCACCCGCGACATTGGTCGAGTTGGTCACAAACGTTAAATCCGTGAGCGTTTTCCCCGCAGATTGAATCATCTGCGCCAACGTCCACGTCGTCGTCCCGGCAGATAACCCGACGGTCATGCCGGATTCAATCAAGCCCAAGGCCCGACGGGCAATCGCCTCCTTTTCCCTCTGTTGCAATACCCGCTTGTGGAGAAACGGAGGCTCCACCGTGCTCTTTGTGACCTGGCCACCTCCTAACACCTTCTCAACGAGCCCCTGCCGCTGTAACACCTTCAAATCTCTGCGGATGGTGATTTCGGACACCTCGAGCTGAACGGCGAGATCGCGGATGGAGACAAAACCACGTTCATTCAGTAACTTCAACAGCAACGTTCGACGTTCAGCCGGATACATGGTCACCCTCCGGTCGTGACGCATCAGTATATGATCACATTTTATCACTCGTTAATCTAAATTTGTTCTCGTTTTGATCACGCACGTTCGCGGCGGTGGCTTAGATCCTCGAACCCGTTTGAACCGCACATGTATAATGGTGACATCTGAGCTAACGGCAAAGGAGATATCCGTATGCCAGTGACCCGTGTCGATGTCGCCAGACGCGCCGGCGTCTCCCCATCCACCGTGTCGCGTGTGGTGAATAGCAGCGGCTATGTGGCTGAGGACGTAAGACAGCGCGTCCTTCAGGCGATTCGCGACCTGAATTACGTCCCGAACCGAGCAGCTCGAAGTTTACGCTTGCAACACTTCAAACAAATCGCCTGCATCGCACCGGCGGTAGGGAACTTGTTCTACAGTGAGATTGTCGCTGGCATGGAGGAGATGGCGAATCGAATGGACTATACGCTGTCGACGTACCACCTGCCCATGGACCGCCTCAAGGACATCGATGTCATCTTGCACGGTTTCTACGATGGGCTCGTGTTTCTCGCGCCATACGACCTAGAGCACGTCCTCGACTTCGCACGTTTATCCAAAACGCACCCGTTGTGCGTGTACAGCGACCGCGGACGAGTCTACGACATCCCGCACGTGTCCGTGGATCTTCGGGCAGCGATGAGACAATCCGTTGAATACCTCATCAGCTTGGGCCATCAACAAATTCTATTTCTTGGATATGAATTCACGCGCCCTGAGGAAAATCCGCGCTACCTGGGTTACCTGGACGCCTTGCATCGGCACGGACTCCATCCGCAAGCGGACCTTGTTCAACTGATTCCCAATCACCAAGACACAATCTCCTATGGTCACGATTTGATCCGTTCCATCGTCGACCAAGACATCCGCTTCACCGCTGTGACGACGTCCAACGACTCGATGGCCGTGGGGGCGTTGCGGGCACTGAATGAGAGGGGCCTCAGCGTGCCGCATGATATCTCCGTCGTTGGCATGGACGATATCGAGCTGGCGAGCCTCACGACACCGCCTCTGACCACCACCCGTATCCCAAAAGAAGAAATCGGAGCCAAACTTGTCGAGTTGTTGGTCGCCCAGGTTCACGGCGAAAAGCTGACCGGATGGGCTATCGAGCTGCCGACAGACCTCGTTGTGCGCGAGTCCACGGCAGCTCGATAACCCCACGCGCCCGAATCGGCTACGCGCGAAATGCCTGGAGCCCGGGTAGCGCCCGGCCCGTATGGTCAAAGAGGCCCACGCGGGCCCATCCTTCGGGGGCTTTGGCAACTGGGATAGCGTCCGGCTCCCAGTAGAAGACGCCCTTCCCAAAGCCACCTTTCACGTTCTTGACAATGTCGACGACCCGTTCGAGGAACGCGGACTGGGCATCTACCGACGGCGTGTACGACTCCACTACATCGACGAAGTCCATGGCCGTCCAGGGGTACGCCGTTTCTGCGAGGATGATCTCTTTGCGGTAGCGTTTCGCGAGATCGTTGATGTTTGACTCAAATTGCTCCACACCGCCGTGCCACCACGGGTAAAAGGACAGTCCGATGGTGTCGAAATCGACCCCGGCCTTCACCACATGGTCCAGGAAGAACCGGGCCCCTCGATTGTCGCCGCCCCGGTCAATGTGCAACATGACGGCGGACGCGTCTCCATGAACCTCCCGAACCGCACGGATACCGGACTGCAGCAGCACGATGAATCGCTCCCACGCCGCATCATCCGGCGGAACGTCAGGCCCCGGAATGCGCCCGTCCTCCCAGAGAAATCCGTAGGTGATCTCGTTCCCAACCTGAACAAAGTCCGCAGGCGCCTCAACCTCGCACAGCCTCGACAACACCATCTTCGTGAAATGGTAGACTTCCGAGGTGAGGTCTTCAAAATTGAGACGCTCCCATGCCTGCGGTTTGAACTGTTTCCCTGGGTCCGCCCACCCATCAGAATAGTGGAAGTCGATGCCCAACATCATGCCCCGTTCTTTCACGCGACGAGCCATCTCCAAGGTGCGCTCCACTCCACAGTATCCGTCCGCTGGGTTGTTCCACACGCGAAGCCGAATCGCGTTCATCCCGGCCCCTTGAAGGATTGACAGGCAGTCCGCCGATTGTCCGTTCACAAAATACCTTCCGCCCCGAGTCTCAATCTCGTCCAGAAAACTGACATCCGCGCCTCGCATAAACGGCAGTGACACCACAAAACGCCTCCCATCGCCTTTGGGATAACCAATGAGACAGGCGCCTACCGGCCGGCAGGCGTGAGGACAGCCACTCCACTGGGAACAATCGGTATGAAATGCCCGTCCGAAGGTCGAGCCAGGACGCGTATCCCAAATGGTTCAATGTCGTGCTCGAGCGCCACAGGCTCACCCGTCAGCAAATCGGTCCATCTTTGTCTCGGAAGGCGAACGGGACGGGTTTGCGACGCAAAGTTCATGATGAACACGTAATCCGTTTCTCCATCCGTACGAATTTGTGCCGTGACCCCTGGCGGTAACTCTGTCTCCAGTACGCGAGAAAGGCCGTGCCGCTTGACCAGCTTCGAAATAAAATCGTAGTGAAACGGCGCACGATTTCGAGAGGCGACATAATATGCGTAACCCCGTCCTGCACGATTCACCGTGATCGCCGGTCTCCCCCGATAGAAATCTCCTGTGTAATACGCGAGGACATCGGCGGTCTCGACATGAATCAAATCGCAAAGTTCATGCGCCTCGTAACGACCGGTCAGGGACAGTGGATTCGCGGGAACTGTTTCGATGTGATTGACGTCGTGATCGTAAAGACCATCGATTTCTTCGGACCAGATGCCCAGTATGCTGCGAAGTGGCCCAGGGAACCCGCCGAGAAAGCAGAGGTCGTTCTCATCGACAATCCCGGACCAATAGGTGGCGACAAAGATACCGCCGCGCTCCACAAACGCAGAAACGCGTTCGGCAACCCCGGGACGCACCATGTACAGCATCGGCGCAATCACCAACCGGTACGACGCGAGGTCGGCGTCCATGTCGACAACATCCACCGGGATGCCCTGCTCCCACAATGCTTGATAGTACTCCCGTACCGTCTCTTCATAGTGCATACCCGCGTTGCGCGGTCCCTGTGCATCCTCAATCGCCCAACGATTTTCCCAGTCAAAGATCAGTGCCACCTCAGGGCGGACGCTGGTACCCGCGACGGGACCCAATGTTTGGAGTACCTCGCCGACCTTCCGGACGTCCTGAAATACGCGCGTGTGCTCGTGCCCGACATGGTCCACAACAGCACCATGCAGCTTCTCGCTTGAACCGCGGCTCTTTCGCCATTGAAAGTACTGTACACCGTCAGAGCCATGGGCAATCGCTTGAATGGAACTGAGCAAGTGCATTCCCGGACGCTTCACCTTGCTGACCGGTTGCCAGTTTGTCGTGGATGGAGTGCTCTCCATCAATAAGAAGGGTCTTCCGTGTTTCATCGCACGGTTGATATCGTGGGTCATCGCGACCTGCACAGCGAGAGCCGTGTCGTCTTGCCCGGCATGCCACGTTGGATAAGAGTCCCACGATACGACATCCAGTTCCTCGACCATTCGCCAATAATTGAGGCCGTTGTACGTCCCCATGAAATTGGTCGTGACGGGTAGATTCGGATTTGCGGCGCGGATCGGCTGTATCTCTTGCCTCATGAAATCTGCTGTCTGGTCTGTCACAAACCGCTTCCAATCGAGATTCAAGCCGTGTACCATCGTTTCGCCGTGGGGGGCCGGAGATTGAATTTGGGCCCAATCCGTGACTGTGTGACTCCAAAAGGCCGACCACCACGCTCGATTCAGGTTATCCAACGAGCCGTACTTCCGACGCAACCAAGCTCGAAACGCCTCCTGGCACAGTTCACAGTGACATTCGCCGCCGTACTCGTTTGAAATATGCCACCCAATCACAGCCGGGTGCTCCGCATACCGTTCCGCAAGGCGAGTGTTCATCTCGTGGACCTTTTGCCGATAAACAGGCGACGTATAGCAGTGGTTGTGCCGCGATCCGAATAAGATCCGCTGTCGGCTTGGATTGACGCGTAAAACCTCCGGATATTTCTGAGCCATCCACGCCGGCCTGGCACCACTCGGTGTCGCCAGCCATACAAAAATCTCGTTCTCCGCAAGGCGGTTCAAGACGTCGTCCAACCAGGCGAAGTGATACACACCTTCCTCCGGCTCCAACGTGGCCCAAGCGAAGATACCCACCGACATGACATTGCAATTCGCGAGTTTCATCAAACGCACGTCCTCGGCCAGGACATCCGGGTCGTTCAACCACTGATCTGGATTGTAGTCCGCACCGTGTAAAAAGCCATGTATCTTTGAAGTCACAAGGGGGTAGCGGGCGCGCATGTGTCTGTCACCTCTTCGCAATATCTGTGTTGTGTTGCCAGATCCCGTGGACAACGACCGCCGCGTACGCCGTCACCCTCCGTCTCACGCGCCAGGATCCGCCTGTCGGAAAATTTCTCTAACCCTTGCTCGCCCCAGCCGTCAACCCCTTCGCCATCAACGGGTTCAAGAAGCCAAACGCCAGCGCGAGCGGGATGGCTGACAAGAGAGACGCCGCCGAAAACAGCCCCCAGTTCTGGGCAAACTGCGTGTTGATCAAGTTGTACATACCGAGCCCAAGCGTGTAGTTACTGGGAGATTGCAAGACGGTCCCCGCAAGGATGTATTCGCTGTAAAACCCGATCATCGACAGAAAAAACACGACGGCCAGCATGGGGCGCGCCAGGGGGATGATCACACTCAGGAAAATCCGGAAATGCCCGGCTCCATCAACCCGTGCAGCCTCATCCAGCTCGATTGGGATGGTGTCAAGGTAGCCTTTCATCAACCAGATGTTAAACGCGCTACCGCCAATCAGAAGCAACATGTACACCCACAGCCGGTCCAACATGCCCCATTTCGCTAGAACGGCGTAAATCGCCGCGACGGCCATGGAGTTCGGAAACATCTGCAGCACCAGCAGTGTCATGAGGCCGTATTTCCGCCCAATGAAATGCATCCTCGAAAACGCGTACGCCGCCGTGCTGGTGATGAGCAGCTGCGCAGCGGAGACAACGAGGGCGATCTCCGTGCTGTTCCAAGCCCATCGAAGGAATCCAGACTGAAACACATTTCGATAGTTGGACAACGTCGGGTGGTGCGGAATCAATGATGCGGAGGACAGAGATTGCGTTGCACTAAACGAAGCCGTCACGACATATAGGAGCGGCACCAAGGTAACGACCAGTACCACCCACAGCACAACCCGAATGACCCACGCTCGTGCTCTATCTTGTGGCCGCAGGCTCACATCGGTCTGTTTCACGTCAATCTTCCCCCTTGAACGCGTTCGTGAATCGCATGTTGAACACGCTGATGAGGCCAATCATCACGAACAAGACGACGGAAATCGTGGCACTCAGATCGTAGCGGTTGAATTGCAATGCGACCTTGTAGGAAGACGACGCCAAGATGTCCGTATACCCTGCAAATTGAGTGCTAGCCCGCGCAGGACCACCGCCGGTGAGCAAGAAGATGATGTTAAAGTTGTTGAACGTCGCCGAGTAGGCAGGTATGAGCATCGGCAGGCTGACACGCCAGACGTTCGGGAAGGTGATGTAGGCAAACCGCTGCCAAGCCGACGTTCCGTCGATGGCCGCGGAGTCATACTGTTCCGTTGGGATGGACTGCAAAGCACCCAGACACACCGTCATGAAATACGGAAAGGACAGCCACAGGTTGACTAAGATGACACTGATCCGTGCCCACAGCGGGGTATCCAGCCACGGGACGGCCGGAATGTGGAACAGATGCAACAACGCGTTGATTTGCCCGTAATGTTGATTCAACAGCCCCTGCCACGACAGTGTGGAGATGAGCGCCGGAATGGCCCACGGAATGATCAGCAGTGTTCGGTATAACCGGGCCTCCCGCAGCGCCTTGTCATTGACCAAGACGGCGAGCACCAGGCCAACGAAGTAGTTGAGGGTGGTCGAGAGAAATGTAAAGACCAGTGTCCATACGAGCGTCGGAACGAAGGCGGTGGACAGTGGATTATTCTTCGAAAACAGCTCTATATAGTTCTTCCATCCGACGAAGTGATAGTTCATAAAATGCATCTCGTTCCAATCAGTAAACGAGATATAGATTGTAAAGAACATCGGCAAGAAGCTAAGGACCGCCATTGTGACGATGGCAGGCGACATGTACCCATAGGCACTCCATTGAATCTTGCGATGGGGGTGCCGCCTCGCGTTCGCGGACCGCTCGCCTCCAAGCTCCGCCGTCATACTCATCCCTAACCCCCATTTCGCCGCCAACCTGTGGAGAACGCTCCAGCCGACGTCAACCGGGTGGATGGTGTGTACCCACCCACCGTCGTGTTTGGGTGGCGGTCCATCAACCGCCACCCACAACCGTATGCGTGCTTTAGCCTTCCATCACACTGATGGCAGATTTGATGTTCTGCACAAACTGTTTTGCGCCGGCCTCAGGACTCAACTTCCCATTGATAATGGAAAGGATAATGTCCTGTGCGCTGTACACGGCGTTCATCTGAGCGATGTTCGGAGACGGAACAGCCGTATTCAACTGATCCACAAACCCTTTCGCAATCGGGTCGCTCGTGATTGCGGAGTTGGTTTGCAGGCTCGTCAACGCCGGCAGATCAGTATCCGCCTTAAAGTACTGCAGTTCTGCAGAAGCATTCGTCAAATACTGTGCCAACGACTGCGCCGCATCCATGTACTTCGTCTTGGCACTGACAATGGCCGTAAGGTTGCTGATAAGCGGAGTGCCGGGTTTGCCGTTCGGAAGGGTCGGAATGGGGGCCACACCGACGTCGATGCCTGCCTTCTGAGCTGCAGCCACATCCCACGGACCACTGATGAACATGCCGACCTTGCCCGAATCGAACCGACTGGTGGCGATGCTCTGGTTTACACTCGGATTCATCCAATGGTACTTTGCGTCCATGTCGTGCAACAGGGAGAACCCGGCGATGGCTCCCTGGTTGTCCAGGCCGATGTCGTTGGGATCTAGCGTGCCATTGTTGTCCTTGAAGATGTATCCTCCCATACCGCCAATAAACACGTAGTCGTAGTAAAACTGCTCCTGGGCCATGGCAAATCCGTACTTGTTCGCATCTTGGACAAAATCATTCCAGGTCTTCGGAGGTGTCGGAATCTCCTTCTTGTTGTACATCAGCGCGACACTCTGAGCCGCCACGGGGTACGCGTAGTACTTCCCGGCAATTTTCACACCTTCGGCAACGGACGCCGGGTAATCGGACGGGTTCATCAAGGTAGCTGGCGCCAGCAATCCCTCCTGGTAGAACACCCCGAGGTTGTCCGACGGCATGGCAATCGCAACGTCAGGCCCCGTTCCGGCGCGGACCATCTGCGCCCAGTTCGAGAACTTCGCATTTCCGGTGGCCGTGTTCTGCTGCACGACCACCGTATCCCCGTGCTCCTTCCCCCACTGTGCCGCAAGCTGCTTGATGACCGTCATCTCTTGCGGCTGCCAATAAGACAGAACATGGAGCGTGATCCCCTGTGGAATGTCCGACGTCCCGGTCGCAGTTTGGTTACTGTTGTTGCTGCTCCCATTGGACGTCCCGTTCGACGATCCGGTGGATGCTCCACAGCCGGCCAACACACCCAATCCCGCAACGGACACGATTCCAAGCGTGAGCAACTTCATCGACTTTTTGACACCCATGCTTGACGACCCCTTTTCTACATTTGTGTCTTCCTACGGTTCCGCGCCGCATTCGGCGGGGCCCGAAACCGGTCCCGACCTCCAGAATTCTCCTCTTGCGTGTGCGGCAATCAGCCTTGCCAACTCCTGAAACCAGCTCGACTCACTCGCCCACCTCTGCAACCCACTCCGATGTGAAATCGAAACCACACCGGACGAATGGCTCTCCGACTACCCAAGCCGGTTCCATGACCGCAGGGCACATCGCTCCCGGAGGCCGCTGCATCCCTCTGCCACTTTCGCAGAAGATGCCTCGAGCAGGCTGGAAGGGGTTTGTGAAATCGAAGCCACATCAGAAGAAACGCGATTTGCTTATCACACGGTACAAAACTACTTCCGACCGCTGGCCGATACCATATGTAAGCGTTTTAATGATAGGCCTCCGAGAAATCCGTGTCAAGCGCCCCGCATCTTTTCTGTTCGGTCCATGGCGTCCACACCCGCACTGGCATGCGACGCTTGGGTGAGCTGGGTCCCCGTTGCGCTTGGCCCGGTGGACTCCCGTTCGACGTACGATGTGCGCACCTCTATCGTGGAGCTCGTGACCTCGTCTCCGCAAATGGTCCCTAGCAACAGCTCCATGAGTCTGGTTCCAATCTGACGCTTTGGAACTCGGGCCGTCGAAAGCGCAGGTGTGACCAACCGCGCCATTTCGATGTCGTCAACACCGACGACGCTTACGTCCTCCGGAATGCGTACGCCGGCTTGTTGCAGCGCTCGCATGGCGCCGATGGCCAAAAGGTCATTCGAAGCTGCCACCGCCGTGAAGGGTATTCTTTGTTGCAGCACGGTGGTCATCCGCTTATATCCCACCGACAGCGTATCGTCAAAGTCAGCAATGAATTGAAGGTACTCGGGTAAAACCTTCAGCCCGTGTTCCCTCATCGCGTCCATATATCCGAGGTAACGCGGATTGTCCGTTTCGACGGCAAACTCGTAGCCGAGGAAGAGTATCCCGCGATGTCCCTGCTCAATGAGTTTCGTGACGTTGGTGTACATCGTCTCACGTAGATTTACGTAGACATGAGGCACAGAAAATGGATGGCCGCGGTCGTCGTAGACCACCGTTGGCAGAACTTCGCCAATCTCCGCGATGTTGTATACTTTCTCCACCTCGAACGGAGACAGAAAGATGATGCCGTCATAGAACCCGCCGAGGATCACTTTGAGGTACTCCTCTTTCTTCGCAATCCGGTGAAAGAGGGAAAACGTGTAGCCCCGGGCAAGGCCGGCTTCCTGAATACCCAGCAGAATCTCGTGGTAAAACGGATTGCGAATCGACGGTAGAACGCACGCAATCTGCGCAAACCGCTGTTTCCGCAAGCCGCGAGCAAGCCGGTTCGGGACATAATTCAGTTCCGCAATCGCACGCTGTACCCGGTCACGGACGTCGGGGGCAACGTAACCGCTATCATTCAGCACACGAGACACAGTTGCTGGCGACACACCAGCTAGTCGCGCAACGTCTCGGTTCGTCGCCACGATTTCACCCCCGCACCTCAGATGCATTCCAAGAATGCTCAACTATCTTACATTCTATGGAGACCACTTGCCCATCGTCAAACAGGGGATTTTGCGCAAACTAACCATTCAATGGACGAACATCCCCAGTCGGCCTCACCCCACCGCCACGCCGCCCAGTGCAAACCGGACCGCCGCCGCCGCCAGGATGTCCGTCGAGCTGAACACCTGGCACCGGGTGGACAAACCCTGCCGCGACCATTCGTCCGGGAACAAGACCGGCAGTTCGGTGCAACCAAGCAGGAGTGCGTCCACGTCTTGCGCCCAAGCACGGGCCGCGACAGCGGCGATGCGGGTGTGGAGGGCGGCGAGCGGATTTGCCGCTCGCGCGTTTCCACCCGACGCCGCCTTCACCGCGTGAATCACCGCCATCACCTCGGCCTGCGACGCCTCGTCCGGGTAGGCGGCGGTCATGCCGCGCCGGGCAAACGCCTGCTCGTACACCGCGAAGGTCCGCGTCGGCGTGGTGCCGAGCACGCCGACGCGCCGGCAGCCGCTCGCCGCAACCACCTCCGCAACCTCCTCAATCAGCGACAGGATGGGCACCGGCACCTGCTCGGCGAGCTGCGGTTGATAAATGCTCGTGGTTGTGGACGGCAGGGCGATGGCGTCCGCTCCGGCTTGGACCAGCCGCTGACACACCGCCACCAGTTGCGGCAGCGGCGACTCGCCCCGGCCAGACAGGTGGTCGATGCGGCTTGGCACAGTGGGATCTGACACCAACACCACCGGAATGTGTTCCTCGTCCCGCCCAGCCGGCGTCAGTTCGACCAGCCGACGATAAAAGTGCGCGCCTGCGAGGGGGCCGAGCCCCCCGATGATACCCATCGTCTTCATCCGCGCCGTCCTCCTCACCCTGTGCTCCACATGCCCGCCGGCGGCGAAGCGCGTGCGTTACGACACGTGCTCGACCTTCGTCACCTTCACCGTTTCATCGCCCAGAATCACCGGCATGTACGCGTACAGTGCGGGCGATCCGCCGGTGTGCACGAACAACACCTTGTGTTCGGGGCGGAAGAAGCCGCTCCGGCTGAGTCCAATCAGGCCGGCCATCGCCTTGCCGGTGTACACCGGATCTAGCAAAATCCCTTCCGTCTTCGCCAGCAGATGGACCGCCTCGACCATCTCTGGCGTCGGCCGGGAGTAGCCCGGGCCGACGTACTCGTCGAAGCAGCGCACCGTCTCGCGGGGCAGCCCGCCGCGGATGCCAACGTGTTCCGCCGTGCGTTGGGCGAGATCAAAAATCAGTGCCTCCTGCACCTCGCGCGGGCGGCTCACGTCGATACCCACCACCGAGATCCCGCTGTTGTTGCCGTAGAACCCGGTCACGAGACCTGCATGCGTGCCGCCGCTCCCGCTCGCACAGACCACGTAGTCGAAGGTGAGGCCGAGGTCGAACATCTGCCCGAGAATCTCCTCCGCGCACGCGACGTATCCGGTCGTGCCAATCTCGTTTGATCCGCCCCCAGGGATGATGTAGGGCCGCCGTCCTTCGGCCTCGGCCTGCTCGGCGACGGCCTGCATCTCCGCCATCATGTCTGAGCCGCCCGGCACGACGGTGAACGACTCGACGCCGAGCAGGCGAAAGAGGAAGTTGTTGCCGCTCGCATCGACGTCGTAGCTGTCCTTGACCCGCTCTTCCAGCACCAGCCGGCAGGCGAGTCCTTCCTTCACCGCTGCGCCGGCCGTCAGTCGGCAGTGGTTGGATTGGACCGCACCGCAGGTGATGATGGTATCCGCCCCCTGCGCCAGCGCGTCTGCCATGAGAAATTCCAGCTTGCGGGTCTTGTTCCCGCCAGCGGTGAGACCCAGGAGGTCATCGCGTTTGATGTAGATGGTGGGCCCGCCGACAGCTTCGGAAAACCGCGGCACGGCTTCGATGGGCGTTGCTCCCTGCGTGTACCGACGACGCGGAAACTTTGCGAGATTCATGACGCATACCCCCTCGTTCCGGTGGGAAGGAAACGATATCAGTTCAACCGAAGTGTATGCCAATCATAGAAATGCGTAAAGCGAATCGTTGTCATCGCGTGCATGCGCGAGTCCCCTCCCTCTGACCACGCGAGGACGGCGGTTGCAAACGTTCCGTGCCGGTTAGTTTCCCATCGACTGCAGGTCGTGGTCCACCTGTCCCGCAACTTGTTGCATGGTGGACGACACAGGCTTCCCTTCATCGAAGATGGCTTGCAACCCCTGTTGAACATCCTGGACCACCGTTAAGTAGTCCGGCGAAGCCGGCGGGCTCACCTGGTATTTCAATTCGGACAGCGCTACTTGGTACTGCGGGTTTTTCTTCAGAAACGCTTGATAGCTCGCCAGGTTCACCGTCGCCGTCTGCGTCGGGAGATAGCCGGTCATCATGGACCATGTTGCGTCCTGGGCGGGAGAGGTCCACCACTGCATAAACGTCCACGCTGCCTTTTGTTGTTGCTCTGGAATTCCGCTCATCATGGCGATGTCGCCCCCACCCGGCGGTACCTCCAGTTTGTGGCCTTGGTAGGTCGGCAGAATGGCGGTGCCCCACTGGAACTTGTGGTTGATTTCCGAAGCAATCTCGCCCGCTGATCCAATGGAATCAATGTCCATCGCCACTTTCCCGTGCGCAAAGTCCGATATCATCAAATCCCAGTAGTTCGGCCCGGACTCAACCATCGCGTCGCCAGATTGCACCAGCTTCGACTCCGCTTCCAAAATGCCGACGGCGTTGGCCTGGCCAAAGGTCGCGGATTGTCCATCTGAGGAGAGAATGGTGCCCCCGCTCGACATCACTTCGTACTCCCACGGCCACCAATCGACAAGCGGTTCAAAGCCATACACCTTGTTATCTCCACTGCCGCGCGTCAGTTTGGCGGCATCCTGCGTCAACTGCCCCCAGGTGGCAGGCGGAGATGAAATTCCCGCACTCGCAAACAGAGCCTTGTTGTAATAGAAGACCGGGACGCTGCGGTTGAACGGGAGCCCATAGGAGTGCCCATGGAATTGCGTCGATGCGAGCATCCCTTGCAAGAAGTTGGTGGGCCTGTCCGATGCACTTTGGTTCATCAACGACGTGATGTCGGCCAGCTTCCCGGAACTTGCAAACAGCGGCATGGAGTGAACTTCGATTTGCGCGATGTCGGGCGGGTCTCCCGCTTTCAGCGCCGCGAGCAGCTTCTGTTGCTCGGCACCGCCGCCCGAATAGCTACCTTGATAGGTTGCAACGACGTGAATCCCCGGGTGTGTACGGTTGAACTGTTGCACCATCTGTTGAATTTGTTGACTCAGTTGGCCGCCAATCCCGTACCAGAAGGTGACCGTCACCGGTTTGTTGGACCCCGGGTCTGTGTTCCCGGTCGCCTGCGATTGGGTGCTCGGCGGTGCCGAGGACGCCCCGCACCCCGCCAACAGTGCCGACAGCAAGGTGCCAACCGATATAGAGACCATCATGCCACGATTCATTTTATCCACCCCCGTATCATTCCAGCTCATCTATGTGAACGGTGAACGGATCGTTCACCCCTTGTTGGAAACGCTCGCAACGCCCTGAACGAAGTATCGTTGTCCCAACAAAAACAGCACAATCACCGGGAGGACCGAGAAGACATCGGCCGCCATCATGAGGTTCCACTGCAGCCCTTGGCCCGCGTCCTGGCTTAAAAAATAGGAGAGCGCAACCGGAATCACGCGCATGCTGGTGGAATTGGTGGCAATCAGCGGCCAGAACAGCGCGTTATAGTGGTAGACAAAGTTCAGCAACAGAAGCGTCGTCAGCGCTGGCTTCGCGTTCGGCAAGACGATTTTCCAAAGGATGTAGAACTCGTTCGCACCGTCCACCCTTGCGGCGCGGACCATTTCTTGTGGAATGGCGGTAAACGCCTGCCTCAAAAGGAACACACCAAAGGCGGAACCCACAAAGGGCAAGACGAGCGCCCCATAGGTGTTGATAAGGTGGACCACACTCAGCATGTTGTAGATGGGAATGAACGTTGCCTGCATCGGCACCATCATGCCAATCAGCATCACGAAGAACACCACTTGTTTGAAGCGATACTGCACGAACACCAGGGAATAGGCCGCCAAGGCCGACGTCACCAACTGGCACGCGACGATGGCCGCGTTCGAGGCGAAACTGTTGAAGAAGAAGAGCGCGAACGGCTCCGCGCGCCATGCTTGGGCAAAATTGGACCACTCCAGCCGCGGCGGTAGAAACTGTAGCGACGGCCCGAAGATCTCCCCATTTGTTGAAACCGCACTGCGAAGCATCCAGTAGAGCGGAATCAGACACAGCCCACAAGCCACCATCAGAATGAGATGACCCGCCATCCGACGCACTCGTCCGCGTTGCATCATGGTTCATCCACCACCCATCGCCGGCCAATCGCCATCTGCAGAAGGGACAGCAGGGCCAAAATCACCAGCAGGACGACAGATGCCGCAGCTGCGGGTCCGACATCGGCCATTTGAAACCCTTTGCTGAAGAGGTAGTACGTGAGTGTCGAGGTGGCGTTGTCCGGCCCTCCATCCGTCATCACGTACACTTGATCGAACGTCTGAAACGACTGAATCAGACACACGACGATGGCGAAGAACACATTCGGCGAGATGGACGGCAGCGTCACGTGCCAGAGGGTCCGCCAGCGGCTACCGCCATCGACGCGGCAGGAATCCATCAGCGCTTCTGGGACATTCTGCAGGCCGGCCAAGAAGATCAACATGTAGTACCCCACGTATTGCCAGACCGAAACCATCAGGACCGACCACAGTGCGTAATGGCTGGACCCGAGCCAATCAATCGGCTGTCGGCCGAATTGCTCCAGTACCCGGTTCACCAAGCCATCGTGGGTGTTCAAGAGCAGCGTGAAGACCAAGCCCGAGGCGGTGAGCGGGACCACGTACGAGCTAAACAAGATAGAACGGTAAATCACGGTGCCGCGAAGTTTCATGTTGAGCAACACGGCGAAGAAGAAGCCCAGTGGGAGCGAGAACACGAACATGCCAATCGCGAGCAGCAAACTGTTGGTCACAGACTCCCGGAACACGGAGGAGTTCCACAAGTAAACATAGTTTTGGAAGCCCACCCGCACCGGCCGTGGGCTTAACAGATTCCACCGGTAGGTGCTCAACACGGCGACGTAAACCAGTGGGCCGATGACAAACACGGCAACGAACACAAGATACGGTGCAATCATGAGCCAGCCGAGAGATTTTTCACGCCACCGAGCGATGACCAACACCTCCCCCAAGCGCACGCATCAGCAGCTTCACCGCGCATGCGCTTTCGACCGAATCGAATCACGAGACCTAAGCCATCCGGCAGAGCATCCCCTCTAACTCCTCCACGGACCACACACGGACGACGCTGTCGACGTGCGCAGCGGCTGGCGTACAGAGGGCCGCCTGATAACCCGCCGCCACGCGACAGGAAGTGATCTTCCACTGGGTTCCGGACGTACCGTCGGCGAGACAGGCATCTCCCTCCTCGGCAGGAACGACGCAGAACGATGAAAGGGGTTCAGCGAATCCCCGCCCCATCGCTTTCACGTAGCTTTCCTTGCGCGTCCAAATCTCGTAGAATCGCACCAACTGCCGTGCGGCACTGCCTTGCGCAGCGATGTCTCGTTGCTCCGCGGGATGCAGGTAGCGGTGAACGGCACCGTGATTGAACGGTTGCATGTACTGGATGTCCACCCCGACCTCGGCCGTCCCGACGGCGCACAGAATCCACTCCCGAGAGTGCGAGACGTTGTAATGAACCTGAGAAGTCCCCCGCAGGGACGGTTTCCCGTGCTCGTTCCGTTCAAATGCCAGTTGGTGGTTCTTCACCTGCAAGCGCTCGCCCAGCACCGCCCGCACCAACAGGTCGGCCACCACAATCTGCCGGCTTGCCATGGGGTCCAGACATCGGGACACGCGCTCCTGCTGGTCCTCCGCGAGAAATCCCAGGAACTTGCGCCGCAGTCTGTCTGCTCCCTCCGGTTTCCATGTCACGGCGACGAGATTCACCCTGCACATAGCGCGCCCTGTTCGCCTGTCCAATCGGTCACAAGGGGCGGGGCCGGAACGCGAACACGCTGCTCGGCATGCGGACACCGGCACTTCGCAGTTGTTGTGCCCGCGTGGCAACCGCAGCCCCCTCCAGCAAATTCAGCGCCATCTGCACGACTGATCTGCGCTGCACATCTTCTAAAAACGAGCCCTGCACCCATTCGTTGAACGCCCCCATCGCTGGCCCACACCAAATTTGGTAGTCCATCTGCCTGTCTCGCTGTCCGCGAATCGCCCACTTGCTGGCGTTTCCTAAATACCAACGAAACACCAGCGCCATCTTGTGCTTGGAATCGGACTCCGCCTTTTGTACCTGGGACGCGTCGCGCAGGGCAAAGAACGACCGCGTGCTGGCCCAGATCTCGTCCAACGGCGTCCGGAAGATCTCCCTTTCCAGCCGCGACCGAACCTGACTTGGAATGTCCGTTAGCCCCCCATACGACCGGTACAGTTCGTACAGTTGCGTTGCCCTGGACGCGAACAGCGTGCCCCGCTTCAGCACCTGGACCTTCGCACCCAGTTCGAACATGTCGGCCGCAGGTGCGGTCGCGACGTCCGTGGCGGTCGCCTGTGCCAACATCGCCTTGACGGCGTCGGATGCACCGGACTCCACCGCACACTGGTTGATAGATCCGGTCAAGACGTATGCCGCACCCGCAGCGAAGGCTGCAGCGGCGCTTTGCGGCGTTCCAATCCCGCCCGCCGCGCCGACGCGCACGGGCCGGACATAGTGAAATCGCTCGCAGATCTCATCCCGCAGGCGCAAGATCTCCGGCAGAAGCACGAGCAATGGCCGCCCGTCCGTATGTCCGCCGGAATCTGCCTCGACCGTGATGTCCTCCGCCACTGGCAAGCCCGCAGCCAATTCGGCCTCCTCTGCCGTGAGTTGCCCCAGCCGGACCAGTTCGCCGAGCATCTCCGGCGGTGCAGGCGACAAAAACTGCCTCGCGACTTCGGCGCGGGAGATCTTCGCAAACACGTGGTGCGGACGCACAACCCGTCCATCGGAGGTTCTGCGGAGCCCAGCGCACGCAAAGCGGACCACCGCGGGCGTCAGCCGCAAGAAGGCGGACGCAGAAATGCGACTGACGCCAGAGCGGAGGTACAAATCCACGAGAGCCGCTTCGAGCGCAGGGTCGTACGGCGAGTGAATCAGGTTCACGCCCCACGGACGCCCACTGGAGCCAAGCTCCGCCCGCATCTCCTGAACGGCTCGCTCGACCGTTTCCACGCTGAGCCCGCCAGCTCCGAAGAAGCCCATCATGCCCGCGTTCGCCATGGCGATGACCATCCGGCTGGTCGCAATCCCGTTTGCCATCTCGCCGGCAAGGTACGGGAACCGCAAGCGGTGGGTCTCGAGGAACGACGCGTCACCCAGCCACTCTGGGTGGCACGGGGGGACGGTGGCCATCCAGGCGAGGGGACCCCGCCCGCTTTGACCCACGTGCGCTTCCCAGTCCGAGCTCGTGACCACCGCCATCGTGTTCGTGCTCTGGTTCACCACGATGTGCAGCGGCTCTCGAATTTGTTCGACCGCGAACTTCAGGTAACTGGGTTGAAAAATGTCGACTGCGCTGACCGCTTTCATGCGTCTGACACCCCTCCCTGGATTGGCATGACCGGTGGCCTCCCTAGTCGACGAACACAACCCGTGGTCCACCCGGCCCATACAGCAACTCCGCGACATGTCCCAACCAGCGGCCGTGGGCATCTCCCTGCAACCGCAACACGCCATCCTGAAGACCCTGCAGGAGTTGTACGGCGTCTGGCCCCGGATGCCGCAACGCCAGCAAACCGGCAACGAGGAGCGCGTACGCGGGGTCCATGTTCCACCGGCCAACCAGGCGGGAAACATCGGCAGCCAGGGCCTTGTTGGCCCGGTTCAACCCACCTGTTCTGGATACCGCGCCGGTCTGGTTGATGGCCTCCAGAATCAACTTCTTGCGGTCCAGCAGGTGCCGGTCCCGAAGCTGCTGCGGGTCAATCGGCGAACCGAAAAACACATCCTGCGGTGCCAGACCAGCGGGCACATCCAGCAACTCTTGCACCGGCCGCACAGGCAAACCGCCGCCAAACCACACGGGTACGATGGGCAGGCCTTCGTTCATGGCGAAGTCGACCAGCCCGGCGCTGATATTGCGGACGACATCCCGGGCGCTGTACATCCGCGCGCCCTCCACGTGAATCAGCACGGAGTGTCCCGTTTCGCGAACCTGGTTTCCAAGTTGTTCCAGCAACGGGATCAGCGAGAGGCCGTCCTGTTGTTGGAAGTACACCAGCAATTCCGAGAGACGGACGGAGGGATGCGCCATCGCGTCGACCAGTTGGCCAACCCACGAGTCTCGATGCTCCGCCTTGGACACGGCCATGACAGGCGTACGGTGCAGCGCTGCGGCCAGGTAGAGAAACCACATCGACTCAATGGCGGTCTGGTGATTCGCCATGAAGATGACGGGTTTGCCCCTCTGGCCTTCCAACCCGGCCGGGTCGAGGATCTGAACCCGCCGTGTCATGACCTCAATCAACCCCGTCATGAGGTCGTCTACCAACCATCCACTGGGAGCTCCAGCGTACGCTTGCCAGAACCCAACGAGGCGGGACACGTCCCGGACGGGCCGCCCACGGTCGGAAACCTGTATCTGGCCGCCCTCCGCCGCCGTTGCGAGGTGGTACTGCACGAGAGGATTCCTCTCCGACCACGCGCGGTCGCCCTCTTCCGACACAGTGACAAACCGCGGATGCACTTGCTCTTTTCGCGCCACATGTTCTTTGACCGCGACGGTCCTGCCCAGCGCAGGCAACCGTTCGCCGGTCGCGTAGACCGCATTCACGGTTCCCGGGAACCAGTCGAAGCTCTTGACGTCTGCAAGTTGGAGCCGCGTCGTGGCGCCGTCCCAGACCGACAGGTGGACATTCGGGACATACACTCGGTCCCGTAAAAACCGTCGCAGGTCCGCCAGGTCGACCTCTGCCAGAACGCCTTTCGGAAACAACACGCCGACCAAGCGCAGGGTCAGGATGTCCCTGTCCCCTTGGTACATCCGAACTCGAAACGCCGGAAACTTCTCTCCGCCAAAGAAGCCATCGGGCCGCAGCTCACAGGACACCGTCCCCGCGTCCGGAATCGGCCGATGGATGCGCGCCCACTCGATGGCTTTCGGAAAGACCACGTACGCCTCCGAGAGTTCCGGAAAAGCCAGGTTCAGCCGATGGTTTGGAATCCCGTGCGTCAAGCCATCCAGCAACAGCTGGTTCAGGCAGCCCTTCGGGACGGACCGGATGGACGCGTCCAGCGTGTAATCGGCACCGTTTCTCCCATAGCTGATCTCCTGAACCACCTGAAACGTCGGGCCGTGCATCATGCGGCCCGCCTGATACGGGTGCCCGTCGTCGCTCGGGTCTATCAGCCGCTCGAGAGGCGCGCAGGGAACCGCCCCCGGATAGCCAGACCCCAACAGCACCCGGCCCTGCGCAATCGGCTCGTACCGGGAGAGCGCCTCGGTCAAGGCGTCCCGCCAGCACAGCAGGGTCACATCCAGCGCATCGGGATTGTCTGGATTCGGCGCAACTTCCGTCCGTAGATGGCGCGGTTTGTCGCAAACCAACCAGTTGTTCACCTGGACTTGCTCCAAGCCGATGACCACCGCGCCCGGGCGGGTCGCCAGGGCGGCCGCCGCGAGGCGGTCTACCATGAACATGAAGGGCAGCGCTGGTGCGGTGTACGTCGGACAATGGTCGTTCAGCCAGGTTTGTACGGCTGGGTCGATGATTTCGCCGCCTCCGTCCGACGTGCCAACAGGTGCTTCGCCCCATTCGTCCGCCTGGTTGGCAAGGCGGATGCCGAGGTTGTGGACACGGTAGATCTTCTTTCCATCCACCCACAAGGTACCGTCCGCCATCACCGTCACGCCGGACGCCGAGCGTTCAATGGACGATACCTCCAAATCGACGGTGATCTGACCATTGGTCGGCAAGACTTGGCCGCGGTAGGTCCATTCACAAGACTGCGTCGAGACGTGGGCAAACACCGGGTCAGGGATCCCCGCATGAAGGGATTTCTGAAGGCTGAAACATTTCAACAACTGGATCATCGCTTCGATGCCGAGTGACCCGGGCTGTACCGGATCCGTGTAGAAGTGCGCTTTGAAAAACCAATCGCTCGGCCGGACCTGTTTCTCGCCGCGGATTCTGCCGAGCCCGAACCGGCCACCCTCCGGCCAGTAGCCGCTGACCCGGTCAATCATCAGCAGATCAGACTGCAGGAGGAGCGGCGGTTCCGACCCGTGCTGGCCCGGCACCGGCAGGCTCACCGGAGCGGAAGACGCTTCATGGAGACGATCTCGCTCCTCGTCCGTCGTCGGTAGGCCAACCTGCCGCGCCAGGTCCTGTCGCGTGAAGTACCCGAAGGTCGCCTCCGCGCGGAAGACGACCTCACCGCGCGCTGTACAGGTGATTTCATACGTTCCAATCCACGTGTCCATGAACCTGGATTGCGACACCAAGGTTGCCTCGGTGCGGATGGTACCGACGTCAGGACGAAGCGTCCGGTACTGTACGCTGGAACCGTCGAGGTTCCGAAACCAGCGGTCTTTGTTGGACTCAAGCGGGACCCCCACGTACAGAGCCAACCAGCCGCACGGCTGCAGCGCCGTCTCGAGCAGGATACAAAACGGCAGGGTCCCACCGTTTGCTGCAAAATACCACGCGTCCGGTGGAACGTCATACTCGGCCACCACCTTCAGCTTGCGGTCCGTGTCACCCGGGTCCGGCACTTCGACGTCGCAGATCCGCGACAGGCACTGATACGCGGGTCCCGGCAAACGAGAGAACTGGCGTTCCGTGTCAAAGGCCTGGTAACGGGAGCCGAGCGCACGGGACGGCCGGCCAAGCGAAAACTCCGCCATGGCCAGGCGATTGAACACAATCTCTCCATCCGAGAACGCCGGGACATCGTCCTCGATGTTCATCAGTTCGGGATGGTCCCGCAGAGGCCAGTCCGGCACGAGCGCCGCAGCGAATCCCTCGCCCTGCCACGTGTGCACCCCACCTGTCACGCACACGTTGGCGCGAACCCTGTACTCCGCCGGATGCAGGTGCATCTCCATCGCGACAACCGGATATTCTCGCAGCCAGGCGAGACTCCCCTGTGTCGCTTGGAACCCGGACGTCTGTTCGAAGCGCCACCCATCGTGGTCCAGGGTCTGCCCGGCCTGTATCATGTAGGCTGCCAGCGCCTGCAAACTGGCGGTCTCCACCCGATTCAGCAGGTCGCGCTCGGTTCCGGCCAGGTCGCTGGACCGTCGCTGAAAATCACATGCCACCTGCAGAACGACGGCGCCCGGCTCCGTCCCGTCCGCCACGCGGTGGATGGTCATTCCTTCGAGGAACAGCGAATCCGACTGAGGCAGGCGCGGCGTCCGGACGTGCGCGTCGCACCGTGTAAAATCCCGGCCGAAACACTCCGCAACCCGGCCGTCCGCAAGCAACTGGAGCTGATCTTTCGACAGCACCGCGGAGTCGACGACCTCTACCTCTGTGGTGTCGTAGGGTTCCCATCCCATCTGGCCGACGGTGCAGAGCAGGAGTCCCTGGTTGTCCATGTACCTCTGATAGAGAGAGAGGGACGCGTTCAGATACTGTTGATGGGCCTGCCACACACCGCGATACCACCGCCGCCAGTCGTGTGAGGCCTGACCCTCGTCCACACCGGCCTCAAGGTCGATTGGTTCCTGCGCCTTCAACTGGATTTCACCTCCGTCCGGCCCATGCCCATGGCCGTGCCCGTCGCTTGCAAAACGACCTCGGGGTTGCCGTCTCCGCGGAGCAGTTCCTCCACGAATGCGCGCGCACCCGTTTGGATGTCGATGAGGCCCAGGCCAAGGCGCGTCAGATGGGCCTTCAGTGCGCCATCCACCATGCCACCGTCCCACGGCCCCCAGCCAATCGACCGCACGACGCACGATGCGCCGCGCCGGGCCTGTTCCTGTCTCGCGATTTTGTTCAGGACTTCATTCGCCATCGCGTAGTCGCTCTGACCCGGATTCCCGTATCGCGCTGCCACCGAGGAAAACAGGCAGATCAGTTTGAGTGGATCTTCCTTGGTTGCCTCGAGAAATACTTGTAACGGGCGCACCTTCGTTGCAAAGACGCGCCGGAACTGATCCACCGACTTCTCCGTGATGCGCGCATCCTCAATGACCCCCGCACCGTGAATCAGGCCGGAGATTGCGCCAAACTGGCGCCTTGCCCATTGAATGGAGGCCTGCAGTGCCTGCCGGTCGCTGACGTCCACGGACTGGTAGGCCACCTTTGCGCCTGCTTGCGTCAAGCGACGCAACGTATGGCGCACTTCGCGCTCGGCCACCAGGTCCTTGGCGCGCCTGGATAACTCGGCAGGGGCGGGACGTCGACCGGCTTCCCGCTCCGTTCTCCAGAGCCACTCCATGATTTGTGGAGCCTCCAAGTCTTCGAGCTCCGGGCGCCCTTCGCGAAGGCGTGTGCGGCCGAAGATGACAAACTGCGGTTGCACTTCCTGCGCCAGTGCCTCCAGGCAGCGGCCCGTGACACCCCGCGCGCCGCCTGTGACGAGGACCACCGACCCCGCGTCGAGCGGCATCGCCACGCCGCCGTGGCTTGCGTGGGACAGTGGGCGCCGCTCGACAACCGGCGTCACACGACCACCGCCGGCTGCCAGCCCGACTTCCAGCGTCGGCCCACCGTGGCGCATCTCTTCATACATGCGTTGTGCAATCCAATCCGCACGCTGCCCCGCCATGGCGATGTCGAGGACCTTGACCTTCACACCCGGCCACTCCCTGGCCACCGTCTTGCCCAAACTCGCGATGCCAGCCGACCACACGCGGACCCCCCCCCGGCCGGAAGCACCAAAGTCGCCGTCCGTCGATTGAACCAAGACGAGCCGGCCTTGTTCTCGAAACCCAGAGGGCAGCCCCTGACACAGGCGGAACGCCTCCTCGTTACACCCTATCGCGGATTCGATATCGTCCATCTCGCGGAGGGCTGCGAGGTGAACCACCAACCCGGCGTCCTCTGGAACCTGGTCGACAACCGACGCGCGGTATCCTGCGTCGCGGAACACGCGCACCAGCGCCTGCGCCACGCCGCGGCCGTCATCCGTCACCGCCACGAGCTGGTGCTGAGGAAATCCATCCAGGAACGACGGCCCGCCGGGCATGACGGGCGCCAAGGTCACGATCCCCCTGTCGACCGTCGGCTGCGCCGCAGGGGCCGACCCGCTCTGGTGGACCCGCGGATACGGTTTCCCGTAGTTTGATCCGTTCAGCATCACCACCGCCCCTGTGCCCGCGTCGCGATGCGTCCGTGCAGGCTTCCGAACTTCCTGGAACTCCTGCCAGAGGGCGGCGAAATCGATACGGAGGCCCGCCACTGCCAACTCGGCCAGTCCATTCCAGAACCCGTTCATCCGCTGACCGCGTTTATCGAGGCTGACCACCACCGCCTGGCGCTCACCGAGGCACTGCGCGGTGAGTCCTGTCAGGGTTGATCCCGGTCCAACTTCGATGTAGGTCCGGACGCCCGCGTCGTACATCGCGTCGACCTGGGCTTGGAACAGGACGGGCTTCGCCAGTTGTTGCGCAATCTGGCGCTTGATTTGGGCGCCCGCGGATGGATAGGGCTTGGCATACGTGTTCGAGATGACGGGAGTCACGGGGCGCGAAACCTTCATCTTCGCGAGCGTTGCCGCAAGGTCCCCTGTGGCCGCCGCCACCAACGGCGAGTGAAACGCCGTGGACACGTTGAGGCGAGTGGAGCGGATGCCCTGCTGGGTCAGCCGCCGCTCCAGCTCGAGCACGTCGTCTTCGGGTCCGCCGACGACCACCTGTTCCGGTGCGTTTCGATTCGCCACGACGACGGGCAGGTCGCGCATGAGGTCCCTGAACGCAGATTCCTGTGCGAACACGCTCAACATGGCGCCTGGGGTGTCGGATGCCGCAGCCATCAACTCGCCCCGACGCCGCGCGAGCGCCAGCAGGGTCCGGGCGTCCATCGCACCGGCCGCGTGGAGGGCCGTCAATTCGCCAAAGCTGTGGCCGGCCATACAGTCCGGCTGGATGTTCAAGGACCGGAGCACCGCCAATCCGGCCATGCTCGCCACCGCAATACACGGTTGCGCCCACTCCGTCCGCGTCAGCCGCTCCCGCTGCGCCTGGCGCGCCGCTTCGCTGAACACCGGCTGCGGAAAGACTACGTCGTGTACCCGAAGCCCGTCCTCTATCTCCACCTCTGCCGCCTCATCCCACACCGCCCGCGCTGCCTCAAAGGTCATCGCCAAGTCGGCGCCCATCCCGACATACTGGCTCCCCTGCCCCGGAAACAGGAACGCCACCTTCCCCGGCTCCCGGCCAACCGCGTAATGCAGCCGGTTCATCTGGCGGACGCTCCGCTCCGGTTCCACCTGCATGTGCGAAATCGCCTGCTCCAAACGCTCCCCCAGTTCTGCTTCATCTGCGGCGAGAACCGCGAGGCGCACCGGCTGCGCGCTGTCCCACGCCAGCTGCGTCCGCCTCGCCAACTCGACGAGCGTTGCGCCTGCCGCCCGCTCTGCCTGCAGCTGCCGGCTCTGTTCCATCACGTCCTCTGCGCTCGCCCCGCTCACCAGCACCAGTTCCACCGCACTCGTCCGCAGCTTCCCCGGACGCTGTGGGCCCTGGTACTCCTCCAGGGTCACGTGGTAGTTGCTGCCCCCAAACCCAAACGAACTCACCGATGCGCGCCGCGGTTGGCCCTTCGCGCGAATCCACGGCCTCGCCTCTGTGTTCAGGTAGAACGCACTCTCGTCCAGCTTTAAGTCAGGGTTCGGACGCTCCACCTTAATCGTCGGCGGCAGCACTTTGTGGTGGAGCGCCATCACCGCCTTGAACAACCCAGCGGCCCCGGCCGCCGCCTTCGTATGCCCAATCTGCGACTTCACCGACCCCAGCGCACACCACGCCTGCGACGGCTTGCCCTCTGCCTCGAACACGTCCCGCAACGCTTCGACCTCCGCGGCATCCCCGGCGGCCGTCGCCGTCCCATGTCCCTCGACCAACTCCACCGTGCGCGGCGAATACCCCGCCATTTCGTACGCTCGGCGCAGCGCCTTCGCCTGCCCCTTGGCATGCGGGGCATACACACTCTTCGCCCGGCCGTCTGACGACGACCCGATTCCCCGTATCACCGCGTAGATGGCGTTGCCGTCCCGCTCCGCATCCGCCAACCGCTTGAGTGCCAACACCCCGACCCCTTCGCCGAGGATGGTCCCGTCCGCCTTGTCGGAAAACGGCCGGCTGTCCCCGGTGGGAGACAGAGCAGGCGTCTTCGTGAAACACATGAACGTGAAGATGGTGTTCAGCGCGTCCACACCGCCCGTGAGCATCAGGTCGGCAGAACCGCTCTCCAGCGCCCTGATTGACATTTCCACCGCTGCCAAGGAGCTCGCGCAGGCCGCGTCCACCGTGCAATTCTCGCCGCCGAGGTTGAGCCGGTTCGCGATTCTCCCCGCCACCACGTTGCTCAGCAACCCCGGAAACGTGCTCTCACTCCAGGGCGTGAATCGGGCTTCGATTGCGTCGCAGATCACGCGCACCCGCTCTTCCGCAAACCCGCGCTGCTTCAGAACCCGCTGCCAGATGGGCCGACCGATTCTGCCGACCATATCCGAGGCCAGCTGCGTCCCGGAGGCGACCCCCAGAATCACGCCGACCCGGTCGAGTTCTGGAAAGCTTTGTTCAGCCAGGCCCTCACCCATAACTTCACTCAAGACCTGCTTGGCCAGCAGGAGCGCGAGCAGTTGCGTGGTATCGGTATGGCGAAGGAGGTTGGGCGGCATCCCGAATTCCAGCGTCGAAAACGGCACCGCGGGGATGAACCCGCCCTTGCGGCCGTACGTCTTGTCTCGCGTGCCGGGATTGGGATTGTAATAGTCCTCCACCAACCAATGGGAGGGCGGCACGTCCGTGATGCGGTCACTGCCCGTGAGGATGTCCCTCCAAAACCCGACGCGATTCGTCGAACCAGGAAACAGGGTCTCATATCCGACAACGGCAATCGCCATGCTTTGCGCTGACATCTCCACCCCTCCTCTCGGTTCCTGCACAGGGCCTGGTCATCGTCCGCTGACTCCGGCCGCGGTCGTTTCCGCCTGCTGGACGTACGTAATCACCTGCCGCAGCGTGCCCAGCGTTGCCAATTCGCTCAACGAAATCTCTGGCAGCGTCGGCACCCGGTCCTGAACGGCCGATAAGATCTCCACGCGCTTGATGGAGTCAATCCCGAGGTCCCCTTCCATGTCCATGTCCAATTCCAGGATGTCGCGCGGATACCCCGTCTTCTCCGCGACGATATCGAGAAACACCTCCGCGATGTCGGTGGACGGGTGGGGTACCATCGCGCTTGTCTCGTCCGCTCCGCTGATGACATGGGTAGCGGCGGGCGGGCTCGCTGCGGCCTGGCTCCCGGGCGCATCCACGGTCTCCGCACCCCGTGCAGGCTGGGCCGCTTCCAGGGAAGGTGCCACCTCCGCAACACCCGGTTCCAGCCCATCGGTGCTTGGCGCGTCGAAACGCGGAGCCGGAAACGAGGGGGCGGGGAGTGAAGGTGCTGGAATCGCAGCCGCTCGGTAGGCCGGCCGCTCCGGTTCTAGAACGATGTCGCCGTGTGTCGCCGCCACTTGACGGATGGCGAGATCACAGAGCCGCAGATACGTCTCATGTACTTCTGCCATGGTCTTCTGATAGGAAATGTGCGCTTCCGTCATGTGGTTCTGCAGCTCCTGCAGGATGAGGAGTCTTTCGTTGACGCGCGTGCACGGATGGTTCACGGTTTGTCCTCCTTCTTCGAATGAAAGATTTGGGAAGGGTTCGAATCGCAGGGTCCCTACGGGTGCGGAGACCTCGTGTGCGCTCCCGTGCGCCATACGCAGAGCTGGAGCGGGCTCAACCGGTGGTTCCGGCTGCTGCATCCGAATCGCCCAATCCCGGTCCTCCGACGCCCCCGACGCCTCCGCCGACGATTCCCTCGACGACGCCGCCGTGTTCACCGGCACGGGTTCCTCCACGGGTTGGTCGAGGAACCGGGTCGGATAGGGGCGGTTGCTGTTGGCGCCAGAGATTGTGACGCGAGGGCCGTTGGAACTGCGCAAAGACGCGGAGTCGGTCGCCGACTCCGACTCCGGAAATTCCGCCCACATCGACGCCAGGTGCATCGGGACGCCGGCCACGGCCAACTGGGCCAGCGCATTCCACAGACCCGTGAGTCCACGCGAGTTGTTGCGATCTAGGCTGACGATGGTCGCCTCTTGGCCCTCCAGACACTGTTCCGTGATCCCGGCGAGGACAGACCCAGGGCCCACTTCGATGAACGTCCGCACCCCATCGCGGTACATCGCAGCGACCTGTTGCGCGTACAGAACCGGACGGGCCGCAACCTGAACGTACTGATTCAGCACCTCCTCGCTCGTCTTCGCCGCATACTTCTCACCCGTCAGACACGAGTACACATCCACCATCGGCGTCCTCGCCGGATACGCTGTGAGCAGTTCGCGAAACGGTGGCAAAATCGGCTCGGCGGCCGGAGAGTGAAATGCGACGTCGACTGGAATGGGCTGCAGGCGCGTTCTGGCAGGCAGCCGCTCCTTCAACTGCTCGATTTGCGCGGGTTGACCGGTGACCACGCATTGCTTCCGAGAGTTGTAGTTCGCAATGGAGACCCCGCAGGCTTCGAACAGAGGGCTCAATTCGTCCACATCGGTCCTGCTGAAGACAGCGGCCATCGCACCAGGCGCGGTGTCCTTCGCGAGGCGGGCCACACCCCGACAAATTTCAATGGTGGAAGCCATCTCCCATACGCCGGCTGCATACAGGCTGGTGGTTTCGCCAAAGCTGTGGCCAGCCATACAGTCCGGCTGGATGTTCAAGGACCGCAGCACCGCCAATCCTGCCATGCTCGCCACCGCAATACACGGTTGCGCCCACTCCGTCCGCGTCAGCCGCTCCCGCTGCGCCTGGCGCGCCGCTTCGCTGAACACCGGCTGCGGAAAGACTACGTCGTGTACCCGAAGCCCGTCCTCTATCTCCACCTCTGCCGCCTCATCCCACACCGCCCGCGCTGCCTCAAAGGTCATCGCCAAGTCGGCGCCCATCCCGACATACTGGCTCCCCTGCCCCGGAAACAGGAACGCCACCTTCCCCGGCTCCCGGCCAACCGCGTAATGCAGCCGGTTCATCTGGCGGACGCTCCGCTCCGGTTCCACCTGCATGTGCGAAATCGCCTGCTCCAAACGCTCCCCCAGTTCTGCTTCATCTGCGGCGAGAACCGCGAGGCGCACCGGCTGCGCGCTGTCCCACGCCAGCTGCGTCCGCCTCGCCAACTCGACGAGCGTTGCGCCTGCCGCCCGCTCTGCCTGCAGCTGCCGGCTCTGTTCCATCACGTCCTCTGCGCTCGCCCCGCTCACCAGCACCAGTTCCACCGCACTCGTCCGCAGCTTCCCCGGACGCTGTGGGCCCTGGTACTCCTCCAGGGTCACGTGGTAGTTGCTGCCCCCAAACCCAAACGAACTCACCGATGCGCGCCGCGGTTGGCCCTTCGCGCGAATCCACGGCCTCGCCTCTGTGTTCAGGTAGAACGCACTCTCGTCCAGCTTTAAGTCAGGGTTCGGACGCTCCACCTTAATCGTCGGCGGCAGCACTTTGTGGTGGAGCGCCATCACCGCCTTGAACAACCCAGCGGCCCCGGCCGCCGCCTTCGTATGCCCAATCTGCGACTTCACCGACCCCAGCGCACACCACGCCTGCGACGGCTTGCCCTCTGCCTCGAACACGTCCCGCAACGCTTCGACCTCCGCGGCATCCCCGGCGGCCGTCGCCGTCCCATGTCCCTCGACCAACTCCACCGTGCGCGGCGAATACCCCGCCATTTCGTACGCTCGGCGCAGCGCCTTCGCCTGCCCCTTGGCATGCGGGGCATACACACTCTTCGCCCGGCCGTCTGACGACGACCCGATTCCCCGTATCACCGCGTAGATGGCGTTGCCGTCCCGCTCCGCATCCGCCAACCGCTTGAGTGCCAACACCCCGACCCCTTCGCCGAGGATGGTCCCGTCCGCCTTGTCGGAAAACGGCCGGCTGTCCCCGGTGGGAGACAGAGCAGGCGTCTTCGTGAAACACATGAACGTGAAGATGGTGTTCAGCGCGTCCACACCGCCCGTGAGCATCAGGTCGGCAGAACCGCTCTCCAGCGCCCTGATTGACATTTCCACCGCTGCCAAGGAGCTCGCGCAGGCCGCGTCCACCGTGCAATTCTCGCCGCCGAGGTTGAGCCGGTTCGCGATTCTCCCCGCCACCACGTTGCTCAGCAACCCCGGAAACGTGCTCTCACTCCAGGGCGCGTAGCCGTCCGCAATCGCGTCACAGATCTCCTCCACCTCTTCTTCAGGAACCGCACAGGCCCGCAGGGCATCCGCCCACAGCGGTCGTTGCAGGCGGGCCGACATCTCGGTGAAGCCTTCGGTGGCGCCGATGGAGCCGAGAATCACGCCAATCCGATCTCGGTCGATCTCCACGCTCGTGCCCTTCATCGCGTCATCGAGTGCCCGTTTGGCCGCCAACAACGCCAGCAACTGCGCTGTGTCGGTGTGCGGTATGACACTTGGTGGGATGCCGAAATCGAGGGCCGGGAACTCCACTGGCGTCAGAAAAGCCCCGCGCTTCGCGTACGTTTTGTCTTGCGTGCCAGGATTGGGATTGTAATAGTCCTCCACCAACCAATGGGACGAAGGAACCTCCGTCACCAGGTCTCGACCTTCGACAATGCTCCTCCAAAACCCCGACGTATCGGTCGAACCGGGAAAGAGCGCGGAACAACCGACGATGGCAATTGGGACGCTCCGCAACTCAGACAACCGTATCACTCCCCTCCGTTTGTGCATGACGGGCCTTCCAACGCCCGGGTCCCTTCGAGGCACGGCCGGCCTCCAGGCCCAGCAGGGTCAGCGCCATCAACGCCAGAAGCACGTACAGTGCCATGGTCCCGATGACCATCACCGCATACGAGGCGTCCAACCAGGCCGACAGGAGAGAAACCACCAAACCTGTCAGGAAACCAGCGAGGGAAGCCACGCTCTGCAGCAGGTTGAACCAGGTCAAGACGTGTTCACTACCGGCGTGCGCGATACGTGAACTCGCGTACTGCCTCGTGGTCAGTTGAAACAAGCCGTACGCACATCCAGCCAGGCAGGCCAACGTCAAGAAATACCCATAGGCCGGAACCACTTTCACGAGCAGCATGACAACCGCAAACAGGTACAGCGTGGCCACGAAAAATCCCGCTCGGAGGACAGCCGCTGGCGACGGGTTGGTGCGTGCGCGTCGAATGGGCGCGAAACGGTACAGGGCAATCGCGAAGATACCGCACACGCTGCTGCAGCCAATCGCCATGCCGCCGAGTTGAACTGCGTTGTCGACGCGATAAAACTCTCTCAGGATATAGATGCAATTGGACGCCATCACCACCGATGACGAGAACATCGCGCAACTGAAGATGAGAAAC
The DNA here is from genome assembly GCA_023511295.1 of Alicyclobacillus sp. Lineage (GTDB taxonomy): Bacteria > Bacillota > Bacilli > Alicyclobacillales > Alicyclobacillaceae > JAIMBT01. Next base: position 42,172 of record JAIMBT010000023.1, read on the forward strand.
AGCGCATCGCTTCGCCGTAGATTCGGCCGCGTCCAGTTCCGGTTAAGCGAACCGACACCGCCAGGTCCGCGGTCGTGTCGCAACGGCGAATAGGTGGTCAACACGGTGACCACGAGGCCGATACACAGTGCTGTGACAACGCCCGCGTTCACGCGAAATCCCTGAAACAGCGCGTAGTAGAACGGGCCGACGGTGATGGCCATCATTTGCGCGACGGTCGCTCGACTGAGATGCCCGTCCAATGCTGCACCAGACTGGGCTTGCACATATCGATTGTCCATGACATTGAAGACCAGCTCGACCGACGCTGCGACGACACAGGTCAGCACGAGAAAGTCCAGGTAACGCCGGACCGCGAACATCCCCATCCAACATCCAGACAGGCCCACCCACAGCACCAACAGCAGGATGTTCCTCGTTCCTCTCGACGACGCGTCCAGAAACCGGCCGACGCGCCTCGACAGCAGCGCACCTGCAATCGCGGAGAGCGAAGATGCCACGAGGCACGACATCAGCAGCTCGTCGCGGTTGCCACCGGCCCAGCGAAGCAGAAACGCCTGTGGAACGATGTTTTCCAGCCCATTGAACACGAGAGACCGCGCGAAGTAGACCAACGCGCATCGCTTTCCCAACGATGGCGCATCCCGCGAACTGAATCGACTCACGGTCCGATACACCCCCTCATCCAGACGCCGTCTCGTGGCATGGACAACGGATCGACATCGCCGCCTCGACATGTCGCGTTTCAAGGCCCTTCCTGTCGCTTCCCGTCGTTTATTCTAGTCGCCAGGCGTGTCCCAACCGTCCCGGCTTTGTTCCAGATGTCTCAAATCGACGGACGTGGAACGCGTGGAACGAATGGAAGAAAACAAAAAGGCACGCGGACATCCGCATGCCTTTTCCAATCCGTGAGTTATCTTGACAAACGCCGTCAGCGTCACCTTCGTGCGGTTGCGGTGGAACAGCCTCGTCCCAAGGTCCCGCTCCAGTGACGGAACCCGCGCCGCCTCGTCAAACGCTACGAAACGGAACGGCCTGTCGCGCTCGGGCCTTGGCCCTGCTTGCGCCGCTCGAAGTAGGCCTGCAGCTTGCTCTCGTCAAACTCTTTCTCCCACTTCGACACCGCGATGGCCGCCACAGGGTGCCCCACCACGTTCACCGCCGTGCGAGCCATGTCGAGCACCCGGTCAATCGCCGCCAACAACGCCACACCTTGCAACGGCAGGCCAACCGCGGTCGCCGTTGTCAGAAGCACCACGAAGCCCGCCATCGGAACCCCCGCCATCCCCTTCGAGGTGAGGATGAGCATGAGAATCATCGTGACCTCCTGGCCGATGGACAGGTGCAAACCACCCATTTGCGCCACGAACATCGCCGCGACCGACAGGTACAAGCTCGTCCCGTCGTCGTTCCAAGAGAGGCCGAGCGGGATGACGAACGACGCGATGGCCTTCGACACCCCAATTTCCTCCGCAAACGCAATCAACTGCGGCATCACGGCCTCCGAACTCGTCGTGGAGAACGCAATCAAAAACAGGTCGATGATACCCCAGAACACCTTGAAGAACGGAACGTGCAGGACCACCCGGCAGACCAGGGGGAACAGGATGAAGAGCACAATCGCGAGCCCCAGGTACGTCACACCAATCACTTTGGCCAGCGGCAGGAACACCTGCACCCCGTACTTCCCAGAGGCATACGCTGCGAGCGCGAAGACCCCGATAGGGGCCGTGTGCATCACCCAGCGGATGAGCGTGAACGTCGCCTGCGAGATGCCTTCGAAGAACCGGACGGCCGTCTTGCCCAGGTCGCCCGGCACCGTCGCCAGTGCCAGGCCCAGCATCGTCGCGAAGAACACGATGGACAGCATCGAATCCGCAGAAAGCGCCTGGAAGACGTTGGACGGAGGGATGTTCACGAGCATCGAAACGATGTCAATCTTCTGGCCCTTCGCCGCACTGTAATCGCCCACGTGCGCGTGTTGCAACTGCACCCCGGTCCCCGGGTGGAACAGGTTCGCCAGCAAGAGGCCAATCACCAGGATGATGGTCGTGATGATTTCAAACCAGACGATGGTTTTGAGGCCGATGCGCCCCATGCGCTTCAGGTCCGCAATCCCAGAGGCCCCCACCACCAGCGTCGAGAACACCAGCGGAACAACCACCATTTCAATCAGGTTCAAAAAGATCTTGCCAACCGGCTGAATCGCCACGCCGAACGACGGGAAGATCAGTCCCACAATGGCGCCAACCACCAGACCCGCAAAGATGTACAGTGCGAGCTTCTTGCTCAACCATTTCATCTCCTTTCTCAAATCGGTAGAAATGACGTGCGCGCGCAGGCCCCATACCAAGGTCGCGGAGCGCCGGGGACGCCCGAAGTCGCCGCATCTTGCGGCCCTTGTCTCTATGGCGGCAGGCAGGTCCCGCGGAAGCGGTTACCTGCCGGGCCGCAACCCCTCCTGCAACCGAATCGAACCGGCGCAGATGTCCCATCGTTCTCCCCTTTTTCATGAAATTCCGCTCATTGCTATCAGGGCATGAACTTTCGATGCAAGACTACCAGAGAGCGCCGAGATGGGTCAACTACAATTTTTATCGGTATAGTTGGATTTAGGGCGGTTGTGCGCGCCTCGACGAGGCGCGGACGCGCGGCGGAGCGGCTGCCCGGCTTGCAGACCGCGCCGATTCAGGCGCTCGATTCGAGATTCTTATGAGCGTGCGAGCGCGTTCATTCCAAAACGGCAAGATCTTCTCTACAATCGGACATAGTCCGCTCAGAAAGCGAGGGAACGTCGTGTCTCTATCCATCCGCCAGGCCCGTCCTGAAGAGATGCTGTCCATCCGATCCGCCCGCCTCCACGCCTACGAGCCGTACGCCGCCGTGCAGCCGGACAATTGGGAAGATCTCCGCCAGTCCATCCTGTCGACGTCCGACCAAGACGAGAACGTGCTGGTGCTGGTCGCCGAAGTCGACCATCAGCTTGCGGGAAGCGTCGTTCTGTACCCCGCCCAACAGGACGCGTACGACGGTCGCCTTGCGGCCTTGCCGTATCCGGAAATTCGCATGTTGGCGGTATCGGAAGGCTATCGCAAGCAAGGAATTGGGGAAGCGCTCGTCAAGGCCTGCGTGGAATGCGCACGGTCGCGAGGGGAGCACGCTGTTGGACTACACACCGGAAGCTTTATGGAAAGCGCCCTGCGCCTGTATTCACGTTTGGGCTTTCGCCGCGTACCAGAACTCGATTTCCACCCGACGCCAGATGTGACCGTCATGGCATTTCGCCTCAATCTCGCCGAATAGCTGAACCTGGCCGCAACCCGACAGGCGCCCATCTGCGCGGGCGTCTGTGCGGTTGCGGCCAGGTTTCACGGCCCCTCACGAACGCCCCCATGACCTTGTGTAGATCCCCTCAAACTCCGTTCACACTCTCTTCACAACTGCCGACTATACTCACTGCACACAGAGATCCACGACAGGGGGCCTGCAGAATGAAGCGTGCGGGACAGGCGTTCGCAAGTGTGCTCGGCGTCGGCATGTTGACGGCAGCGGTAACCGGGTGTGCGCCGGAACATCCAACCGCGGCCGCACCGACACCCGTGACCTCGAAGACCATTCACCTGGCCGCAGCGGCGTCCGACGATGTGCCGGGCGCAACCGTTCGGGTACAGCCGCTCGACATGCATCACTTGAACGTCGATCTCAGCCACCACATCTACTACCAAGACAAGGTGGTGGTGGTGACGTTTCACGACATCTCGCCGCGGGTGTACTCCCCGTTTGTCATCACGCCGCAGCAGTTCTCGGCCGATTTGAACGCCATCCACGCGCACTTCAACGTCATCACGAACCAGCAGTTCATCGACTTTCTGAATCACCGCGGCACCGTCCCGCCGAATGCCGTGCTGCTCACGTTCGACGACGGTTACCGCGACATGTACACCTACGCCCTGCCGGCGCTGGTGCAACACGAGATGCAGGGGACGTTTTTCGACATCGTCGGATCACTCGATTCGAAAATCCACGGCGAGTTTCTCAAGCCGTATCAGGTTCAGCAGATGGCCCATGACGGGATGGTGTTCGAGAGCCACACCTATCAATCGCACTACGAAGTGAAGGATGCCGCCGGCCAGCTCACTCCCGTTTTCGACACCAGGATTGTGGTCGACGGCAAGCTGGAGACGCCTGCACAGTATGTCCACCGCGTGTACACCGACTTCTACAAGGCGCGCACAGAACTCAGCCACCTGACCGGAGAGCCGGTGACCGAGTTTGCGTGGCCCTACGGATACGGTACCCCCATTGCGACCTACCTCGCGAATCGAGCCGGGTACCAGTACCTGTTCACGACCAACAACGGGTACGTGACGGCGTACTCGAATCGCGATTATCTGGATCGGATTGACATCGGCAAGCCCTTCATCACGCCTGCCGAGGCGGTGCAGGACATCATTGACACGGCAAATCCACCCACGCACTTCCACCGCTTGCTCCACCACCTGGAAACCGTCGGCCACGCGAGCCGGAACGGCGACTGGAGCAGTGTCGGCAAGGTGAGTGCCAGGGGGTCGGGAGCGGGATCTGTCAAAGGCGGTTCGTCAAAGGCAGGAGCGAACACGACGACCCAGCAAAGCGCACCGAAGCTGCCGAGCCATTCGACGAACAGCACCACGCCAGGAACCAACAAGGTGTGAGGAGCGAACTGGAGATCAGAACTGGGTACCGAAGAAGAGGCGGCCCCAACAAAACGTTTGGGGCCGTCTGTGCATTTTTATTCGTGGCTACAATCCGGAATGCATCGGGGACGTACGTTTGAAACAGCCTTCCGAGCGCGACGCGCCGCACCTCTGATTTCTCATCCGTTTTCCGGCGAGGCGTATTGTGCCGCGAGCTGATCCCACACGTCAGCTCCAAACCGTCTAAACTTCTCTCGAATGGTAAACCCCTCCCGTAACGGTGGTAAGGTACCAGTTTTACGCACATGGGCGAGCGCGTCATCACACGCCGCCATCACTGTAGTCACCAGCAGGCCTGGGAGGATGGCCAATTTAAACCCACATCCTTCGGCATCGTCCAAGCTGATCATCGGCGTCTTGCCTCCCTGAGCAAGGTTCAACACGCACGGAGCATGGACGCGACGCGGAATGTCCCTAATTTCGTCGACACTTTGTGGAGCTTCAACGAATATCAGGTCGGCGCCAGCATCTGCTGCCGCGTTTGCCCGCCTGATAGCCTCCTCAAAGCCCAGAACCGCCCGTGCGTCGGTTCGGGCGATGACGACAAACGAGGGATCCAATCGTTCGTGCACAGCGGCGCGAATCTTTGCAAGAAAGTTTTCAATGCCAACGACCTGCTTGTTATCTAAGTGCCCACATTTCTTTGGAAACGATTGATCTTCGATGTGGACACCCGCAATGCCATGCTTTTCGTACTCGCGAACGGCGCGGATGACGTTCAGCTCGTTGCCATACCCGGTGTCGGCGTCGGCAATGACAGGAATGTTGACAGCCCCCGCAATCCGCGCCGCATTTTGGACCATCTCGGTCATCGTCAGCAGTCCATAGTCAGGTAACCCTGCCAGGCTCATGGATGTGCCCGCCCCGGTCATGTAGACCGCAGGGAAGCCGGCCTGTTCAATTACTTTAGCCGTGATACAGTCGTAGGCTCCAGGTGCTACGATGAGTCCTTGTTGCGATAGAAGCGAGCGGAGCTCGAACGATCGGTTCAACGTGCATTCCGCCTTTCTGTGTCAATCCTTTTGCAGGCGGCGACAAATGCGGGGCGGAGGTCCCAAATTGCCAACCGTCTGATGGCTTCGCATCACATTCGGTCACCCGACAAACGTCGTGTCCTCGCCGAGAACCCCTGCAATTTCGGACTTCGCAATCTCCTCTAAGCTCTGTTGCTTAGTCTCGTGCCCAAGGAGCAAGATGAACAGTCCCATGATGAGATAGAGAATGAACGCAAACCAAAATACCGATCTCGGTCCCACATTTGCGTACAAATACGCGATGATGTACGGCGAGACAATGGTCGCGCCTCGCCCAAACGCATTCGCGAGTGAAGAACCTGCCATCCGAACGGACGTTGGAAACAGTTCTGGAATATAGCTGGCCGTCGTGACGGCAATCAGGATGTTGCCCCCCATAATGAAGAGGAAGCCAATCAACATAATCATGGCCGGCGAGGACGAATAGCCATACAAGATTCCGAGAATGGCCAGAACAACTGACAAGACCACTAACGTCTTCTTGCGACCAACGCGATCACTGAGCCAAGCCGCCAGTGCATTACCGGGAATGGCTCCTAACATAATTACGAATGAAAATGTGAAACTTTTCACAACGGAGATCCCTTGTTTTACGAAGAACGTCGGTATCCAAGACGCGAACGTATACCACGTCACGAGAGACAGAACAGAGATCACTATGGTGAGAATTGTCACTCGTCGAACTCCAGGTGACCACAGCGAGATAGCGGGTCCCAGATTGCCTGTTGCGCCTTCCCTCTGCGCAGCTTCTGCTTGCCCAAAGACCCTGCCTGCCCCGGCTAGAGCCGTCGTCGACCCGCCGAACTGCGCGAGCACCCTCTCGGCCTCTTCACGGCGGCCTTTTGACTCGAGCCAACGTGGGGATTCGGGGAGTAATCGGAACTGGAAGAGCCAAACCACGATCGCCCCGAGGCCTGATATCCAGAACAGAACACGCCATCCATAGTGCGGGATGAGGGTCAGGGCAAGAAGCGCGGATACCGGTTGCGAGAGATTGATCACAAAAGACATGGCACTCGTCCAGAAACCGCGCGATTTTTTTGGAACAAATTCAACCCATAGCCCATAGCTCGTGACAATGACTGTACCGAGGCCGATGCCTGCAATGAACCGAAACCACAGCAGGGCTTGGAAAGAAGAGACGATGGCACAGACGACAGTTGCAAGACCATAGACAAGCAGCGAGTACTTTGCCGTAAACGAGCGTCCCAGTCGATCTCCAAGGAATGCCGCGCTCAGTGCACCGATCAGGAGCCCGAAGAACGTCATGGAAATAAACGTGGCGTTCCCACCGATACTGGAGAACTTCGACGCCAACATTGCTGCCAGAACGGATCCTGCCAGGTAGATATCGAATCCGTCGAAGAACCCGCCGCCAGCCAACATGCCAAATATGGAGGCGTGGCGACGACCCATTTTCAGTCCGTCCAAGCGGTCGCCAGCTCTTGCATCTTGTGGAGCGGACATACTTTAACCTCCTCACAATCTCTTGTTTCGGGTAGAAAGATCAGCTGACATCACGCGCTGTCCACGCATCATGACAACGCTTTCCCAAATGTGTATTCAGGAACCACCCTCTGGCCGGTGAACACACCAGTTAAATTACCCCCTGCTCTCGCAGCGCATTGAGACGCGCCTCGGTATAACCGAGTAACCCCTGGTAAACCTCTCGGTTATGGGCCCCAAGCGTATGCGCACCGGCCCAGCGTATCCTCCCCGGCGTTCGGCCGAGTTTGGGAACCACCGCAGGCATCGGGAAATCCCCTAGGATCGGATGCGGCACCGTGACAATCATTTCTCTTGCTTGGTAGTGCGGATCGTTCAAAATGTCCTTTACACTGTATATCCGCCCAGATGGAACCCCGTGACGTTCCAAAATCTCCAGACACTTTTCCGCGTCCAACGTCTTTGTCCACTCGGCAATCCGATGATCGAGCACGCCCATGTTGCGACCGCGCGCCTCATGTGTCATGAACCTCGGGTCATCGGCGAGTTCAGGTTCTCCCATGGCGGCACACAACCGACGAAACACCGTATCGGCATTGGCACCAATTACGATGTAAGTCGCATCCCTGGTTGGGTAGATGTTGGATGGTGCAACGCCTGGAATCTCGTTGCCCATGCGCTCGCGTACGTATCCAGCTAGGATGTAATCTGGCACCAAACTCTCCATCGTTGAGAAGACCGCTTCATAGATAGCCGTATCCACCACCTGCCCGAGTCGCGACCGAGATCGCTCGTGCAAGGCGGTCAGGCACCCGATTGTTGCGTATAGGGCAGCCAGTTGATCTCCAATGCTAATTCCAATACGTGCTGGCGGTCGATCTGGAAAGCCCATGACATAACGAAGGCCGCCCATTGCTTCCCCCACACTACCAAAACCAGCGCGTTCGCGATAAGGACCACTTTGACCAAATCCAGATGTACGAACCATAATGAGACCGGGGTTCCTTTCAGACAATTTTTCATAAGACAGTCCCCAGTTCTCCATCGTGCCAGGGCGAAAGTTCTCGATGATAATATCGGCCTTTGCGGCCAGTTCACGAAACACAGCCTGGCCTTCCTCAACGCGCAAGTTCAACGTAACCGATTTCTTGTTACGCGACTGGATGGGCCACCACAACCCGTGCCCATCCTTCTCCTTGCCCCACCTTCGCAGCGGGTCCGGACGGTCGGGTGGCTCGATTTTGATTACCTCCGCCCCAAAGTCCGCGAGCAAGCGACCGGTGAACGGCCCCGCCAGGAGCGTTCCCACCTCCAATACACGGACGTCATCGAATGCAAGTGACTCGGTCATTTGTGACATCGCTTTCACCCCTAGTTGCTGACCTGTGGTACAATCATCTCACCACTCGTTATTGTATGCAATACAAATTTTCTTTCAAAACAAAACACGAAGTTTCTACGTGAAATCCGTCGACCTTTGGCGTTTTTCAACGCACGCATCGATCTCTAGTCGATTTCAATTCCATTTTTGTATGCAATTCGGCGGGGGGGCGGTCGCTATCGACGTGTATGAAGCTGTCAAGACTTCGATTGTACAGGGTGAATTGCTACCTGGGCAGCGCCTGACTGAAGAGTTCCTATCTAACACGCTTGGCGTCAGCAGAACACCTGTCCGTGAGGCAATGAAACGCCTTGAAGCGGACGGACTGGTAACCCCCATCAAGCGCCGGGGAGTCGTCGTTCGGAGCTTTACGCGGGAAGACGTGCAACAGATATACGACATCCGAGCCCTTTTGGAGGGCTTTGCGGCCGGACACGCCGCGCTCCATAGAACCGACGAGCAATTGGGACAGATGCACCATGCCGTTAGCCAGTACGAACGGTGTCTAACCGCGCGTATTCACCGGCGACAGCACGTACATGACATCATGCGCTGCAACAACCTCTTCCACCAGCTCATTCATGCCAGTGCTCACAACCCGCACCTTACATTCATGATTGGGAAGGTGATCGTCCTGCCACTCGTCTTCCGATCATTCTACTGGTACAACACCTTAGAAATTGCAGGTTCGCTAGAAGAACACAAGCACATCCTCCGTGCCATTGCTTGTCAGGACGTCGAGTGGGCGACCGCGGCGATGCGTAGCCACATTTACCGCGGACGGGACCATGTTCTCGCCCATATTTCAGATCTGGCGACATCGATAACCGACGCACCCCTAAAGCCCGGGGAGTGAGGAGGAACTTCACGTGATTCAAATTATCGAAGTCGGGCCGCGTGACGGCCTTCAGAACGAGAAAAAGTGTCTGTCTCCTGAAGACCGCGCCGCATTCATCCAGCGCTTAGTGGATTCAGGGATTCGTACGGTGGAAGCCGTGTCGTTCGTGAATTCAAAGGTGGTTCCCCAGATGGCTCTGGCTGAGGAAGTACTGGCACAGGTTCCACACCGAAGCCAAGTGGAGTACGCGGGATTGGTGCTCAGCCGCTCCGGTGCAGAGCGTGCGCTTCGATGCAATGTGGACGTCGTCCACGTCGCGATGGCAACCAGCGACACCTTCAACAGAAAGAATGTACGCCGTTCCGTACAGAGGTCTGTGGAGGAGATCCAGCAGATCATTACCGACGTTCGCTCGGCAGGGCTTCCTGTTGTGGTCTGTCTCGGAACTGCGTTTGGTTGCCCGTTCGAAGGGGACATTGCATTGGATCACGTGCTTGGAATTGCCGAACAATTCCTTGAGGCCGGATGCACTGGAATAACTCTCGCCGATACCGTCGGCGTCGCAAACCCCGCACAAGTTGCTGATTACGTACGCAGCTTCTTTGAACGCTTTGGCTCACGTACGTCTCTCGGCCTGCATTTTCACAACACCCGGGGTCTAGGAATCGCGAATGTGTATGCCGGCTATCTCGCCGGAGTCGAGCGTTTCGACACGTCCATCGGCGGACTCGGCGGTTGCCCCTTTGCACCGAAGGCGGTCGGCAACGTGTGTACCGAGGATGTTGTCCACATGTTCCAGGAGATGGGACTTGACATTGCAATCGACCTCGAACGACTCATTGCAACGTCAAATTGGATTGAAGGTGTACTCGGACACGAATTGGACGGCAAGGTCATGAAGGCTGGACCCGTATACCATGGTGACCGACGGCACCAATGCGAACGGCATGGGACAAACAGCGATGTGTGACTCGGAGTGAGACTGCTGTAATACCATCCTCGGAATCGCATATGCCATCTGGAAAGAAGGACGCCCTATCGTTGAACGTAGAATATGAGGCAATCGCGCTGCGGACCTGTTGGTGTCCGCGATCCCTGGCAGGGAGCTTCCAAAACACCCCTGTCGACCCCATCAGACACCCTTCATACCTTTTAGACGTAAAAATCTTACCTGTTCAAGTGGCGGGCATGCCCATGAGGGGCGTATGGGCATGTTCCCCTTCCATGAGGCTCGAGGCATCCGAAGCAACCGTCCCGCAAGGCAGTGTGCAGCCAAACTAGACGACTCGCTCGAACCTGCCAGCTACGTAGGACGCTGCGCCCTCGTATCATCGGCCCCTCCCACGGGCGGCTTACCCTCACCCCACCCGCACCGTCTCATTTTCCAAATACCACTGGTACACACTCTCGATTCCCTCTCGTAGCCCAATCCTTGGTGCCCACCCGAGCGCGCGCAACTTCGAGACATCGAGCAGCTTTCTTGGTGTACCGTCCGGTTTCGTCGTGTCGAATGCGATAGCTCTACCGGCGTCATATCGAGACAGGGCTCGAACCTAGACGCCCTGTGAGGGTGTGACGCAGGCAGTGCGTACCCGGGGGCCTTTGCCCCTAACTGCTCGAGGCCAGAGTCCCTCGACTTATGTTCGAGCGGGTGCGATTCCGTTCTCGCGCATCCAGTCCACAATGACACCGACCATTGCGCGTGAAGGATAACCGAGCAGAATGTTGACACGCCGATTGACTTCCTGTTGAAGCTCTGCTGCCTCTTCGACGTTTCGGGACACGCAGGCCTCGTACAGTCTGCATATAAGACCTGGGAATGCAGTTGCAAATCCAGAGACAAAACCGGCTCCACCCATCAATAGGTTATACAAACCAAGCCGCTCGTCGCCCACCAGTACGCTACATGGATTGCTCTTCGCGAATTCGAGGTAGCTAATCAGTTGACTGACATCGCCGCTGCTATCCTTAATGCCAGCAATCGGTACGTGTTGCGCAGCCACCTGCAGAGATCCCAGTGTCCAACGATGATGCATACCACCTGGGATGTTGTACATGTAGTACTCAATCTCTGTTGGACTGTTGCTTAGGGTCTTATTCAACCAGGCGTACAACTCTTCCTCCGCGTATTTACCATAATAAGGTGCTGTAACGGCGACCCCGCGGACACCACAGGAGGCTGCGTGTGCAATCAGATCTCGAACGTCTTCGGACGCGTTTGCGGTCACTCCAATAATCAGTTGCCTTGGCAGGCAGACCCGACTGAGTCGTTCGACTTCGTTCATGCGTTGCTTCAGAGATTTATCAGGGCCTTGACCTGTTGTTCCCAAAGCCAGTGCACCTTGTACACCTTCCGTAAACAACCGTTCAAAGATGTCACGCAACGCCCCGTCATCAGGCCCAAAATAGTCAAGATTCGGAAACGCAACCCAGACGCCTTTTACCATCTTTGTCCCTCCATGCTGAGTCTGCTCAGCCTCTATTTTGCTTTTACCAGCTCACGAATGGACCGAAGCTTGTGCATGACATTCGCTGGTGTGCTCAAGGAATCGTGCAACTCGCAGTACAGGGAGTACAGTTCGTTGTATGTACGAACGGACTCGGGATTGGGATAATAGGACTCTGTCTCCACAGGGCGTAGGGCCTTAATCGCCTCGGGAACCGTGTCGTACCCGCCTGCGCCCTGCCCCGCCGCGACTGCGCCCAACATGGCGGCCCCCAAAGCGGTGACTTCATCCGCCTTTAGCACTGTGATGGCATATCCCGTCACGTCCGCATAAATCTGCATGAGCAATCGGTTCTTCTTTGGCAACCCTCCACCTGCAACCAGTTCACGAATTTGTACGCCAGTTTTTGTAAACTGTTCAATAATCCGGCGGGTCCCGAATGCAGTTGCCTCAATCAACGCACGGTATAGTTCCGCAGGCTGCGTGCTGAGTGTCAGCCCAATCACGAGGCCGCTCAATTTTGCATCGGCCAGAATGGAACGGTTCCCATTCCACCAGTCCAATGCAACCAGGCCTGATTCCCCGGGGACTAGCGCACCGGCTTTACGCTCGAGGTAAGCATGGATAGATAGTCCTGCTTTCTGTGCTTCTCTGTGTACATGTGCTGGTACACAGTTATCCACGAACCAGGCAAAGATATCGCCTACGGCCGCCTGACCGGCCTCATAACCATAGTAACCAGGCAGAATGCCATCCCGAACGACCCCGGTCATACCCTGAACCAAGTGCATTTCATTGGACAGAACCATGTGGCACGTTGATGTGCCCATGGCCATCACCATGGTTCCAGGTCCGGCGACGCCGCTTCCAGGCACAGCTGCGAAGGCGTCAATGATGGCCGTAGCAACGGGAATTCCCGGAATTAAGCCAATCTCGGCAGCTATTCCAGGCTGCAACACACCGGCTCTACTTCCAACAGGACCAATAGGGTCCCTGAGTTTCGTTGTCAAGACGTGTTCCAAGGAAGGATGCAGGGCTGCAAAGTAATCTGGCGCTGGGCTAGCCTCTTCCACCCACATTCCCTTGAACCCCGCGCCGCTGACGTTTCGGACAAACTGCCCGGTAAGGACGAAAACTATCCAGTCCCCAGCCTCCATGAATCGGTCTGCCGCTGCATAGACCTCCGGATTTTCGCGGAGAATCTGCAATATTTTCGGAACCATCCATTCAGAGGAGACGGCGCCGCCGTATCGATGGAGGAACGACTCCCCACGGTCAGCGGCCAAATTCGTGACATCTTCTGCCTCTTTTTTGGCTGCGTGGTGCTTCCACAACTTCGGCCAACTGTGCGGGATCCGTTGAAACGCTGGCAGTAAACAGAGCGGGTTGCCATCCGCATCTACTGGCAACATGGTGCATGAGGTAAAGTCAATCCCAATGCCGATGACGTCGGAGGCAGAAACGCCGCTTTGTCGAAGAACCTCTGGAATCGAGGACTTGAGAACCAGTACGTAGTCCTCTGGATGCTGCAATGCCCAATCATCCCCTAGGGCTTCCCCGCTTGGCAAGCGGTCATCGAGAACACCGTGCGGGTACGCCGTCACATGTACGCCTAGGAGCGCGCCCGTTGCTGTATCCACGAGGACAACGCGTCCCGATTCCGTCCCGAAATCAATGCCAATTACGGCCTTCGCCACTGGACATCCTCCTCACTCATGGGAATCAACAGTATATCGGGCCGTACGCCTGGCATGCACGATAGTCTGCAGATTCCAGATCTGCCGTGCCAAATTGGTTCCACGCAGACGGACGAAACACGGAAGTATCCGGCACGTTGTGCATGCAGACCGGAATCCGGAGCATGGACGCCAGGGTGATGAGGTCAGCACCAATGTGGCCATAGCTGACAGCGCAATGGTTGGAACCCCAGTGATTCATAACGGAGTACACATCGCGGAATGCACCCCGCCCAGTCAATCGTGGCACAAACCACGTGGCCGGCCAGGTTGGATTGGTCCGCGCATCTAACACGGAATGAATGTCATCAGGTAGTTCCACCGTGTACCCTTCTGCCAGTTGAAGCACTGGGCCCAAACCCTTAACAACGTTGATGCGAGCCATGGTAACTGGCATTCCGGCGCGGCTCACATAGCGGGACGAAAATCCACCGCCGCGGAAAAAGTCTACCGCCGGGCACCAGGTCGTGGCTTCCAAACAAGCATGCGCGTCTTCTTCTGTAATCTCCCACCACGGTTTCATGACAGGCTTCCCGTCCAAGGTCTGGCGGCCGCTACCGTCCAGGGTGGCTGCCCCGGAGTTCGTCAGATGAATCACGCCGCCTTCCGCCAGTCCAGTGAGTTTTTTACCAGTCACGCGCTGCACCGCGTCTGGGCTCCAATACGTTCGTACATCTGCGAATATTTGTGCGCGATTCGTCAGAAGATGTCCAAACAACATCGTGGCCGCGTTCAAGGAATCATTTTCTGTGGCGAACACGAACGGAGCCCGAGCACCGTTCCAATCAAAGGAGGTAGTCAGTATTGCCTCCGTAAAGTCACCGTTAGGCAGGTGGTCCGTCCATGCTCGCTGCCCCTGAAATCCACCGGCGATGGCATTGTGGCCCAATGCTTCTTCTCCGTATCCTATATCTGCGAGGCGTGGGTTGCCGACCATCAAGTCACGCATAATCAGGGTCATCTTGACGACCGTTTTCCAATCTTCATCCTTCTGTGAACGAGTCCGTTGCAGTTCGGGAGGGTTCACATCTACGCCCTCCGGACAGTTCTTACGGACCCACGCTAGTGCGCGTTGGTACTCGCCTTCGTCGTAAATCTTTTTGTCCATCCGGCGCACAATCTCTGTCATGTCTACATATTCACACCGCATACCCAGGTAGGATTGAAAGAAGTCTTCTTGCGGAATGCATCCGGCAATGCCCATGGAAACAGTGCCAATCGACAAGTACGATTTTTGTCGCATCAGAGCGACCGCGATAGCCGAACGGCCAAACCGCAACAACTTCTCTTGCACGTCAGGTTCAATCGACTCGTCGCCCATGTCCTGTACGTTGTGGCCGTAAATGGTGTACACAGGCAACCCCTTTTGGTTATGTGCAGCCTGAACCGCTGCCAAGTATACGGCACCGGGTCGCTCTGTTCCATTAAATCCCCAGACTGCTTTCGGCATGAGCGGATCCTGGTCCATGGTTTCCGTTGGATAACACCACGAAGGTGTCACTGTCAACGTCGCTCCAACTCCGCACAGTGCAAACTTCCGGCTGGCAGCCGTCGCTTCTGCGACGCCGCCAATGCACGTGTCGGCAATCACGGTTTGCACCGGGTCACCATTTGGATACCTCAGTTTCTCGGATAAAAAAGCAGCAGCCGCTTTTGCCATATTCATCGTGACGTCTTCGAGCGATTCACGAATTCCGCCGCGTCGGCCATCTACAACAGGACGAATCCCGATTTTCGGATACTCGGACCTGGAATTCATTGTATTCGTTGACATGTTGTCACTCCCCCATACAGCATGTATCCATGGTTACTGTATAGCCCCGCCGAAGGGCGGGAAGATTCCGGCTGCTTTTCCCCCATCTACAGGAATGGCGGCGCCGGTGATGTATGATGCGTGCTTGGAAAGCAAGAAGCAAGCGACGTTCGCCACCTCGTCGGCAGTAGCAGCTCTTCCGAGCGGAATTCGTCGAATGACCGACGGGTCGCTGTCGAGTTGTCGGGTCTGCACTGGTCCGGGACAAATGCAATTGATCCGAACTCCGTATTCTGCCGCCGTCAACGAAGCAGACTTCACCAGCGCAATGAGCGCCGCCTTTGAGGCGCAGTACATTGGGTCCTCCGGATGGGCTACAAGTCCTTTTACGGAGGCATTGAACAGGAATGCGCCTCTCTTTCGTTGCAACATGGGCGGAAGCAAGCCTCGCAACAAAACGAACGCGCTCCGTACATTCAACTGAAACGTCTCATCGAACGCAGCTTCAGGAAGGTCCGTCAGCAGGCCCACACGGTTTGCTCCCGCGCTGTGGAACACGCCGTCTGGAACTCCGTAACTTTCCATATGCTGTAGAAGTGCATCACCGAAAGCTCCCGCATCTCTGACATCTATGGACATAAAGGTATGCGCGCCGGTTGACACCCTAGGAAGTTCCTGCAATACCCTCTGGGTTTTCTCAGCATCTTTTCCGCGTGCCATGAGATGAACGCGTGCACCGGAGGAAGCAGCCAATTGGGCGACTTCGAAGCCAATACCTGAGGTTCCCCAATGACTAGGATGCTGCGGTTGGCAAAGGAAAAATGGTACATGATTACATCCTCCTGTTGCGTTGTAAAGCATGGATTGAACTGCGGTCTCCAGTACGGCGCGCAACGTCCTATGCCCTTATCCCTTGACGCTGCCTGCCATGAGTCCACCGACAAACCATTTCTGGAGCGCTACATAGACAACCATCGGAACAATGGAGATGACAGTCAAAATCGCGAACAATGCCCCAGGGTCGGTCATATAGGGCCCTTGAAATTCAAGCGGCAACAGCGGCACAGTTTTCATGAAATTATCAGTCATTACCACTAATGATAGAAAGAATTCGTTCCAAGAGTAAAGGAACTGCCAGATTGCCACTACTAGGAGAGAGGGCACTACGGTCGGTAGAACGACTCTCCAGAGCACGCCAATCGATGTCGCGCCATCCAGAACCGCTGCTTCTTCCAGTTCGCGCGGAAAATTGTCCATGGCGCCTTTCAGGACGAGCATTCCAAACGGTGTGCCAATGGCAGTAAATGGCCCTATCAACCCAAAGTAATTGTTCAACAAATTCATGTCTTTGAGTGAGACGGTGAGCGGGACAATCAATGCGGCCAAGGGCACCATCATGCCTGCAATTAGCAAGTAGAACACGAACGCGTGTCCGCGGATTTTAATCCTTGATAGACCAAACGACGCCAAGATGACCACCGTTAACGTTAGTAAAACGGTAAGAATGGAAACAATGGCGCTGTTCAGGAAGAACTTCATAAACCCGGGGTTGTTGAACACTGTGCGGTAATTGTCGAGAATCGGGTGTTGCGCGAGCAAGACAGGTTGGAAGCTCTGCACCGGGTCTCGCAATGACAGGTCAATCATGTAGACCGTTGGCAAGACGCTGAACAGCGTCAGCACAATCAGCACGACGTACGCCAGTGTTCTGCCCGAGATGGATGTACGTCTCATGATTTGGCCCCCCCTATAGAGAAATCTCCACGCGTTGCCAGCAACTGAAGGCCAGCTAGCAGCAGTGCAAGAAGCAGCAGGATGACAGAGATGGCAGACGCGAAGGGCATCTGGTTCTCCACAAATCCTTTTTGAAAGATGTATGTAGCTAGGACCTGCGTTGTATTCGCCGGTCCGCCCTCAGTCATGAGATAGATGAGCGGGAACTGCTGCAACGCCTGTATGCTCCCGAGAACCAACAGCGACCAGTGGGTAGAGCGCAACATGGGCCACACCACATGGCGGATTCGCTTCCATCCAAACGCACCGTCTACATCCGCCGCGGCAAGCACTTCAGTATCCAGTGAAGCAATGCCAACGGAGTACATTAACACGTAGAACCCTAACCATTGCCAAATGTTGACCATTTGTACGGCATACGTTGCCAGATGAGGATCGCCAAGCAGCGTTGGAAATTTGTCCGATATGCCGAGGGACTGAAACACCCCGTATAGGAGCCCGTACTGTGGTGCGTAGATGTTGCCGAACACAATGGCGCTGACTGTGGGCGTCACGGCCATCGGTAGAAACAAGACAGTTCGCAACACAACGCGGAACCGCCGTGCATAATTTTCCAGCACAAACGCCAGAATGAAGCCGAACAACATTTGTATCAACGTTGTGACGATAACCCAAAGGATGGAGTTTCGAAAGGCCAGGCAGAAAACCGGATCGTGAAGCAATTCGCTGAAGTTCCCAAAGCTGATTCCCTGTCCTGTCCGGAGACTGTTGATAACGTTGTATACCACCGGATACAGCAAAAACAGCAGGGAAAAGGCCAACGCCGGTACTACATACAGCCAGCCGAGGATTCTTGACGATTTCCCGAACGGAGTTTGCATATCGATAGCACCACCAGTTGGAGTGGGCTCCCCGATGGGAGCCCGTACTCCGGAGAGTTTCAAACTGGAATGTCTGATTCCTTACTTTTGTGCCACAGCCTGGACATTCGTCATGGCTTGCTCAGGGGTCTCCCTACCGACCGCAATGGCTTGCAGGTTGCTGTCGAGCGCCTGCTCTACCGACGGGTTGCCAATATCGTGGTTATACGCTTTATCAACTTCACTGAGGTAGTTTTGATAGATGGTTTGAATGCTGTCACTGTATTTGGTCTGTGGTTGGAATCCCTTGAAGGCGGGCAAGTCATTGAGGTCATTGACCATGATTTGCTCACCGACACCGCTGATTAATTCCTTCAGCACCGTCTCGCTGGCCTGCTGAACAGCGGGGTCTTTCGCGGCATTCTTAGTCAGACCCCAACCAAAGTCAATGCCGCCCATCGGAGGCGTTGGATTGCCTCCCGGGGTCACTGCCGGGAAGAAGAAGGTTCCGTAGTCGCTCATGGTTTTGAGGCCTTGCGGAGACGTGTCCAGTGCAGCCTCCTGCAGCCACCAAGATCCAAGGGAAATCATGCCGACTCGTCCAGCGGCGAACAGGTTTGCACCGGTTGGATACTGCTGGTCGCCGGTTGCCCCATCCTGAAACACTTTGTTGTCAAACAGTCGCTTCCACACTTGAGCCGCCTGAATCATTCCCGGTTGCGTCCAGGTAGCTTTACCAACTTGCGCGTCTTGCAAACCTTGCAAGTCGGTTTGTGCGGCAATCTGTTCGAAGAGCCACGTATCAAAGTTGGTCTGAGCAGCCCCTTGATAGAACGGAATGTATCCAGCAGCTTTAATCTTTTGTGCGTCCCGAATCATCTCATCGACCGTTTTCGGCGGCGTCAGGTCCAACTGACTGAAGATCTTCTTGTTGTACCACAGGTTAATGACCTCTGTTTCCTGTGGCAGCATGTAGAAGTGAGTATCGCCAGCAGGATTGCCCAGCGTTGCCTGCTTGATGGCCGAAGCCGGAAAGTTGGATTGCCAGTTTACACCCCACAGTTGCTGTGCAATCGGATCTAACGGTTGCAAATCTTCTCGATATTGTTGCGTTTGCGAACCAGGCGGCAAGCCAATGATGTCGGGTAAAGATCCTGATGCTGCAGCTGCCTGTAGTGCCGTATTGTAATCTGCATGTGGCTCAATGCTGGTTTGAATGTTGATGTTCGGATACTTCCGTTCAATAGCCGCCACAATCTTCTTCATCGTAGAATCAACGGGCGTCCAGGACCACAAAGTGACAGTTACCTGTTTTCCGCTACTGCCAGTGCTGGTGCTGGTGTTGTTGCTCCCGCTGGTGGAACCGCACCCCGCGACACCTGCCACCGTTGCAATACACACGGCAATACAAATTCCAGTTTTTGGCCTATTCATTTCTGCAAACCTCCCCAATTCACTTGTGCAAAGACTTGCAACACAGTCAAACCCCTCATTCTCGTTGCCACAGAAGTCTCGACGACACCGCACCTCTTGAGAAGGTGCTCACCCCCCTCTCAGTGTGTTTAACCAACTCGGAACATCGATGTAGAGATATCGAATGAAGACGCGATCCTCCGTAAATACGAGGTGTGCGCCCCCGTCGCTAGCTGGAATCATGGTTGGGTAGGAATATTCTCCATCCCCTTTATAGACCGTGGTACGTCCGCTCCAGGTTTGGCCGCCGTCCCAGGACACACTGAGCGTCAACAATCCCCGCCCCATCGTGGTCGGATTATGAATCATCATGTGGCCGTCGCGACCCTCAAAATGGATAGCGATGACATCAATACTGGAGTTCGGGTTGGGCTCGGCCAACGGCTGCGAAGCCGTCCAACTGCGCCCGCCATTGGTCGACGTCGAGCGATAGATGCGTCCACGGTTCGTTCTGGACAGCATCAGCACACGTCCATCGGGCAGCGGTGCCAACGACGGCTGAATTGCGACTCCGCGCGCCGTCGTGTCACCAATGATGCCCCACGTGCGTCCGTTATCTACAGACCGAAGCACCAGAGGAGCCCACATTGTTTCACTGTATATTGGGAATAAGAGTGTGCCATCCGACAGAGTGAGGAGTGGCGTCCTCGGCATCAGTCCCTTTTCCTCAAGCAATAGTTTGGGCGAACTCCATGTCGTTCCGCCATCCGCCGAAGTAACGACGGCCAACCGCGACTCTGTCCACCAGTTTCCGTACAAAATCACAAAATACAGATGCAGCAAGGCATCCCGTTCGTTATACCAAAGCACAGGATTGCCCACAGGCAGTCCAGGCAGGTCAATAATGACTCGCGGCGTGCTCCATTCCCCAGCCGCACTGCGAGAGGATGCGTACAAGACGGTATCTGCCGAACCCTCGTAAGATCCCGAATACCATACGCAGTACAGAGTTCCGCCCGGCAATTCAGCCAGTGTCGCGGAATGAGATGCCGGAGGCGACAATGTTTCAGCATACAATCGTGAAGGAACCGGAATTGAGTACTTCCTCATCTAGCAGCCTCCTCTTGTGATAACGATTACATTTTAATGTTAGAAATTTTTATCCAACGTTAGCAGGATTGAGAATCTTTACCGAGTCACCCAATCGGATGTGTGTCGCCAACGTAATAGACTCTGCGTTGGCTGGAAATTCGCTGTCCAATTTCTCTAGTAACAGCCGGCCAGCTATGCTTCCTACCCGAACAGGATCTTGAATGACCGCAGTCAGTCTGGGGCGGATTAGCTCCGGGAGCAATAGTTCACCGAAGCTTACCACCGACACATCTTCCGGGATGCTTAACCCTAGTTCATTGATGGCAACAATCAAACCGACAGCTATAAAGTTGTTGCAACAGAAAATCGCAGTTGGTGCTGACTTCATTTTCAGTAATCGTTTACCTAAAATATATCCACTTTCTTGATCGAAATGACCTTGCTGTACATATTCATCAGGTATTGAAAGTTTATAGTCCTGTGTCGCCCGTTCGAATCCGCGCTGTCTTTCAATGACGGTACTGATGGGCGCACTGCCGTTAATAATTGCAATTTTGCGATGACCCGCCGTGACAAGGTATTTCACCAATTCGTATGCTCCGGACACATTCTCTTCAACAATGGTATCAACCTCAGCATCTGCCACTGAACGGTCTACTAACATTAGTGGCACGTTCCGTTTCCAACAATTCTTTACAGTATCAGCTAACTGCCCTCGGCTTGTTGCCAACACAATGGCATCGACCCGTTTTTCCAGAAAAACCTCGATTAGACGTTGTTCCTTTTCAGGTCGTTCGCTGGAACTGGCAACTATGATGTTGTAATTCCCTGCGCTCACCACGTCTTCAAACGAGCGAATGAGTTCCATGAAGTAGGGGTTTGAGATATCTGGCACCAAGACACCAATCGTGTTCGTCTTTGCTCTACGCAAGCTTCTTGCTATCCCATTGGGCTGGTAGTTGAGTTGGTCCACCACAGACTGAACGCGTTTTCGCACCACGGGCGAAACATATCCATTTCCGCTCAAAACCCGAGATACTGTCGCTGTGGAAACTCCAGCGGCTCGGGCTACATCTTTCAAGGTTGTCAAGTGTCTCACCGCTTCTGTAAACGATTACATATACGCTTAAGACACTTATATACTGTAGTTTGAAGTCTGTCAACAAACTTTTTGAAACCATCTAGTTAGAGTCTCAGGTAGTGGCGTAAATTCCGGGGCTGGATCTTGACGAGAAAGCCATCGAGTGAAGTCTACTAAAAGTGCCGAGCAATCAGTAGAGGAGGCACATCGGGTGATGCCAGGCTGACCGCCGCACCGGTGGACCGCCTCGTGCACCATGCACACGTGCCGGCCTTCACGGCGAGAGTTACCGCCTGCAGCATGCTGTATTTTGTCAAGCAAAATTCCCCGAAAAAGTCGTGCGTTTTTCCCCATCCATACGATGGGGACTTTTTAACGGTGAACGTCAAATCCCGCCCGCCTTGCATTACCCCTCTCATGCTGCATCAATGTTATACATGACAACAAACCCCGCCGGGGACCATCGAACTGAATATTCCCAAACTCCGTAAAGGAAGCTTCTTCCCATCGATTCTTGAGCGTGTGAACGCCGGGCTATAATTGACCCACCAACGCCGGAATGAAAATGACCCACCTGCGTTGAATAACTCCCTTCGAGAACCTGGCAGTTTTCGGAGAGGAGAATCCACATGTTGCGAGGTGGGTCTGTGTTAAGGTTACAAGGTTTGCAGGCGGAAGGAAAGGGCTGGCGTGAGATTGCGAGGGAAACGGGTCATTCCAGAAACACCGTGAGGAGGTATCTGCGGGATGGTCATCCGGTGGAGGCGAAGCGGCGGCCGAGGCGCAAGACGAAACTCGAACCGTTCATCCCTCAGATTGAACAGTGGATGAGCGAGGGTTTATTCAACTGCGTCGCCATGAAGCAGCGCCTGGAGAAGATGGGCTACACGGGCGGCGTGACGCAGATCAAAGAGTTTGTGAGTCCCCGGCGCCCGCCTCGTCAAGCACAAGCGAAGATTCGTTACGAAACCAGACCGGGGCAGCAAGCGCAGATTGACTGGGGATTCTGCGAGGAACGGGACGAAAACGGCCGGACACACAAGGTTGCGGCATTTGTCATGGTTCTCGGATACTCTCGCTCCATCTATGTGGAGTTTACGAGACGTTGCGACATTCACAGCTTTCTACGGTGCTGCATTCATGCGTTGGAGCATTTCGGCGGTGTTCCGAAATTTGCACTGACCGACCACATGAAGACGGTCATCATCGGTCGCAATGACGACGGTACGCCCAAGTGGCATCCGCTGTTTGAGGATTTCGTTCTTGCGGTTGGGTTGACGCCAAAGCTGTGTCGGGTACGTGTACCGCACACGAAGGGCAAGGTAGAGCGTGGCGTGGGGTTCGTCAAAGACAACTTCTGGCCCGGGCGCCGCTTTTCTGGAATGACCGTTCTCAATCGACAGGCGCTGGCATGGTGCCAGGAACAGGACCGACGCATTCACGGTACGACGGGTGAGCGCCCTTGTGATCTCATGCGGGATGAGAAGCTCAATCCGCTGCCCTCCCCCGACCGCCTGCAGAAGTTCCTTAGGGAAGAACGCAAGGTGACCATGGATGGTTTTGTCAGTTGGGACGGCGTCCGGTATGGCGTGCCATGGCGTTACAGCGGCCGTACGGTCTTGGTTCGCCAGGTTGGGACGAAGATTGAGATTTGGTCTGAAGGCGAATGCATTGCAACTCATGAAAAATCGGACAGATGGAGCGGTCTCGTTCGTCTCCCCAACCAGTACGAGGGATTGGCCGCCGCACAGGGGCGTGTTGCTCCCAAGCCGATTGCAGTCAGGGTGGCAGAAACGGACGTGGAGCAACGGTCGCTTAAGGTTTACGAACAGGTCGCTCTGGGGGTGGGAGCGTGCTAGGTGTGTGTCCGAGTATCGATTAGGTTCTTTCAGTCGATATGAAGGCTGAAGCATTGGATTATTGTTCTTTGACACCAGTGGGTCCGTCGAAGCTTGTCTTGGGTGCCTGGTTCACACCGTAGCCCACTTCGGCGTTCCGTATCGGAACAACTTCAGC
>JAIMBT010000024.1 GCA_023511295.1 Alicyclobacillus sp.
CACCCAGAAAAAAGGAGGCGCGCCAGTGGCGCGCCCCAGGTCGTCGCACAGGATTAGGTGTGGAGGTTGTTCGTCGCCTGGTTCATCGTGCTCGTCATCTGCAGCGCTTCCGCGTTCAGGTCAAACATCCGCTGCGCCTGAATCATGTCCACCATCGCCTTCGTCATGTCGACGTTGCTCTGGGAGAGGAACCCTTCCGCGATGGTCCCCGCTGCCTCGACCGCCGCTTGGGCGGCGGAGCCCGCAACATTGCCCACCCCCAGTGCTCCGCCGTTGACAACCCGCACCGGCACGCCCGGGTTCGCGGCAAACAGGTTGTCGTTTAGCGCCGTGAGGTGGTCGGCCGGGTCTGTGACCTCCGCAATGGCAATCCGCTGCCCGAGCTGCACGCCGCCGACGGTCACCGCCCCGTCCGGGGCGACGGACAGCTTACCCGTGTCCGTACCCGGCGCAACCTCAATCGGCTTGCCGGTGGTGTCGAGCACCGGATAGCCCTCGGGTGTCGCGAGTGCGAAGCGGCCATTGCCCATCGCAGACCAGGTGAAGTCCCCGGCCTTCGTCAGCAGCCGCTGGCCGCCCGGGCCCGCAATCAGGAAGAAGCCTTGGCCGTTGATGGCGAGATCTGTATTGACCCCGGTCTGTTCCAACTGCATCTGCGAAAAGTCCCGCTGGGCCGGTGCGGCGAGTACGCCCGTGCCAATCCACCACCCCGGCGGCGTCATGCGGCCCGCGACCGCCGTGCCACCGGTGGCAGAGGCGCTCAGTGCCGCCGTGAGCGTGTCCTGAAACGACACCTGCCCCGCGGCGAAGCCGGGCGTGTTCACGTTGGCGAGGTTGTCTGCGACGGTATCGAGCCACGTCTGGCTCGCTTCCATGGCGTTCAGACTGGTCCCGGACGCTTGCATCTTCGGATTCCTCCTCGTAACCGGCGCTGTGCGGCGTGCTCAGGCAGGCCCGTCTGCCGTGGGTTAGATATTGACCTTGCCCACGTCGGTGACGGCCTTCTCGACCTCCGCATCTTGCATGGAGAGCGCGTGCTGGTTGGCGGTGTAGTTCTGGACGGCCGCCATCATCTGCACCATCACGCTGGTGACGTCGACGTTGCTCTCTTCCAGTGACCCGATGACCAAGCTGCCCGTTCCCGGTTGCAGGCTGGCGAGGACGGTCGGTGCGTTGAAAGATCCGCCGACCTGGTATTCGGTCTGCCCGAGCGGCTGCAACAGGCGCGGCTCGACGTTGACCGTGCCGAGACGCCCGCCGCCGACCACCGCGCCCGCGGCATTGACGATGAAAAAGGAAGGTTGGCCGTTGCCGTCGATGGCCGCACTTCCGTTCGCGTTGAACAGCGTCTGCCCCTGGTAGGCGGGGTTGATTCGGATGCGGTCGCCGGTCAGCGGTTGCCCGTTCAATCCGATGGGGAGCACGGGGTTGCCAGCGGCGTCGCGAAGGATGCCGTTCGCATCCTGACTGAAGTGGCCGTCGCGGGTGAGGGCGATGCCCTCTGTGCCGTCCTGTTGCCGCACGGCGACGGGAAAGAAACTATGCGGGCCGACGTCGTCCGCGTTCCCGACGAGCAACGCGGCACTTTGCCAAGCGGGATTCGACGACGAGCCAATCACGGTCCCCTGCGCATTGGCGAATACATAAGAAGGGTTCCCAGCCGCATCGACGACCGGTTTGCCGTCCGCCCCGACCAGTTCCGTCCCGGTGTAGGCGGGGTTGCGCACAGCGTAGACGTTCGGGAGGGCAGCGCCGGATGCGTTCAGCACCGCCAGAGGCTGTCCGCCTATCTCGAGCCGCCCGCCCGCGCCAACGGCGATGGTGCCCCCAGCGACGCGCACAGCCGGCGCAGCACCCGCAGCACCGCCTGGGCCGGCCTGAACGGCTGCGTACGTGCCGGG
The DNA here is from genome assembly GCA_023511295.1 of Alicyclobacillus sp. Classification (GTDB taxonomy): domain Bacteria; phylum Bacillota; class Bacilli; order Alicyclobacillales; family Alicyclobacillaceae; genus JAIMBT01. The sequence continues at coordinate 1,902 of JAIMBT010000024.1, forward strand.
TGGCACGTTGTCCTGGATGGCGACGTCGAGGCTCCGCCCGGTGGACTGAATCAGTCCCTGCGAGAACAGCGGGACCCCTTCCTGGAACAGGACACCGGTGCCCATGGTGCCGAGCTGCCGCGAAACCCCGCCGGTGTTGTAGTCGGACAGTTCAATCTGCTGCGTCGGGTACGCCATCTGTTCTGCGAACGACGCTTTGAACCCCGTGGTCTGGCTGTTCGCCAGGTTGTTGGCGAGGAGTTCCTGAATTCGTTCGTCCACCAACATCCCGGAAGCCGAAGTGGTGATTCCGCGCACCACGCTTCATTCCCCCGTCCGTCAGAGCTTGTCCCAGTGGCCCGCGGCGGTCCCAGACGCCGAGCCGCCAAAGGCGTTCACGCGCAAAACCCGCCCTCCGTCTGACGACACACACCCGGGCGGCTTCAGAGGCCTCCGCCCAGCTGCAACGCCGGCCACCCGACCGGTCCACAGGCCCCCGCCGACCGCCCTCTGCTGGCGCCGACACCAAAGAGAAGTGCCGCGTACTGGCGCCCGTCCTACCTCGCGCGGCGGCGCTGACGCTGGCTCTGCTGGTGCAGCCGGTTGACGTGCGGGCTCTCCAGCATGATGCCGGTGCCGAGCACCACGCACTGCATCGGGTTCTCCGCCACATGCACCGGGACCTGGAGCTGCTCCACCATCAGCTTGTCCAGCCCATCGACGAGCGCACCGCCACCCGTGAGGACGATGCCTTTGTCGAAGATGTCTGCCGATAACTCCGGCGGCGTGCGTTCGAGGACGCTCTTCGTCGCGAGGATGATGCTCTCGACGCACTCCTTCAGCGCCTCCGACATCTCACCAGCATGAACCGTCACCGTTTTCGGCAAGCCGGATACCATGTCGCGGCCGCGGACGTCCATCTCGCCCGTGCGGCTGTTCGGGTACACCGTCGCAAGGGAGATCTTCAAATCTTCCGCGGTCCGCTCGCCAATCAGCAGGTTGTACTGGCGCTTGATGTATTTGACGATGGCTTCGTCGAGCTTGTCCCCCGCGACGCGGAGAGAAGTGGAGGTCACGACATCGCCGAGCGAGAGAACGGCGATGTCCGTGGTGCCTCCACCGATGTCGACCACCATGCTGCCACTAGGTTCAAAAATATTCAGACCCGCGCCGATGGCGGCGGCTTTTGGTTCCTCAATGAGACCGACGTGCTTGATGCCGCACGCCTCGGCCGCTTCGCGCACCGCCTTTTGTTCGACCGACGTGATGCCGGCCGGCACGCAGATGAGGACGCGCGGGCGAATCATCGAGCTGCGGCCAATCGCCTTGCGGATGAAGTGCCGCAGCATAATCTCCGTCACTTCAAAGTCTGCAATCACCCCGTCTCGCAGCGGACGGATGGCAACGATGTTGCCGGGCGTTCGCCCCAGCATCTGACGAGCTTCTTCTCCGACGGCGACCACCTGTTTTGTGACTTGATCAATCGCGACGACGGATGGTTCGTTTAGGACAACGCCCTGGCCGCGGACGTGGACCAAGACGTTCGCAGTGCCCAAATCTACTCCGATATCCTTGGATAACATTTACGACGAGTCCTCCCCAACTGAGCGTGCATCAGCGCATATTCGTTGCGATGGAGTTGCTGCGGAATGGCGTTGGAGTATGGGAAGTTGCACTGGACCCAGGAATCGACACAGGTACGATTCGACCAGTCACGGTTTGCAAGGTACCTTCTACAATTCTACAGACCGCTCGAAACTCCTTGCGGCTGATCAAACTTTTTCGACGCGGACCGCCCCGACTCGACACCCGGCTCCTTGTTGTACTTCAGCTTCGTCGCTTCGCCGCCGCGGAGGTGGCGGATGGACTTGTGATACTCCAAGATCTCCTTGACCCGGTTGGCCAGTTCCGGATTGATCTCCGGCAGGCGCTCGGTCAGGTCCTTGTGAACCGTGCTCTTCGAAACGCCGAATTCGTTCGCGATGGTCCGTACGGTGTTCCTTGTTTCTACAATATACTCCCCAATCTTCAACGTCCGCTCCTTGATATAGTCATGCACTCCCCTCGCCTCCCCAGGTTTGCTCAGATGGTCTGATACAGTATATGAGGGGGTGTACACCGTATGCCTCGTCATACCTCGTAAGAGCTTGTCAGCTCTCGTTTTGACTCCATACCTCCGCCTTTCTCTCATTTCCTCTACGGGAAATAAAAAAGGTAGCCGCTTCGTAGGGAAGCGGCTACATAATCGGTCTTCGCGTCGACCTTGCCTGGGAAATACCGTGTGTCCACTGCGGCCCAGCCGCCGCAGCGTGTGTGCGGTGCCGAGGTTCGGCAGCGCGCGAGGCTTACAGCTTCGGCAGCACCGTTCCCGGGTCCACCGGGGCGCCATTCTTGTCAATCTCGAAGTACAAATGGTTGCCCTGCGACTGCTCCATCACCGAGGTCCCGCTGGTCCCGATGACCTGGCCCTGCCGGACGGTGTCCCCAACCTTCACGTTCACACTGCCGAGGGACTCGTACTTGGTGACGTACCCGTTCGGGCTCGTGATCTCAATCACGTTGCCCATGAGCGGATCTTTCTTCGATCCGGTCATCACCGCGGTCACCTTCCCACTCAGCGCCGCCTGCACGTTGAAGGTGGACTTGTTGGCCGCCTGGATATCATACCCCTGGTGCGGGTAATATCCGTTGTCGTAGTAGATGAGAGCGGCGGCCTGTTCCTGCTGTGTCGCCTTGCTGGAGAAGAACCCGACGGTGACCTTCGGCTGAGCGCTCGCCGCCACCGGCCAAGCGAACGTCTCCGTCGTTGTCGTCGCGGTCTGGCCCTGCGTCACACCTTCGTCCACCGCGTTCGACGTCACCGGACTGGAGCCGGCCTGGCTCTTGAGGTACATCAGTCCGATGATGATAGCGGCCGCGCCCAAGTAGATGGCCGGGTACACCCAGCGCTTGGAGAAGATTCGACGCGAGTTCAGCGAAAGTCCCTTCGCCTTTGGCACCGGGCTCGCCTTTGTCTGTTCCTTCTGCTCTTGCGGATGGTTGTTTGCATCCATGTGGCTTCACCTCAGTAACGAGTCTCGCCACGCGGACAACGATTTATACCAACCCCTCCCACAAGAGTCGCGAAGTTTCACCGCCCGCCAATCTCGCGCCGGTGGCGCGTACAGGCCCCAAAGCCGGTGCGGCGGCCCAGCACGGACCGGCGGGCAGCGCCGTCGCGAGGTCCTGCAAGCACACAGCTCACGACGTGGTCGGCGGCAGGAAGGGTGCGTCCGGCCGCAGTGCGGTACCCGGGTAGAACCGCTCGAGAATCTGCGTCGCCGACTGGCCTTGCGAGGCGAGCGAGATGGCTTCGTGGATGCTGAGGCCGATGTCCCGGCCAATGCCGCTCGCAATGACCCCCAACCGCCCGCCTTGGACGCGGAACTGCACATCGGCGGAGGACAACCCGAGAGCGCGAGCGAAGCCGTCGCCGGACCACTGCGCGTTCCCAGGCCCACGCACGACCTTCGCAAAGCCGGCGCCATCGCGCTCCGCGACCTGGAAAGCGGTCAGGTTGGCAGCCGTGATGTGTACCTTGAGTGCCGTCGAGAGGGCGGTGGGGGTGAACCAGCGGATCGGCTGCGCGGAAGTGGCCGCGTCGTCCGGACAGGGGACGGCGACGAGGTACGGAATGGACCGGCCGAACACTTCCGCCGCGGACCGGGTCTGGCCGGGCGACAGCGCGAAGGTGAAGGCGAGGATGGGCTTGTCCTGATAGGTCAGAATCTCGCCGTCTGTCGCGAGAATCGCCGCCTGGTAGCGCGACTGCGCCCAGTTCGCCTGGCCGCCAAAGCGCGCCTCCTGGGCGGCTTCGGTCTCGAGCGGCAGGTCCAGTTGACTGCTGTCGGTCACGGCGGCGCCGTGCGCTGTGGCGAACGACGCCGCGGTACGGTTGGATAGGGCGCGCACGGCGTAGGTGCGGGCGGCAATCGCGGCGGCCTGCAGCGCCGCCGGCGGCGCATCGGGTGGCAGTTCAGCCGCGAGCACGTCGGCGATGTACTCGCCGAGTGGGAGTTCAATCACGTGCCCCGTCTCCATCTGGTACATCGGCAGCAAGGTCTGCTCGTCCGCCGAGGTAATCCACGCCTGCAGACTCGGCGCGGTGCTGCGTTGGCGCACGAGCAGGGCGGTCGCGGTCGGCAGCACGACGAGGCTGAGAAAGGCGAGAAACACCGCCAACAGGACGATGACCCGCCAGTCGGCGTAGGTCTGCCACCACCGGCGCGGCAACGCAATCACAGTGGTCACAGCAGAGGCGCGGGCAGATCTGGGATGCGGATGGGCCCGTTGGTCCTCGTCGGTGCGGACGGCGCGGATGGCGCGAAGGGCGCCGGCTGCCCGGACGACACGCGCCGCGACGAGTTGGCCCAGGGTGGTGTGCGCGCCGCGCCGGCGGCGGACGGAGCGATGGGCGCGGGGTCTTGTCCGATGGCCAGGCCGATGGGGGCGGCGCCTGTATGCCCGAGTCGAGTTGCGCACATCGCATCTCCTCCAGTTCCGTCGAGTGCTGCCACCAGGATGGCGGCGAACACGCTCACTAGAGGACGTATGCGAAGCCTGTCCGGATTATGCTGAGGGGCGGGGCGTTCGGACGGATGGGACAAAGACGCAAAGGGCGCCCGAGCTCGTCGACAGCGGTCCGCTGTCCCCCACTCCTCGGCCTCCCGTTACACCAGATACGCACCGGCCCGATCTGTCATGAAGGCGACCACCGCCTCGACATCGAGCGGCCGGCACACGTAGTACCCCTGCACCTCGTTGCAGCGGTACTTGCGCAAAAACTCCAGTTGCGCGTAGGTCTCCACGCCCTCCGCCACGACCGTCATGTTCAGGGTGTGGGCCAGCTGGATGATGGTCTTTGCAATCGCTGCGTTTTCGTCACTCGTGAAGATGTCGCTGACAAAAGATCTGTCAATCTTCACGCAATCCATGCGGTACTGCTTCAGAAAGCCGATGGAGCTGTAGCCCGTCCCAAAGTCGTCAATGCTGATGGTCACGCCGAGGCGCCGCAGCGCGTCGAGCTTGCCAGAGACGTCCGGGTCGGCATTCATGAACATGTTCTCCGTAATCTCAATCTCCAGGTGCCGCGCCGGCAGGTTGTGCCGAGCCAGGCACTGGGACACCAGGTGGACGACGTCTTCGCGGAACTGCTTGCGGGAGAAGTTGACGGCGATGCGGTTGAACGGCACCCCAGCATCCAGCCAAGCGCGCGCCTGCTGGCAGGCGCGGTCCAACACCCACGCGCCAATCCACACAATCAGCCCGTTCTCTTCGCACTGGGGGATGAACGCACCCGGGGGCAGCAGGCCGTGCTGCGGGTGCCGCCAGCGAACCAGCGCCTCGCAGCAGTTGACGGACCCATCCACGAGCGACACCCGCGGCTGGTACTCGAGGAACAGCTCGTCGTTCGCGATGGCCCGCCGCAGTTCGCGCTGCATTTGCGCCCGCGCCATCCGGTGGTCCATCATCCACGGCTGGTGGTACAAGTACTGCCCCTTGCCGGATTTTTTGGCGCTCGTCATCGCCAACTCTGCGGCGCTCATCAACTCGTCGAGGGTGTTGCCGTCCTGTGGAAAGACGGCAATTCCGGCCGTGACGGAGACGTCCACTTCGCGCCCGTACAGCGTAAACGGGTTCTGGAACACGCTGTACAAGGCGCTCATCGCCTGTTCCACACGATCTCGCAGGTTGGACTCGCCAAACACCAGGCCGACGAACGTGTCCCCGCCGACCCGGACAATCTCGCCGCCGTAATGCCACACCTGGTTCACGTGCTCCACCACCTGGCGCAGCAGGTCATCCGCCTGGAGGTGGCCCACATCCTGGTTGATGGTTTGGAAGTCGTCGAGATCAAAACAGCAGAGCGCGAATCCCGGCCCTCCGGCGGCGTCGTGGAGGTCAATCGCCCCGGCCACCGCCTGGCTCAGCCACCGCTGGTTCGCCGCACCGGTGAGCTGGTCGTGGTTGCGCATGAACTCCACGCCATCCATGAATTCGTCCCGCAGGACCAACAGGTTCAGCACCCTGCGGACGCGCTGCAGGTACAGGGTCCCTCGTTCGTCCATCTCGCTCTGATGCGGCGAGAACAGCACCAGCACACCGAGCGCAGGGCGACCCTCCTTGCCGAGTGGAAAGGTGTGGCACACCTCAAAGCGCTCCAGCCCAGGAACGCCCTGCACCCCAGGACACACCCGGAGCAGCATCGACGCCTCCGAGACGATGGGCCCGGTTCCGAAGAGCGCCCCTGCTGCGTCCGCCAAGGCGTCCCCCGGCCCCGTGGCGAGGGACTCGAGCCCCGGTGACCACGCGCGGGCGACCCAGGGGGCAGGTCGGGCCGCGTCCACCCCTCTGGCATTCCGGGCCTTCCGAGGAAATGGGCCCTCGCGAGCTTCCGTCCGGCGGTCGACCGCCCGGGTGTAGATGGCCGCCTCGACCTCAGGGCAGAACGCATGGATGAGACCCGCGGCGAGTTGCATGCACAGGTCCGTGTCTGCCGCCGCCAGGACGGCGTCCATCAGCGCCACCTGCCCTTCGTCAAAGCTGGCGAAGTGGGCTGCTTGCATCGCCGAGTGCTCCATGGAAGGCCCCCCCTTGTTTTGCGAGCCGGCGTGGTGTCTGATGTATCCGCTCTGGTGCAGGCTCGCCACTGCTGTCCCTTCATGTTTGCCGCTCGCGTCTCTGCAGGCAACCCACGGATTGAAGAAAAACGACTGCATCCGGATACCGGATGCAGTCAGATTCCTGATCTGCGCGGTAACTCGGCAGCTGGCTGGCATGCGGTCGCGCACTCCCGCGGGCGCGCTCCGTGTAGCCCCTGTAGCTTTGCGAACTCACCGCCGTTTCCGGCGGGTTGCCCTTAGACGCTTACAGCACACGTTTGTCGTTTTCAGTCCGGTGACGCCGGTCGCGCTGTGAACCAGACCATCCGTGGCCCATCGGCACGCGGCGTACATCACCTGAATGTTAACACATCTGTGGACATCCGACAAGTTTTGACATCGTTCGACAGTCAACGCGATCCCTCAGCGCCCCACGATTTCCCATATTAAGCGTTCGCGAAGACGCACATCCTTACTGTCGGAAGGGAGGTCATACGATGACGGTTGCAAGCCAGGTGAAACAGACGCTCGCCGGTTTGAAGAGTGCGCAGGCCAGCTTCGAGCAGTTCGCCCTTCAGACACAGAACCAGCAGGCCAAGCAACTTTACCAGGACGCTGCCAAACAGACGCAGACCATTGTTACCTCGCTGGAAAGCCGCGTAGCCCAACTGGAGCAGGAAGAGCCACAGTACAAAGGGATGTAACCGATGATCACCATGGCGGACGGGCTGCGGGTCGTCATTCACAGCGTCCTGGCCTTTGTCGGACTGTTGGTGATGGCCCGCATCTTTGGCCAGAAATGGCTGACGTTGGCCGGGTTTGGCTTGGCAGCCATGGCAGGTGTCGCCTCCTTGCAGAGCCGCAGTCCTTGGACGCTGTGGGGATTGGGGGCCCTAACCTGGACGGTGCTGGGGCTCGTGGTGCAGTGGTTGACGATACACTCCACCGGGTTTGCGAAGGTGATTGCCAAACAGCCGACCCCCCTGGTCCAGGGCGGGAAAGTGCTGGAGGACAACCTGCGAAGGTCCCAGGTCCCCGTGAGTCAGCTGCTGTCGATGCTCCGCCAGAAGGACGCCTTTTCGGTCGCGGACGTAGAGATGGGCGTGTTGGAGCCGGACGGTCAACTGAGTGTGTTGCTCAAAGACGAGGTACAGCCTGTCACGCCGAAGACGCTGTCGATCCCGGTGGAAAACCAAGCCGCACCGGTCACCCTGGTGACCGACGGCCAGGTTCAACCCAAGGCGTTCGGCGCAATCGGCCGCAACCGCGGCTGGCTGATGGACGAACTGCGGCGCCGCGGGGTGACGGACACCGGCGGCGTACCGGACCTTCAGCAGGTGGTGCTGGCACAGGTGGACGGGTCTGGCAACCTCACGCTCGATTTGACGGACGACGCGGGTCATGCCCCCGTCACGAGCGCGCCTTCGCGGCCCGGAACATTGGCGACCTTGAAGAAGGCTCAAGCGGATTTGGAATCGTTCTGTCTCGAAACGGAAAATCCCGACGCCAAGGCGCTGTATCAGTCCTGCGCCAACAGCCTGCAGGAGGTCATCCGCCGTACGGAGCAGCATCTGAAGCCTTTGTAGCGGAGCCCCTGCCATGCCGCCCCTGCGACACGCAGCACATGCGACACGCAGCCCCGCGACGCGAACAGGCCCCTGTTACCTCAGGGGCCTGTTCGGTTTGGAACACATTCGGTGTGGGAAGGTCGGTATGGAGTATGTAAGGCGACGAATGAGTACGTAGGAGCGACATGTCCGGTCCGCCCGGTCCGTCCGGTCCGCATGGTGCCAGTGCGTAACGGATCAAGTGCGTCATGGTGCAAGTGAAGTGCGTTCCGACGGGGCCGCCTCCACTCGGCCGTGATTGGCATTGGTGGCAAGCCCCTGGATTGTCACACCACTGCAACCGAGCTTGATCGCGGTACGCGATCTTGTTCGATGCGCCGAATCCTCGCGCCCAACGCCTGGAACTTGCCCACCAGGTTCTCGTAGCCCCGGTCGATGTGATGCAGCCCGCTCACGGTGGTCAGGCCGTCCGCGACCAAGCCGGCAATGACCAAGGCAGCACCGGCGCGCAGGTCGGTCGCCGTCACTTCGGCGCCGGATAGACGCTCGATGCCCTCGACAATCGCCGTCCGCCCTTCGATGTGGATCTCCGCGCCCATCCGCTGCAGTTCACCGGCGTGCTTGAAGCGGTTTTCGAACACCGTCTCGGTGATGGTGCTGGTCCCCTCTGCGACACAGAGCGCGGCCATCATCGGCGCCTGCAGGTCCGTCGGATACGCCGGGTGGTAGTGGGTCTTCACGTCCAAGGCGCGGATGCGGCGGGTTGGAATGGGCCAGATGTGGATACCGCGAACGTCGTCGACAATCTCCGCCCCCGCCTCCTCCAGTTTCGCCAGCAGCGAACTGAGGTGCTGCGACACCGCGTTCTCGACGTACACCCCGTCCCCTGCCACGGCGCCGGCAATCAGGAACGTGCCCGCCTCAATGCGGTCTGGAATCACACTATGGTTCGCCCCGTGCAACTCACGCACGCCCTCGATACGGATGGTGTCCGTCCCAGCGCCGCGAACGCGGGCGCCCATCGCGTTGAGGTAATTGGCGAGATCTACGTTCTCCGGTTCCTTGGCCGCGTTCTCAATCACGGTTTGCCCCCGTGCCAGACACGCCGCCATCATGATGTTCTGCGTCGCGCCGACGCTCGGGATGTCGAGGTAGATGCGCGCTCCGTGCAACCCGCCCTTCGGCGCCACGAAATGCACGCAGCCGTTCTCAATGCGAGCCTGCGCGCCCATCGCTTCCAAACCTTTGATGTGCAAGTCGACCGGCCGCGGCCCGATGTTGCAGCCACCCGGCATGGCAATCACGGCTTCGCCCGTACGCGCCAGCAGCGGCCCAGCCACAACGAAGGAGGCCCGCATCTGCCTTACAAGCTCGTGCGGCGGTTCCACCTCGCGGAGATTGGTGGCGTTGACCATCACCTGGCCTGGTTTACGGCGAACGTCAGCGCCGAGGGACGCAATGGTTGCCGCCATGTATTCGGCGTCCAACAGGGAAGGAACTTCTTCAATCACGCTCGTACCAGACGAAGCGAGGATGCTCGCGGCGAGAATCGGGAGCACGGCGTTCTTTGCACCGCCGATACGTACGGTGCCATGCAGGCGGTGCCCGCCTTCGATGATGATCTTGGCCATTGCGTCAACTCCTAGCCACGGGTCCGCGGCGCTCCGGTGTCCAGGTGTCGGTTTCGCGACATCTGAGTCGGTCCCTCGGCTTCATCCCCGCAGCACTCGCTCGGCAGGCCAAGCTAGTACGTCACGGTGATGACAGGGGTGCCGACCACCACATTCGTCCGGTTGCGCGCGACATCGTTATGGATTCCTATCTGTATGTTCATTTTCTGCCCGCGGGTGAGGATGTACTGTGGCATTTCGGTGGAATATCCGGAAATACTGACTAGGCCTGACGTCTGCACGCCTTCCACCGATTTCGCCTCGACGGACTGAAAGGCGTGTCGGATGACCGCTTCCGCTTGCCCGCCACTCATCATAGCACCGCGCGATCCTTCGATACAAGCACGAATTTCCGGCTGTAACCCGACACCTTGAAGTGCCGACTGCACCGTGGCAATCTCCCGCTCGTACTGCTTCAGGTCGTGCCCCGTACTTGCGGCAGAGATGACCAGCAGCGTTTCCGCCTGCTGATTCGTAAACCGGAACGAACTGACCGTCGCAGACACACGGGTCTCATCCGCCCAGGCTCCATAGACTTCGGCGATGGACTCAGCGGCATGACCGTCGCCGCCGCTTTGACGCGATATTTTTTTCGCGTTTTGGATCCCTAATTCCTGCACAACCTTGTCGAGTAATTGTCCGATTTGTCGATCTGTCTCGTACGTCGCACTCACCTGCGACCAGGTGTTCACCGCGTAACCGCTCACCTCTGCACCCGTCGCGGTGAACGCTTGCTCGGTGAACCGCGCAATCGCCCGGCTTTCCGGCGGGATGGAGACAGCCATCGGTCCGGCGGAACCGCTCGGCGAACCGACCTTCGCGGACGCGCTGGCGCCAGATCTCCCAGTCGCGACCGTTTGCGGGGCACCTTTTGCAGCCGCGGCGGTGGTGCCCGCGGTGGCCATGGGGGCGCCCGCGGTGGTGGCGCCCGCGGTGGTGGTGCCCGCGGTGGTGGTGCCCGCGGCGGCCATGGGGGCGCCTGAAATCAACGCATGTCCTCCCGCAAGGATAAACGCACAGCCAACCCCCAGCGTTACAAGCCTGCCAGTGACCCGATGTTTCATCTATACTCCTCCCCTGCTCCGCGATGCTCTATACATGGCAGTCTGGACCAGATAGGAGGCATTTATACGAAACTCTCAGGCTGAATTGGTAGAGTCGCGTGCGTTGCGGCCGCCCGCGCGTGGGACCCCCGTTTGACCCAGCCGAGACGCGAACAAGGGAACGGTTGACCCAGCCGAGACGCGTACAAGGGAACGCCAGTCCGCTATCCGCGCCGGACGGGGGGCCGGATCGACCCATAGCGGAACCGCGTTCCCTTGTGCGACCCGTCGCCGCCCGCGCGACCCCGTTTTCCTCGGCCGAGACGCGAACAGGGGAACGGTTGGCCCAGCCGAGACGCGGACAGGGGAACGGTTGGCCCAGCCGAGACGCGGACAGGGGAACGCCAGTCCGCTATCCGCGCCGGACGGGGCGCCATGTCCACCCATAGCGGAACCGCGTTCCCTTGTGCGACCCGTGGCCGCCCACGACGGCCCCGTTTACCCCAGCCGAGACGCGAACAAGAGAACGCCGGTCCGCTATCCGCGCCGGACGGGGGGCCGGATCGACCCATAGCGGAACCACGTTCCCTTGTGCGACCCGTCGCCGCCCGTGGGACCCCCGTTTGGCCCAGCCGAGACGCAGACAAGAGAACGCCAGTCCGCTATCCGCGGCGAACGGGGGGCCGGATCGACCCATAGCGGAACCGCGTTCCCTTGTGCGACCCGTCGCCGCCCACGACGGCCCCGTTTACCCCAGCCGAGACGCGGACAAGGGAACGTCGGTCCGCTATCCGCGCCGGACGGGGCGCCATGTCCACCCATAGCGGAACCGCGTTCCCTTGTACGACCCGTGGCCGCCCGTGACGGCCCCGTTTACCCCAGCCGAGACGCGAACAAGGGAACGCCAGTCCGCTATCCGCGCCGGACGGGGGGCCGGATCGACCCATAGCGGAACCGCGTTCCCTTGTTCGACCCGTCGCCGCCCGTGGGACCCCCGTTTGGCCCAGCCGAGACGCGGACAGGGGAACGGTTGGCCCAGCCGAGACGCGAACAAGGGAACACCGGTCCGCTATCCGCGGCGAACGGGGGGCCGGATCGACCCATAGCGGAACCGCGTTCCCTTGTGCGACCCGTGGCCGCCGCGACGGCCCCGTATACCTCGGCCGAGACGCGGACAAGGGAACGCCAGTCCGCTATCCGCGCCGGACGGGGCGCCATGTCGACCCGACCCGTCGCCGCCCGTGGGACCCCCGTGACGGCCGCCCGCGACGGCCCGCCCCCCAATCCACCGCTAGCCAAACAACATCCGCAGGGCCTGGCCCGCCAATAGATACGCGACCGCGATGAGCCCGACGATGAAACCGCCGACCATCGCCACAAGGAAGCGGAGGAGGCGGGCTTGGGGGCCGAACGGATCCATCACGAACTTGTCCCAACGCAGAATCCCAAGTGCCCGCCACGCGTAGTAGGTGCCGACCAGAAACCCGACGATGAAGATAAACCCATCCGCTGCAATCATCGCAGCGTGTGCCGTGATTGCGTCTGTGACGCCGTTGCCCATCCCTATCCGCGCTCCTCTTCCGATCCGCTGACGACCACCCCGGTCCGCGGGAGGGAGACGTCAGCGCGACTGCCACGATTGTAGCAGACAGCCTGCCGACGCGACGTGCGCCGACAGGCTGTCTCCCGCGACTGTCTGGGCGGGTGGGCAGTGGACCGGGCCTCACCCCGGGCCTCACCCCGGCCCCCCCTGCAAACCGCTCCCATCGCTCAGTAGAACCACTGCAAGGTGCCGAGCGGATGCAACAGGATGGCGGGCACGATGCCAAGCGCAAGGGTCCCAATCACACACAGCGCAATCAGCACGTGCATGACAGGGCTCACCGCGAGGCTGCCGCCCGAACCACCATCGGCAGCTGACCCTGCCACTCCAGCCTCGCTGCGTGCAGGCCCTTGACCTGGCCCCACCGGAGCCCCGGCAGCAGCCGCCACCTCCGCCACCGCCCACTCGGCCGCCCCTGTGGGCAGTGGCTGAAACACCTTTCGCAGCCACCCGATGTAATAGTAGAAGGACACCACACTCGTCGCGAACAGCACGATGCCGAGCCATAGGGCGTGCATGTGCACCGTGTCCGCGAAGATGTAGAACTTCCCGAGGAAGCCGGCGGTCAGCGGCATCCCCGCGAGCGACAGGACGAACACGGACAGCGCCACGGCGAGCCACGGCGACTGCCGGTACAACCCCACCAGGGCATCGGACTCGACGGACTGCTTCGCGCGCTCCACGATGTGCAAGATGGCGAAGGCGCCGATGGTCATGAAGGTGTACGCGAACAGGTAAAACGAAATGCTGTCGAACAGCCCGGGCCACTGGTTCATCTGCGAGGAGCCAAACAGTGCAAACGGGACCAGCGTATACCCCGCCTGCGCGACACTCGAGAAGCCGAGCAGCCGCTTCATGTTGCGTTGCGGCAGCGCGGCGAAGTTCCCGACAATCATCGTGATGGCGGCGATGATGCCCGCCCAGTAGAAGAGCGGCCCTGTGGACTGGTTGAAGATGAACACCAACAACCGCAACAACATCCCGAACGCCGCCACCTTCGACAGCGTGGCGAGAAACGACGAGATGGCGGTGGGCGCACCGTCGTAGACGTCCGGCGTCCACATGTGGAACGGCACCAGGCTGAGCTTGAAACCCATGCCGATGAGCATGAACAGGAAGCCGATCACGGTGATGGCCGGGTACCCACTCAGCATCACCGCGCCTTGGGTACTCAGTTGCAGCACGTTCGTGGTGCCGGCGAGGCCGTAGATGAACGACATGCCGTAGAGCAGGACGGCGGATCCAATCGCGCCCATCAGGAGGTACTTGATACCGCCCTCGACGGAGCGGATGGACCTTTTCCGCACCGCCACCAACACGTAACTTGCGACCGACAAGAGCTCAAGCCCGACGTAGAGTGTGACCAAATCTGTGGCGGTCGCCATCGCCAACGCGCCGACCACGCCGAACAGGATGAGGTACGTGTGCTCCGCGGGCAGCCGCTCGCGACCGCGGTAGTCGAGCGTGAGCAGCAGGACGAGGAACGCGGAAATCAGGATGAGAACCGAGAACACCGACGAAAAGCTGTCGAGCATCACGGTGTTCTGAAGCAGCCCCTGATGGCCGGTACCCCAGTTGGCGAAAGCCACCACGAGCGCGACCAAGACGCCGAGGGCGGACAGGGCAGCCAGCCACCGCCGGTCGCCTCGGCGAAAGACAAACTCCAAGATCATCACCACAAAGCCTGCGACGGCCACGACAATCATGGGGCCCATGGTGCTCCAGTACGGCTGATGCAGCATATCCAAGTTTGCCATGGCCTTACCCCCCTATCCCCAGCAAACCTTGCACGGACAGGCCGAAGAGGTGGCCGAGCAGGTTTGGATAGATGCCAATCAACAACACGAACAGCGTCATCAGGACCGTCGGCAGGTACTCGGGCGGCGTCGCGTCGAGGGACCCGTCCCGCCCGCCCCCGGCCGCAAAGCCAGGGCCACCGTCCACCGCCGTGCGCAGCGGGCCGAAGGTCGTCTTCTGAATGGCGTACAGCAGGTACACCGCCGAGAGTATCAGCCCGACGACCCCGACGAACGACAGTGCGGGGAAGCGGTCGAAGCCGCCGATGAACGCCTGAATCTCGCTGATGAATCCGCTCGTGAGCGGGAGCCCCAGCGAGCCGAGCGCCGCGACCAACAGGAATCCGGAGAGCATGGGCATCCGCTTCGACAGGCCGCCGAGCTGCGCCATGTCCAGAGTCTGCGTGCGAGACTCAATCGCCCCCGTCAGGTAGAACAACAGCGCGGTGAGGAGTCCGGAAGAGATGATCATGAACATCGCGCCCTGCAACCCCGCCGCGGTCATCGAGGCGATGCCGAGCAGGACGATTCCCATGTGGCTGATGCTGCCGAAGGCGACCAAGGTCCGCCAATTCTTCTGAGCCCAAGCGGCGAACGCCCCGTAGAGGATGTTGATGACGCCGAACACGGCGATGAGGGTGCCGTACCGGTGCACCTGGTCCGGCAACATCCCGACGCCAAACCGCAACAGGACGTACGCCCCTGTCTTCGTGAGCAGCCCGCCAATCAGCATGTTGGTCGGCGTATCGGCGTAGGCGTGCGTCGTCGGCAACCAGGTGTGGAACGGGACAAACGCCTCCTCGATGAACACCGCCAACAGCAACACCAGGAACAACGCCCCCCGGTAGTAGGCGGGGAACTGCGCCGCCGAGGCGTGGCTGACCGTGCCGAGGAGTTGTGGGATGGAGAAGGTGATGGCCGTCGGAGAAGCAGATCCGAAGTAGCCTGCCGCCCCGTAGGCGATGCCGACGAGCGCGACCAGCATCGCCACCGTGGCGAACCCGCGGTAGATGAGAAACTTCGTCGCCGCGCGGTTGCTGCCCCGCTTGCCGAACAGTTGAATCAGGAAGAAGCTGCTGAACAGGGTCACCTCCAGCGCCACGAAAAAGGTGAAGATGTCGAGCGCGGAAAACACGCCGAGGATGCCTGCAGCCGCCATCGAGATCCAGAAGAAATACGACCGCGGATGGGCCACCCGCGGGTCCAACCCATCACCCGCTTCCTCGGCACGGCCACGCGCGCCGAACACAGCGAGGCAGACGACAAACGCCGTCAACGCGGCCAACGGCAGGGACAACCCGTCAAACCCAAACGCCAAGTTCACCGTCAGGCTCGTGCTCTGCCAGAACGCCGGCAGGGAGAACCAGGTGACGGACGACGCATCCGCGAACAGGGACGGCGTGCCGGGGAACCCAATCCACGCGGCCAGGACGAGCACCAGCGACACCAGCCCGCCCAAGAGCGCCAACACCTTCGCCGCCGTGAAACGCACCTTTGGCAGCAGCAAGATCAACAGCGCGGCAATCAATGGCGCCGTCACGACCCAGAACGCGAGGCTCATCCGAACACACCCCCAATCCGGAACACGGCGATGGCGACGAATACCAACAGGCCGACCGTCGCCCACGCGGAGTACGTTTGAATCTGGCCGGTCTGGGAGAACCGGAGCAGCCGGCCTCCGACCGACCCCAGCCGGCCGAGCAGTTGTACCAAGCCGTCCAGCACGTACACGTCAAACCAGCGCACCAGCGCCGCAAGGCGCTTGCCCCCACCGACGAAGAACCACTCGTACGCTTCGTCCACGAAGAACTTGTGGAACGACACCTGGTACGGGAGGCTGAACATCCGAGCCGCGCGCTCTGCTCCCTTGCCCGGTCGCCAGTAGAACAAAGCGGCAACCAGGATGCCGAACAGGCCCACCGCGACGCTCACGGCCATCAGGCCGATGTTCTCCGGGTACGTCTGGCCGATTGTCGCGACGACATCCGTTCCTGCCGCGCTGTGCGGAGCTGCGTAGTCGGCGAACAGGTACCGCTCGAGCCCATGATGGTTCAGCGGCGTGTTGAAGAAACCAGCCAGCGTGGCGAACGCGGCCAGAATCACGAGCGGAACCGCCATCACCCAGCCGCCTTCGTGCGCGTGCTCGTACTTCGCTTCGTCGCGCGGCTGTCCGGTGAAGGCGAGGAAGAACACGCGGAAGATGTAGAAGGCGGTGCAGAACGCCGCCAGCAGCCCGAACGCGTACAGGACCGGGTGACCGCTCGCGAGGGTCGCGCCCAGGATGTCGTCCTTCGACCAGAACCCGGCGAAGGGGACGATGCCCGCCAAGGCCAGCGCACCGGCCAGGAAGGTGTACGTGGTCAGCGGCATCTTCCTGCGCAGACCCCCCATCTCAAACAGGTCCTGCGTGTCCAAGGCATGGATGACCGAACCCGCCGCCAAGAACAGCAACGCCTTGAAGAAGGCGTGGGTCATCAAGTGAAACACGCCGTACGCGTACGCACCCACACCGAGCGCCATCATCATGTAGCCGAGCTGCGAGACAGTGGAGTACGCAATCACTCGCTTGATGTCCCGCTGTGTCAACGCAATCAACGAGGCCAGCAAGGCGGTGATGCCGCCAATCCAGGCCACCGTGTGCAGCGCCGCAGGAGCCGAGACGAAGAGCGGGTAGGCGCGCGCCACCAAGTACACGCCCGCCGCCACCATCGTCGCCGCGTGGATGAGGGCGGACACCGGCGTCGGGCCCTCCATCGCGTCCGGCAACCAAATGTGCAGCGGGAACTGCGCCGACTTCCCAACCGCGCCCATGAAAATGAGCAGAGCGGCAACCGTGGCCACCGTCCCGCTGCTCATGCCGTGAAAGCTGAGCGTCCCGGCCGTCGCGGCGGAGAAGATGGTCGAGTAATCGAACGATCCGCTCGCCAAAAACAGCAAGATGATGCCTGCGAACATGCCCGTATCGCCGATGCGCGTGACGATGAACGACTTCTTCGCCGCCAGCGCAGCCTCCGGCTTGAAGTACCAGAAACCGACCAGGAGGTACGAGCACAGGCCGACCATTTCCCAGAAAATGTAGAGCTGAAGGAGATTGGGTGACAGCACCAAGGCGAGCATGGAGAACACGAACAAGTTGAGGTACTGGTAGAATACCGGAAACCGCTCGTCGCGGTGCATGTACCCCTTCGAGAAGAGCAGCACCAACGCGCTGACCAAGGTCACGATGACGAGCATCAGTGCGTTCAAATGCGTCACTTGGAAGCCGACATCGAAGTTGCGGCTGCCCACGGTGAGCCAGTGAAAGACGTACGTGTCGTTGCCGTTCGGGTGGCTCCCCACCGCCTGGAACACGAACAGACTGATGACAAACGAGATGGCCGTCAGGACCACGGACACACCGGCCACGATACCCTCCGGCGCCTTCCTGCCGAGAAACAGCAGGAACACGTACGCCACCAGCGGCAGGAGTGGAACCAGCCATGCGTACTGAACCATAAACTCCCTCCTCTGAGGTTGTCCTACCACTTGTGGACGTTCAGGTCCTGAACCTCGCTGGTCCGCCGCAGGCGGAACACCGCAATCAAGAGCGCCAGGCCGACGGCAATCTCTGCCGCGGCCACCGTGATGGTGAACAGAGAGAACACCTGCCCAGAGAGACTCGGTGCAACCCCGAGCCGGGAGAACGTCACCAGGTTGATGTTCGCCGCGTTCAGCATCAGTTCAATCGACACCAGGACGATGATGAGGTTTCGCTTCGTCAGCGCCCCGTACAGGCCGATGCAGAACAGCAGGACGCCGAGTGCGAGGAGAGATCCCGTCGGGATAGGAAAATTCGCAGGTGCCATGTCACTCGTCCTCCTTTCGATCCTGCGCCAAGATCACCGCACCGACCAGCGCGACAATCAACAGGACGGATACCAGTTCAAACGGGATGGTGTACTGTTTGAACAGCATCAGCCCGATGACAATCGGGTTGGTGTTGCCGCCGTTGATGTCCGTGGTCGCACCGCCCCCTGGCCAGTTCGTGCTGCGCACAGCCAACAGCAGAACGACGGCCAAAAGCACACAGCCGACTGCGCTCGCGACGTTCTTCAAGTTCCAGGAGAGCGGCGGTTCGGCCGCCTCGTGGTTGGTCAGCATGATGGCGAACATGATGAGAATCGTGATGGCGCCGGCGTAGATGAGGATCTGCGCCACCCCGACGAAGTCCGCCCCGAGCAGGAAGTACACCGCGGCGCAGCCGACAAACACGCCGCCGATGGTCAACGCCATGTAGATCACCTTGCGAAACGAGAGCATCAACACCGCGCAGCACAGCGTGAGCAGGGCAATCACGTAGAAGATGACGAGCGGCCAGCTGATGCTCACTGCGGTTCACCTGCCGTTTCCGTCGCCTCGTTGCCCTCCGCGTCCTTTTGAAAGCGCTCCGGGTGGTTGCGCTCGTACCGCAGTTCGTTGTCGTGCAGCCAGTGCATGTCGAGGTACAGGTTGTCGCGGCTGTACTGCGCCATCTCAAACGTGTCCGACATCAGGATGGCTTCCGTCGGACAGACCTCGGTGCAAAGGTCACAGAGGATACACGTGTCGAAGTTGATGTCGAACGTGTCCAGCCGAATCTTCTTGTCTTCCCCGCGCGTCCCCGACAGCGAGATGCAGTCCGTCGGGCAGATGCGCGCACACTGGTTGCAGACGATGCACTCGTCGACGAGCAGCCTGTGCACGCCGCGGAACCGTTCCGGCCACTCCGGACGGACGTCCGGGTACTGCAAGGTCACCTTGTGCTTTGGCAGTTCGCGCAGTGTGACGCCGAGCCCCTTCAGGAACCCAAACATGCTGTCCTCACCTCAATTCGCATCGGCACTGGCGACATTCCCGCAGCCTTGCCGCGGCCAGTCCGTTGGTTTCGCCTGGTACGACCACCGCCCAACTCAAACCACCGCCTTCAGCACAGCCGTAATCACCAAGTTGAAGAGGGCAAGCGGCAAGAGGACCTTCCAACTGAAGGTCATCAACTGGTCGACCCGCATGCGCGGCATCGTCGCCTGAATCCAGAACTGGATGCTGATGTACAGGAAGACCTTGAGCGCAAACCACAGCCAGCCCGGCAGGAACGGCCCGCTCCAGCCGCCGAGGAACAAGGTCGCAAACAAGCCGGCCATGGCAAACAGGTACACGTACTCGGTGAGCATGAAGAACGCAAACCGAAAGCCGGTGTACTCCGTGTGGTAGCCAGCCACCAACTCCGACTCCGCTTCCGGAAGGTCGAATGGCGTGCGGTTCAGCTCGGCCGTCGAAGCAATCATGAACACGATGAAGCCCAAGATTTGCGGAATGAAGTACCAGATGCTCCGGCTCTGTGCAATCACGATGTCGTTCAGGTTGATGGATCCCGCCATCAGCACGACGCCGACCACCGACATCCCGAGCGGGATCTCGTAGCTCAACATCTGCGCCGCCGACCGCATCCCCCCAATCAGCGCGTACTTGTTGTTCGACGCCCAGCCGCCGAGCATCACGCCGTGGATGGTGATGGCGGACAGGGCGAGGTAGAACAGCGCGCCGATGGAAACGTTCGCCGTGAAGACGTGGTGCTGGGACATCGGAATGACGGCCAATACCGTGAACGCCGGGACAAACGCGAGAATGGGCGCAATCAAGAACAGGACCCGGTCCGCTTTGCTCGGAATCACGTCCTCTTTGATGAGCAACTTGAGCACGTCGGCTGCGGTCTGAAACAACCCAAACGGACCGACGCGATTCGGCCCGATGCGCAGCTGAATCCATCCAATCAACTTGCGCTGCCAGTAGATGGAGTACATCACAACCAGCAGCGTGAGCAGCAGGATGACGACGGCGCCAATCACCATGCCGAGGAACGACAGTCCGCTGATGGGGTGGGTGGCCCAGTTCCACATCAGGCGTCCACCTCCCCGAGGACGATGTCGACGGCGCCGAGGATAGCAATCAGATCTGCCATGTTGCGGCCCCGCAGCAGGTCTGGCAGCAGTTGCAGGTTGACGAACGACGGCTTGCGGATTTTCAAGCGGTACGGTTTGTCCTTGCCGTCGCTCACGATATAGAAGCCGAGTTCTCCTCTCGCCCCTTCAATCCCGCTGTAGTACTCCCCGGCCGGAACCCGGATGATCTTCGGCACCTTGCCGAGGGTCGGCCCGTCCGGGATACCGTCGAGGGCCTGTTCGACAATGCGCAGCGACTGTTTCATCTCGAGCAGGTGAAGGTAGTACCGGTCGTAACAGTCGCCGTGCTCCCCGACCGGCACGTCGAACTCGAAGCGGTCGTAGATGCTGTACGGCCGATTCTTGCGGAGATCCCAGCGAAAGCCGGTGCTCCGCAGGTTGATGCCGCTCATGCCGAAGGCGAGGGCGGTCTCCGTATCGAAGACGCCGATGCCGCGAACGCGTCGCAGGAAGATCTCGTTTCCGGTGATGAGGTCGTCGTACATCTGAATCCGCTCGTACATGAACGGGATAAACGCGCGCACCTTGTCGAGCCAACCGGGCGGTGCGTCGTACTTGACGCCGCCGACGCGGACATAGTTGTAGGTCAGGCGAGCCCCGCAGATCTCGTTGAACAGCTGCACAATCCGCTCCCGCTCCTGGAACACGTAGAGGAAGGGGCTCATGGCACCGAGATCAAGCAGGTAGGTCCCGATGAACAGCAGGTGCGAGGCAATCCGCTGCAGCTCCATGACAATCACGCGGAGGTACTCCGCGCGTTCGGGGACCTCCAGGCCCAACGCCTCCTCCACGGTGTGGCAGAGGGCGTAGTTGTTCAGCATCGACGCGAGGTAGTCGAGGCGGTCGGTGTACGGGATGATTTGGTTGTACTGCAGGTCCTCGGCGAGCTTCTCCGTGCCGCGGTGCAGGTACCCGATGACGGGCTCGGCGTCCAGCACCGTCTCGCCGCTGATCTTGACGACCAGCCGGAACACCCCGTGCGTACTCGGGTGTTGCGGTCCGACGTTGAGCAGCATCTCCTCTGTGCGGATGGGCTGCTGCTGGTCAGTCAGTGCCATCGGTATCCTCCTTTGCTGCCCAGACGTTGTAGTCCTTGCGGAGCGGATGGCCCTCAAACCCGTCCCACATCATGATGCGCCGCAGGTCCGGATGTCCCGTGAAGGTGACGCCGAGCAGGTCGTAGATCTCGCGCTCCTCCCAGTTCACGCCGGGGTGAACGGAGACCAAGGACGGAATCTCCGCGTTCTCACGCGGTGTCCGGGTCTTCAGACAGACGAAGTGCCCGAGCGCCGTCGACTGAATGTACACCACCACTTCGATGTAGTTTGGATAGTCTGTCCCGGCCATCAGTTCGAGGTAGTTGAGCTTCCAGTCGTCGTGGCGCTTGAGCAGGTCCACCGTTTCAACCCAGGACTCCCGCCGCACCCGCACCATCGGCGTGTGGTGGGCCGCCCCCACCTCTTCGACGGCCTCCTGCCCGAGACTGGCCGCAATCACGTCGCGAATCTGTTCCGCCACCGCCTTGGCGGCCTCCACCCGTGGGTCCGGCGGTGGCGGCGCTTTCTTGGCCGGCGCTGGGCGGGCGGCCGCTGCAGCAGCGGGTTTCGTCCCGGCCGAGGGCGCAGGCTTCGCGGCGGCCGCTGGCTTGGCTTCCTCCGCTGACTTCTCCTGCGCCGGCGTTGCGGCGGCCGGTTTTCCGTCCGCAGGCTTCTCGTCCGCCGCAGGCTTCTCGTCCGCCGCAGGCTTCTCGTCCGCCGCAGGCTTCTCGTCGGCCACCGCTTTCGCCTCAGCGTCGGCTTTCTCGCCACTCGGCGGCGCGGAGGCCGAGGACGGCACCGCCGATGCATTCGGCCGATCTTGGGTCTCCTTGCTCATGCCTGCACCTTCCTTCCCCGGGCCTCCATGCGGATCTTCTCCTGCAGGAGGTTCAAACCGTAGATGAGGGCAGGCGGGGACGGCGGGCAACCGGGAATGTAGACGTCGACGGGCACCACCTGGTCCACCCCCTTGAGGACGGAGTAACTGTTCAGGTAGGGTCCGCCGGCTGTCGCGCAGACGCCCATCGCGACAACCCACTTCGGCTCGGCCATCTGGTCGTACAGGCGACGCAGCAAGGGTGCCATCTTTTTGGTCACCGTGCCCGCCACAATCATCACGTCAGACTGTCGCGGGGAGGCGCGGAAGATGATGCCGAAGCGGTCGAGGTCGTAGTGGGAGGCACCGGTTCCCATCATCTCAATCGCGCAACAGGCCAGGCCGAACGTCATCGGCCACAGGCTGTTGCTGCGCGCCCACGCCTTCAGGTTCTCGAGCGGCTGCACCAAGGCACTGCGGCGAAGCAGCGCGTTTTCCTCCGGGCTGAACCCCTCATACTCGATGACGGGCAACTGCCGGCCTGCGGGTGTCAGTTCCATTCCAGCACCTTCTTTCTCCAGGCGTACACAAGGCCGATGACGAGCATGAAGAGGAAGATCAACATTTCGACGAGTGCAAACAGGCCGAGCTTGTGGAAACTCGCCGCCCAGGGGTAGAGGAACAGCGTCTCCACGTCGAAGACGACGAACAGCAGGGCGAACAGGTAGTACCGCGCGTTGTACCGGACGTGCGCGTCGCCGATTGGATCGACACCGCTTTCGTAGGTCGTCTGTTTGGCGGCGGACGGCTTGTTCGGTCGCAGGATGGGGCCAATCACCCAGATGGAAGATACGGGCAAGAAGACCCCGAGGACGACGAAGATGGCCACCAACAGGTACGGATTCCAGTACTGGAACATCGCGTTCCCCCCACTGTTGACGGAATTAAACCTTCAATAGTATAACAAACGGAAAATTGGGTGTAAAACGGGGGCCCAGAGGGACAAAGAGTGGAAATTTGTTCGTAGGTCATTTCCGAAGGGACACGTGAAAGAGGCCTGCTGCTTCTCATATTTCCTGAAAGCAAATGTATGCGTTCACGATACTGGGAGAGAATACGGACACCCCGCCATGGCTTTCGGGAGGTGCACCTTGTGGCCGGAACAACAAATCGATGGTCTCCATCTCATCGCAGACGGCAGAGAGTTGAAGAACTTAAACAGAGGTTACTGCCGTGCCCAGACTTGCGTCAACAAACGCTCTGTCGGGGAAGTCAGGTGACAGAGCTGATGTGGATGGAAGGATTGGTCGACGAGGCACGTCTCCAGTCTGCGGTTGAGGCCTGGACCGAGGAACCTTCTGATATACGTCCGGATGCCGCCTCCGCCAGTACACATACGGCTCCGGGAGTCGCTGTTCGGTTGTTGATGGATCTTGCAGAGACCGTCAAGGCCCTGCTTGACGGCAATGCCGTGCTGATCTCTGGCGATGAGATGTGGGGCACCGCTTGGAACATCAGCAAGCAAGCTGGTCGCGACGTTGACAAGCCAGAAAATGAACCGACCTTGCAAGGGCCTCAAGAAGCGTTTGTGGAGAATCTGCAGCAGAATCTGGCGCTCTTACGAAAACGGTGCCGCACCAGTGACTTCAAGGTGGAGACCATTCACGTCGGCGTTCGCGCACCTGTGCTCGTCGCACTCATCTACATGAACGAAGTCACCCCTTTCTCGTTGGTGAATGAGGTCCGGCAAAGAATCGAGCAGATACAGGTGGACGCCCCCGTCGATGCAAACGTGATCAGAGAGTTCATTACAGACGCTCCCTTCACACTCTTTCCGATGATTGAACAGACAGAGCGGCCGGAACGGGTCGTTTCCAGCCTGCTACAGGGACGAATGGGCGTCATGATGGACGGAGCACCGAACTGCATGGTCATGCCCGCGACGTTCACCATGTTCCTGAGCTCTCCGGAAGATTATTACACACACTTCGCGCTGGCGTTACCCCTCCGGCTGTTGCGCCACGTGATGTTCTGGGCTGCGGTCCTCGTGCCATCGATGTACGTGGCATTGCTGACCCACAATCAGGATCTCATTCCCATGCCACTGCTGGTAAGCGTCGCTGCACAACACGCGGGCATCCCGTTTCCGACCAGCATGGAAGCATTGGGAATGATGGTCGCGTTTGAGGCTCTACGAGAAGCGGGGACGCGCTTGCCCAGGGCTGTCGGACAGTCCGTCAGTATTGTTGGGACACTTGTCATTGGAGACGCCGCCGTACGGGCAGGGTTGGTCTCAGCCGGAATGGTGATTGTGGTGGCGTCCACGGGGGTTGCGTCGTTTACACTTCCAGCCCTTGGACTCGTCCAGGCTGCTCGACTCTTACAGTTTCCCTTCGTCATTGTGGCATCCGTTAGCGGTCTGTACGGAGTCATTCTTCTGGGGGTGGTTTTACTCGGACACATGAGCTCTTTGGAGAGCTTCGGCGTGCCGTACTTGTCTCCGGTCGCCCCGACTGTTCGAAACGACCTGAAGGATGCGTTGATTCGGGCGCCGTGGTGGGCCATGACGCGCCGCCCTCTTCAATTCCATGCAACAGACAGCGTTCGCGCCGACAGGGCTCGGGCGGCGCAGCGGCGAGGTCGGTAGCAGCAGATGGAGGGCAGGTTTCGGCGCTGGTGTTGCCTGGTGGTGGGCATCCTCGCATTATGGCCCATATCGGGATGTGCAGATTACGCAGAGGTCGACGACCTCTTGGTCGTCTCAGGAATGTCAATTGATTTCGACCACAATTCATCCTATGTGGTAACTTGCGACATTGTAAATCCTGAACAGGGGACGTCGCAGGAGTCTCGTGGCACCGGTAACCGCGTCGAGGACATCATTGTATCGGGGCAGGGGCCGACCATGGAATCAGCCATTGATCAAATACAACGGCAGCTCCCACATCGGCTGTATTTCGCACACAACGTTCTAGTGGTCTTCCGGGATACTGCGTTACGGGACCGTTTTCCAGAAATGATGGACTATCTGGAACGAAACCTTTCCATGCGGCGCAGTCAATGGTGGGCTGTTACCACAGCATCGGCGACAAACATCTGGAAAGGCAGCAGTGAGGCCCAACAGGCTAAGGCTGTTCGCATCCGCGAAATATTGGAGCGCTCAGCCGCACACGCATCCGTTTTCCGAAGTGACCAACTGGAAGTCGCAAAGTCCCTCGCCATGGCCAGTGAAACCGGACACGTCGCGTGGATTGAGCCGTCCTTCGCTGCGGCCTGCGTCGTCAAGGGCATCGCTGGGGTGAGTCTGGGTGGGCGTGTCGCTCGTTTCAACACGGAGGAGGACCCTTCGATGCTGTGGTGGGCACGCAGCACCCATGACATTCTGCAAGACCTTCGCATAGACGATGCGCATACGACAACTTCAAGCGCCAGTCCGACCGCGCGACGGGGTGTAGGGAGTGCTACGTCGGAGGTGCGCCGCACGGCAGCAATCCGATGGTCACAAACGGAATGCCTGATCAAATGGGCAGGCACCGCCGACCACCCAGTCTTTCGCGTCGATTGGTACGGAGTGGGAACGATTGAACGATGGGTGCCGGGGACACCCCTCAACGCACAGGCGCTGCGTTTGGTGGAAACCAGCGCTCAGCGTGAGCTGCCAAGGCAGATGTTGAGAGGGTGGAGGGAATCGGTTCGTAAGGATATGGACGTGTTAGGGTTGGAAAACGTCGCCTACCAATCCAATCCGCGGGCGTATCGAGTTTTACACCGGCAACCCGATTGGTGGCACCGGGCGGAGATTCAGATTCACGTTCACCCACGTATCCTCCGAACAGGGCTGTCTGCAACATCACCGACGGACGTGTACAGCGCACCGCAGGGACAAGCAGAACCGCAGGGGGGTCATGCCAGTTGATTTGGGTGGCGATTGCAGGTGTAACAATCAGCGGGGCCTTCGACTTGTGGCGAACGATGCGGTCCGGTGGCCGATACAGCACGCGCTTCGTCGTATGCTGGCTGACATTGGCCCTTGGCGCCGTGTTTTCGTCCGGTGCCGTCGCACACCATTGGTGGCCAGCGCTACATCCCTTGTATTGGTTAGATGCCCTGTTTGGTACGAGCACAATGTGGATGTATGGAGGTGAAGCGCCGTGAGGCCAATCACGCGGTATCAAGTGATGCTCATTCTGACGTGGACGGTTCTAGGAACGGGCATTCTCACGATGCCATCCACCATGGCTCGGTTCGCACCCCAAGACATGTGGATGTCCTGCGCTGGTTTGCTGGTAGGCGGCGCCATTTCCTCCGGCGTCGCGTGGCTGCATGTACGGATGTTCCCGAACCACTCTCTCACCGACGCCCTCAAGCTGGCACTTGGTCCTTGGGCCGGCACGCTGGCCGCCGCATGGGTGGTGGTGTGTCTCGTTATCGCTACAGCGACCATTGGAAGAGAGTTCAGTGCATTCACGACGACAGTTGCTCTGCCGAACACGGCGGAATTCGTGGCCGCGGCACTTGCCACAGGAACGGCGGCCTACCTGGCACACCTCGGGCTTCATATACTGGGGCGAGTCAATGAATTCCTGGTTCCCATCTTCTGCATTGCCTTCCCTGTGCTGTTCTTTTTGTCATTAGGTCTGTTTGACTGGTCTCCCTTCAAACCCGTTCTAGCCAGCGGATGGGTACCTGTTTGGCGGTCTAGCATCGTGCCGCTCTTCGTGTATGGACTGGAGTTCACGCTTGCCTTACAGTGGGTCCCGTCTCTTGAACAGCCGCGCAAACTTCCTATCGACATTCTGATAGCGGCTCTCGCGTCTACATTCCTTTTGGCAGGCATCGTGTTTGTGTCCATCGGGGCGTTGGGTGGAGCCCTGTCCTATCTCAATTATCCGGCCTTGGAAGTGGCGCGGGCTATTCGGCTAGGGAAGTTTATAGAACGCCTGGACACGTTGTATGGAATGGGCGTGGTTACCATCTTGGTCATCAAGTTAGCTAGTTTTGAGACGGCACTGACGGAAGGATTTCGCTCGCTCTGCAACACTGGTGAAGCCCGCCGGTATGTTTGGCCCAGCGCATGTTTTGTGTGGTCTCTCAGCTACTTCCTATTCCGGGACAATGCTGAGGTCGCTGAAGTAACGTTGTACACGCTCCCCACCTACTTCGCTTTTACCTTCGTGTTGCTGCCCCTCAGTGCGTACCTGGCCATGAAACTTCGGTTTCCGAAGACGTCGTAGTCCACGGGCGAGCACGCAGCGAATCTCGATGAATATCCTGGCCTGATGTGGGGAAATCGTTTAAGCAGAATCGAATGGAGGTGTATCTCGCATGCCGCTGGTCCCGTATGATCCGTTTCAGATGATGCGCCGCGAGTTCGGCAGCCTACCGCGCCTGTTCGATGACGAGTGGTTTGAGACGCCGTGGCATCGCATGCCGCACGTCCGTGTGGATGTGCGAGAGACGGCTTCGGAGGTCGTCGTCTCCGCGGAGATCCCCGGCCTCGCGAAGAAAGACGACGTCCAAATCACCGTCCACGACAACCACCTACACCTGACCGGCAAAGTGGAAAGATCCGCCGAGCAGGCGGGCGAAAACGTCCACCGCACCGAGCGGTTCTACGGCCAGTTCTCGCGGACCGTTCCGCTGCCTGCGGACGTCGACGACTCGTCCGCAAAAGCCACCTACCACAACGGGGTGCTCGAGGTCCGGCTGCAGAAGACGGAGCGCCGGAGCGGCCACCGGATTGACGTGGAGTTCCACTGAGGAGCGGATGTGAGAACTGGAGGAGGGAATCCGTAGGCGGGCGTTCGGCGTCCCGCCTACAGGTCGTCTCCAAATTTCATCTGGACTATATTAACCATCTGGTATATATAATTCTTTGTACGATCCGTCGCCGACTCGAAACCAACCGTCTGCGGCATGAACCGCACCGGACACAGAGAGGAAGGAAACCAGTGATGAAACGGTCGTTCTTTGCAGCGTGGGGCCGCATCGTGGCGGGGCCGAAGACGCGCTGGGTGACACTCGCCCTGTGGGTGGTCGTCGCCGCCGTCCTGTCCGCACTCGCGCCGTCGGTCAACAAAGAAGAGAACAACGCGGCGGCCAACCTCCCATCCTCCAGCCCGTCGGTGGTCGCAACCCGGCACCTGAATCAGGCGTTCCCGGACGCGAACGCAACGTCCGCGTTGCTGGTGTGGTACGACCAATCGGGTCTCTCAGCGACCGACTTGAGCGACATCCAGCACGCGGCGAAGGTGCTCGATGAACATCCCGTGGCGGGTCAACGCTCTATCCCGCCGGTCTACAACCTCCCGCCCGCCGCCTTGAAAGGGTTTGAGTCGAAGGACGGCACGACGTTTGTGCTGCCGGTCAGCTTCCAGAGTGGCGTATCGGCCGATACACTGCAGGGCTCGCTCGCGACGTTGGAACAGCGCGTCAGCTCCGCCATCGGCCAAGATCCGTTTCAAGGCACGTCGGTCACGGCGCCCGGCCTGCACGCGCGCGTGACGGGTCCGGCCGGCATCATGGCGGACGCTCAGGGGCTGTTCAAGCACGCCGACTTCGCGCTGCTTGGGGCGACGACCTTACTCGTCCTCGTCCTTCTGATTCTCATCTACCGCTCGCCCATCCTCGCATTTCTCCCACTGGTCGCAGTTGGGTTCGCGTACGGGGTCATCAGCCCCGTGTTGGGCCTGCTCGCGAAAGCGGGCGTCATCACCGTCGACGCGCAGGCGGTGTCCATCATGACGGTGTTGCTGTTCGGCGCCGGTACGGACTACTGCCTGTTTCTCGTCGCACGGTACCGAGAGCGGCTGTACGCGGTGGAAAATCACCTCACGGCGCTGCGTGACGCGGTGAGCGGCGCAGCGGGCGCGGTCGCGATGAGCGGCTTGACGGTGGTCCTGTCGCTCATCACCCTGCTGGTGGCGAAGGTGGGGTCGGAACACCGCTTCGCCGTACCCTTCAGTGTTGCGATTCTGGTCATGGCCCTGGCGGGTGTCACCCTGGTGCCGGCGCTCCTCGCCATCCTCGGGCGCGCTTCGTTCTTCCCGTTCGTCCCACGTACGAAGGACATGCGGAGGGCCCGCGAAGCGCAGCGGGGAAGCGAGCGCAGCCGTCGCGGCAGCGACGGGCAACCAGGACGGTTCAGCCGCGCCATCGGTCAGGCCGTGTCTCGACGACCGTGGGCGGTATTGAGCGTCAGCGTCGTCGTCCTCGCCATTCTCGCAGTTTTCGCGGCGCAAATCCGCACCACGTACAGCCTCCTCGGCGCCCTCCCAGCGGACACACCCTCTCGGCAGGGGTATGAGCTGCTCGCAGAGCATTTTCCGAAGGGGGCGTTGGCACCGGTTGAAGTCGTGGTGGACCAGGGAGATGCGGCGGCCGTGCAGACGCGAGTGGCGCAACTACCGGAGGTGGCATCCGCAGCGGCACCGGTGCATAGCCAGGACGTGCCCGGTGTCTCGCAGATACAGGTGACGCTGAAGGCGGACCCGTACTCGAACGAGGCGCTCTCCGCCATCGCGCCCATCCGTCAGGCGGCGGAACAGGCGCTCGCTCAGAGCGGTGTGCAGAGCCCCGGCCAGCACGTCTGGATTGCCGGAGAAACGGCGACCCAACTGGATACGCAGCAGCTCACAGCGCGGGATACGCGTGCGGTGATCCCGCTCGTCATCGCCATCATCGCGGTCTTGTTGCTCGTCTACCTTCGCTCGGTCGTCGCGATGGTGTACCTGATTGCCACCGTGCTGTTGTCGTACTTCTCCGCACTCGGCACCGGCTGGCTGGTGCTGCACGACCTGATGGGCTTCACCGAAATTCAAGGGGCTATCCCACTCTACGCCTTCGTGTTCCTCGTCGCACTCGGTGAGGATTACAACATCTTCATGGTCTCGCGCATCTGGCAGGCGCGCCGACACATGGGACTCCGCGACGCGGTCCGTGAGGGCGTGACCCGCACGAGCGGCGTCATCACGTCCGCGGGCCTGATTCTCGCGGGAACCTTCGCTGTACTGACCAGCCTGCCGATTCAGGTCCTCGTTCAGTTCGGCGTCATCACCGCCATCGGCGTGCTGCTCGACACGTTCGTGGTCCGCCCGTTCGTCGTCCCCGCCATCACGGTTCTGCTCGGGCGTGCCGCGTTCTGGCCAGGCAAGGTCCCGGAGGCCGTGCCGACGGCCGCGGAGTAGAACACGTCGTCCGAAAAAAGCCTGGGCATCGCGCACGCGCTGCCCAGGCTGTGCGTCTTTCGGGTGACTCTGTGCAGTCGTCCGAAAAAACGGCTGGGCACCGCTCACGCGATACCCAGCCTGTACGGTTCGATTCGGCTATCCGAAACAGGGCCGACCGCCCATTCCCGTTACGACGGACGGTGCAGCACGTTCCCCGCATTTCGCGTCCGTTCCACAACTTCGAGCCGCGCCAACGCCCGGCGCAGAGCCGCTTCCGCCCGGTCCACATCGGTCCCCGAGTCGTGCTGGTTCAAGCGCTGCTCGGCGCGCTGGCGCGCCGCCTCTGCCCGCTCGACGTCGATGTCTTCCGGCAGCTCCGCGACGTTCGCCAGCACCGTCACCCGCTCCGGCAAGACCTCCAGGAAACCTGCGCCGACGTGGATGTATCCTTCGCCACCCGCGACCTTCACCCGGACGATGCACGGCTTGACCGTTCCTGCGAGCGGCGCGTGCTTCGGCAGGATGCCGAGCTCGCCGCCCCCCGTCTTGATGGACACCATGTTGACCTCGCCCGAATAGACAATCCGCTCCGGGGTCACCACTTCCAACAGCGTCGTGCTCAAGACGTTCTCACCTCCCTGACAGAGGGGGTCCCAATCGGCCCCCCTGTGCCGTCCAATCGTCAGGCGACCACGCCGTCCGCCTTCGCAGCCTCGACCACTTCTTCAATCGCGCCGCGATACCGGAAGTAGGTCTCCGGAATGTCGTCGTGCTTGCCTTCGAGGATCTCCTTGAAGCTTCGCACCGTGTCCTTGACCGTGACGTACTTGCCCGGAATGCCCGTGAACTGCTCCGCCACGAAGTTCGGCTGCGAGAGGAAGTTCTGGATCTTACGCGCGCGCGCCACCAACAACTTATCCTCGTCGCTGAGCTCGTCCATGCCGAGGATGGCGATGATGTCCTGCAGCTCGCGGTAGCGCTGCAGCACCTGCTGCACGCCGCGCGCAACCTGGTAGTGCTCCTCGCCGACGATGTCCGGAGACAGGGCGCGGGACGTGGATGCCAGCGGATCAACCGCGGGATACAGACCCATCTCGGAGATGCGCCGGTCCAGGTTGGTCGTCGCGTCCAAGTGCGCAAACGTGTTTGCCGGTGCCGGGTCCGTGTAGTCGTCGGCAGGCACGTAGATGGCCTGAATGGAGGTGACGGAGCCGTCCACTGTGGAGGCAATCCGCTCCTGCAGCTGGCCCATTTCCGTCGCCAAGGTCGGCTGGTAACCGACGGCGCTCGGCATCCGCCCGAGCAGCGCGGACACCTCGGAACCGGCCTGCGTGAACCGGAAGATGTTGTCCACGAAGAACAGCACGTCGCGCTTCTCGACGTCGCGGAAGTACTCGGCCAAGGTCAGGCCGGCCAACGCGACGCGCAGGCGCGCGCCGGGGGGCTCGTTCATCTGGCCGAACACCATGGTGGTCTTGTCCAACACGCCGGAGTCCTTCATCTCGTGGTACAGGTCGTTTCCTTCACGCGTGCGCTCCCCGACGCCGGCGAACACGGAGAAGCCGCCGTGCTCCTTCGCGATGTTGTGGATGAGCTCCTGAATCAACACCGTCTTGCCGACGCCGGCACCGCCGAACAGGCCAATCTTACCGCCCTTGATGTACGGCGCGAGCAGGTCGATGACCTTGATACCGGTCTCGAAGATCTCGACTTTGGTGCTTAACTTGGTGAAATCCGGTGCTTCCCGGTGGATGGACCAACGCTCTTCGGTCGCGACCGGACCCTGCTCGTCGATGGTCTCGCCGAGCACGTTGAAGATGCGGCCGAGCGTCGCCTGTCCAACCGGCACAGAGATGGGGCCGCCGGTGGCCGTCACTTCGGCGCCGCGAACCAGTCCGTCGGTCGAGGACATGGCGACACTGCGGACGACGTTGTCACCGAGGTGCAACGCGACCTCCAGCGTCAGGTGAACCGGCACATCTCCTTCGACGTCAATCCGCAGCGCACTGTTGATAGCCGGCAGCTGGCCCTCGGGGAACCGCACGTCCACCACGGGGCCCATCACCGCCACGACTGTGCCTTTGTTCACTGCACACCCTCCTTCTGGGTCGTTTCATTCCTGCGAAAGGTCCCCGATACGTCGGGCAACCTATTTGAGCGCTTCTGCACCGCCCACAATCTCGACAATCTGCGTCGTGATGGCGGCCTGCCGGGCGCGGTTGAGCGCCAACGTCAGGGAGTCAATCATCTCGAGTGCGACGTCGGTCGCGTTGCCCATGGCCGTCATGCGGGCGCCGTGTTCGCTCGCCTTGGCGTCGAGGACGGCCTGGTAGACCAGGGTCTCCGCGTACCGCGGCAGCAACTGTGCGAACACCGTCTCTGCGTCCGGTTCAAACAGGTATTGCGGCGCGGGACCGTCCGCGCGCGTCGCGACGTCCGCGAGCGGCAACACCTTCTTCGTCACGGGCCGCTGCGTCACGGCGTTGATGAACTCGTTGTAAACCAGGTACAGCTCGTCAAACTCCTCCGCCGCATACGCTTCGACAATCTGTTCGGCGAGGGCCCCGATGTTCTGATACGTGGGTGAGTCCGGAAGACCGATGACCTCGCCCCCGAGCGGGTACCCATTGCGGACGAAGAAATCCCGGCCACGGCGGCCCACCGCGTAGACCGTGTACGTGGACTTCTCCTTGTGGCGGAACTCTCCGAGCGCTTGGCGGATGACCTGCGCGTTGTACGGGCCGGCCAGTCCGCGGTCCGAGGTGATGACCAAGTATCCGGTACGGCGAACGGGTCGCTGCGCCAACAGCGGGTGCTTCACCCACCGGGCGGATTGGGAGATGCCGCCCAACATCTCGACCATCTTGGCGAGATACGGCTTCGACAGTTGGACCGCCTCCTGCACGCGACGCAACTTCGCGGCAGAGACCATCTCCATTGCCTTCGTGATCTGCGCCGTCTTCTTGCGGCTGCTAATCATCCGTTTGATATCGCGAGCACTTTGTGGCACTGACTTCACCACCTTCAGAGCGAAGCTCAAGACTCAGCGAACGCCGCACGGTGCGGGCTCGTTGGAACGGGCGGTTTGCCTTTATGCGACGAACGTGGACTTGAACTCGGCCACCGCACGCTTCAGCGTCTCGACCGTCTCGTCCAACAGCTTTTTCTCATTGCGGATGGACTCCGTCACCTGGGGGTACTTCGAGTCCAGGAACGCCAGCCATTCGGCCTCGAATTTCTGGACCGCAGCCACCGGGAGGTCGTCCACGTAGCCGTTGACGACGGCCCACAGGGACACCACCTGGTGCTCCATGGCCATCGGCTGGTACTGCTTCTGTTTCAAGATCTCGACCGTGCGTTCACCGCGTGCCAGGCGAGCCTGCGTCGCTTTGTCGAGGTCTGAACCGAACTGTGCAAACGCCTGCAGCTCGCGGTACTGAGCCAAGTCGAGGCGCAGCGTGCCCGCAACGGATCGAATCGCGCGCGTCTGTGCGGAACCGCCGACGCGAGACACCGAGATACCCACGTTGATGGCCGGCCGGACACCCGAGTGGAACAGGTCCGATTCGAGGAAGATCTGGCCGTCCGTGATGGAGATGACGTTGGTCGGGATGTACGCCGCCACGTCTCCAGCCTGGGTCTCGATGAACGGCAACGCCGTGAGTGATCCGCCTCCGTTCGCCTCATTCAACTTCGCCGCGCGCTCGAGCAGGCGGGAGTGCAGGTAGAAGACGTCGCCGGGATACGCCTCACGGCCAGGCGGACGCCGCAGCAACAGCGACATCTCGCGGTACGCGGCCGCCTGCTTCGACAGGTCGTCGTAGATGACCAGTGCGTGCTGGCCGTTGTAGAGGTAGTACTCGCCCATCGCGCAGCCGGAGTACGGCGCCAAGAACAGGAGCGGTGCCGGTTCCGAAGCACTCGCGGAGACGACCGTGGTATACTCCATCGCCCCGTGCTTGCGGAGCGTCTCAACGACCTGCGCAACGGTGGACTTCTTCTGGCCGATGGCGACATAGATACACTTCACGCCCTGGCCCTTCTGGTTGATGATGGTGTCGATGGCGATGGCCGTCTTACCGGTCTGGCGGTCGCCGATGATGAGCTCGCGCTGGCCGCGCCCGATGGGAATCATCGCGTCAATCGCCTTGATGCCGGTCTGGAGCGGCTCATGCACCGACTTGCGG
Source organism: Alicyclobacillus sp. (assembly GCA_023511295.1). Lineage (GTDB taxonomy): Bacteria > Bacillota > Bacilli > Alicyclobacillales > Alicyclobacillaceae > JAIMBT01. The sequence continues at coordinate 36,389 of JAIMBT010000024.1, forward strand.
ACAATCACGCCGGGCGCCGGCGACTCGATGGCCCGGAAGGTGTCCGTCTCAATTGGGCCGCGCCCGTCAATCGGTTGGCCGAGCGGGTTCACCACCCGACCGAGCAGCGCGTCGCCCACCGGAACCTGGGCAATTCGGCCCGTTCGCTTCACCTCGGTGCCCTCTTCAATCCCTGCCATGGTGCCGAGGACCACGACGCCGACATTGTCTTCTTCCAAGTTCAGGGCCATGCCGAACGTGCCGTTGCGGAACTCCACCAGCTCGCCCGCCATGACGTTGTCCAGCCCGTGGATGCGCGCGATACCGTCACCGACGGACAGGACGATGCCTGTATCGTAAACTTCGACCTTCGCTGAAAACTGCTCAATCTGCTGTTTAATCAGCGCGGTGATCTCATCTGGACGAATACTCAACGGGTACCCTCCTCGCTGGCGCCAGCGGCCAACAGTTGATCTGAAAACTGATTGATTGCACCGCGCAGCGACGCGTCGAGCACGCGGTTGCCCAGGCGGACCCGGTAACCAGCCAACAGGTCTGCATTGACCTCGACGTCCGACGAAACCTGCTTGCCCGTGGCCTGCGAAAGGCCCTGTTCCAGGCGGGTGCGCTCTGCGTCGGACAGCGGGCGCGCCGCCTCGATGTGCACGTGCACCCGGCCGCGAGCCGCCTCCGCAAAGGCGCGGAACTGTTCCGCCACCGCAGTGATGTACGCACTGCGGTCGCGATCTAACAGGACCCGAACAAACCGATAGACCGTCTCGTGAACGGTCTCTCCGAACACCCGCCGCAACACGTCCAACTTGGCACCGGGTGCAATGAGCGGGTGCTCGATGAAACCTTTGAGGTCCGCGTGGTCCGCCAAAGCCTTTGCTATTGTCTCCAGTCCGGCAGCGACGGCATCGACATCGCCCGCCGCCTCAGCGACGGCCAACAGCCCTTCCGCGTACCGCCTCGTAACCGCGCCGCTCAACATACGAGTTCACCCAACCGCTTTTCGGCCTTCGCCAGCATCTCTTCCTGAACCTGTGCGGTGACGTGCTCCGCGAGCAGCTTGGTCGTCAACTCTACGGTCAGGTTCGCCACGCGGCTCAGCACTTCGTTCATCGCTTCCGCGCGCTCGCGCTCAATCAACGCGCGGCCGTCCTCGAGAATCCGAGCCGACTCGGCCTGCGCCTCCTGGAGGATGGTACGCGCCTGCTCTTCGGCACGGACGCGCGCCGCTTCCAGAATCGCCTTGGCCTCTTTCCGCGACTCCTCGAGCACACGCTGCTGTTCCGCCAGGATGCGCTCCGCTTCCTCGCGACTCTTTTCTGCTTCTTCAATCTGAGATGTGACATGCACTCGCCGCTGTTCCAGCATCTTCGCAATCGGCTTAAACCCGACTGCCGAGACAATCCAGAACATCAGCAGGAACGCGACAATCGAGAAGATAAACGTACCGAGCTCGAACAACTACGCCACTCCCTTCTGCCACACACGCCGAGCGCGGGTTGGCGGCTTACAGTTGACCAGAGCCGAACAGGATGATGATGCCGAACGCCATCGCGATGACCGGGAAGGCTTCGACGAACGCGATACCGAGGATGGCGCCGGCGAAAATCTGGCCGCGTGCCTCCGGCTGACGGGAGATTCCTTCGACGTACTTGCTCATCACCAAACCGTCACCGACACCAGAACCGAGGGCGCCAAGACCGAGCAACAGTGCAGCCGCGATGTCGAACAGAGCCTTGATGTACAACGTGGTCATTGAATGAACTCCTCCTCAATGTGTGAGTACAGTAGCGGGACGCCCGTCACGGGGCACTGTCCTGCGCTTACCCGGCTGAGCGGGGTTGTCCGCCGAAACCGCAAGGTTCCCTGCGGCCTGCTGCGGATGCCGTCCACCGCCGCCTCATCAGGCGTGGTGCTCGTGCCCCTCGAACGACTTGTTGCCGATGTAGAGGCAGAGCAGCACAGAGAAGACGTAGGCCTGAACCGTTGCCACAAACCCTGCATACAGCAGCCACAGCAAGATGAGCGGCAGCGTCCAGGGGATCCACCCGAGCGCGAATGGCGCCTGGAGCATCACCGTGAGCAGCGCCTCACCCGCGAAGATGTTGCCGAAAAGACGCATGCCGTGCGTGAGCGGGTTGGTGATCTCCTCCAGCAAGCCAAGCGGGGATGGCGAGAAGAAGTGGCGGAACCACAGCTTCGGGTGCCGCAACCCGCGCGCGTGGCTGATGAGCCAGACGAGCACGGCTAAGCCGAGTGCACAGCTCATGTTCGCGGTTGGCGAGTCAAAGAAGATGACCGAGCCCTTCGTGGAGGCGAGCTTTGCGGCCGTCAGCCCCAAGGCCGGGATGGGGTGACCCAGCTTGACGCTGATGGTCATGATGAGCCCGAGCCAGTTGGCGATGAACAGGAAAAACAGCGTAAAGAACGCCAGGGGCAGCACAAAGCGCACCGCGGTCTCTGTCGGCATGGTGTCGCGCGCGATGCCGGCAGTGAAGTCAATCGCCCACTCCACGAAGTTCTGCACGCCCCGTGGACGCCGGACGTCCATCTTACTCACGGCCACCCGCATCACAATCAGGACCACAAGGCCCGTCAAGATGATGGTTCCGATGACCACGAGGTTGATGGGGAACGTGTCCGGAAACAGCACAGGGAAGTTCGGCACTTTCTCACCCTCTCCTCTCAGGAATCAGTGTGGCGGTTCCGGGCAAGCCCGTAGAGACCCACGAAAACGAGCACAAATCCCAGCAGATAACCGATGAGTGCGGTATACGGATTGAAGCAGTGCCGCCAGTGCTCGGCGATGACCATGACCGCAACCAGCGCGAGGATACGGGTGAACAGGCCCACCATCCCGGAGGTGAACAGCGCGATACCCTGCATGTCGTCGTCGCGATGGCCCTGCGAGATGAGGCTGACCACCACGTAGGCTCCGCCCAACTCGCCGAGCAACAGCCCCCCGGTCAGCGGCCGCCACGCGCCCACCGCCGCCCAGACGACAGCGGTCGCGGCGAAGATGGCGACTCCCCACCACTTGATTGCGCGCAACCTGGCGTTCAATCGTTCTTGACTCATGGCTTGTCTCCCAGAATCTGTTTGGCAAGAAACGCGAGGCCCGAGACACCCACGATGACCCCGAACGCGACTCCTGCTATCGTGGGCCAGAGCCGGTGCATGTGGACGGACAGGCGGTGACCGAGATACCCAAACACGGCCATGCAGACCGCAAATTGAAGCATCGCACCGAAATAAACTGCAAACGTTTTCCACATGTTCGGGCCAGACGGGGGATTGTCTCTCTCTACGACTTTGTACACCCCCAACATGTAGAGGCGCTGGATACGAAACAACCGCCAGGTGCGGCCGTTTCCCGGCTGCCTCCAAGGAAGGTACAACTCGTGCCATCGCGGCGTGTTCCCGGGCGCATCGCGCATTCCCAGTACGCTTTCATCCTGCCCTTTTCCAAGTGTCCCTAATCCAGAGGCATCCAGATATTCCGGGCAAAACCCTGCGTTTCCACCGAATCCCCATCAGACAATGAAGAGGATTTTGGCGAAACCCCTCGTTTTGTTTCACACAACGAGACAGGAGTACCTCACAGTGAAATGCCGGAACCCTCCCGTATCGTATCGAACAAACCCAGAGCTGTCAACGAAAACGCGCCCTTCCGGCAGCCTCCGCAAGGGCGCGTTTTTGGCTTTGTCACAAAATTGCCGCCTGCTGCCACAACCGGTTTGGCCACACCAGTCCGGCAACCGGTTACATCCGCTCGACGACCATCGCAACCCCCTGCCCGCCGCCGATGCACAAGGTCGCCAGGCCGTACCGACCGCCGCGGCGCTGAAGCTCGTAGAGCAAGGTCACGAGAATGCGCGCGCCGCTCGCGCCAATCGGGTGCCCCAACGCGATGGCGCCGCCGTTGACGTTTAGTTTCTCGTCTGGGAAACCGAGCTCGCGACCGACCGCCAACGACTGCGCCGCAAACGCCTCATTGGCCTCAATCAAGTCCATGTCGTCCAACCCCACACCGGCCCTGGTGAGTGCCCGCTTCGTCGCTTCGATGGGTCCGAGGCCCATCACCGCCGGGTCGACCCCGGCCGTCCCGTACCCTGCCACGCGAGCCAACGGCCGCAGTCCGAGCGCGGCTGCTTTGTCTGCGCTCATCACGACCAGGGCCGCCGCGCCGTCGTTGATGCCGGACGCATTGCCCGCCGTCACCGTACCGTCCTTCTGGAAGGCGGGTCGCAACTTCGCCAGGACCTCGACCGTGGTGCCCTTGCGTGGAAACTCGTCCGTGTCAAAGCGAATCGGCTCCCCTTTGCGCTGCGGGATCTCGACGGTCACAACCTCGTCGCGGAAACGCCCGGCCGCGAGTGCGGCCTCCGCGCGCTGCTGGCTGCGCGCGGCGAAGGCGTCCTGCTCCTCCCGCGTCAACCCGTAGCGCGCGGCGATGTTCTCCGCCGTGATGCCCATGTGGACGTCGCAGAACGCGCACCACAGGCCGTCTTTGATCATGCTGTCGACGACCTTCTGGTCGCCCATCCGGTAGCCCTGGCGCGCGCCAGGCAAGAGGTACGGCGCGTTGCTCATGCTCTCCATGCCGCCCGCGACGTACACGTCGCCGTCGCCGGCTCGAATCGCCTGTGCCGCGAGCATCACACTCTGCAGGCCGGAGCCGCAGACCTTGTTCACCGTCATCGCCGGAATCTCGTTCGCCAATCCCGCCCGAATGGCCGCCTGACGGGCCGGGTTCTGGCCGAGGCCGGCTTGGAGGACGTTGCCGAGGATGACTTCGTCGATCTCGCCCCCATCCACACCCGCACGCCGCAACGCTTCCTTCACAACAATGGCACCCAGTTCCGTCGCCGAAAGCGGCGACAGCGTCCCCATGAAGCTGCCGATGGCCGTCCGCACGGCACTGACAATCACAGCGTCCCGACTCATTTGCACACCCTCTCCCCAGGGATTTGTGACCGCGGCCGTCCCAGTCACAGCTTGACAAGACAGTTCCGAAATCCGCTACACCAAGTGTATGGCAACCCATCCGCTGCATCCAGGCCTTGCCGAGGCCGCCCCTAGAGTATCACTGCCGACGCGAATGTGCCTGGTAGACGAACGGTTCCGGCCGGGGGCCCCTGCCAAAGGCATGAAGGATGGCGGCCACAATCCGCTCGGATGCGCGTCCGTCCCCGTACGGATTCTTCCGCCCGGCCATATCCTCGTAGGCCGCCGCGTCCGTCAGCAGCCGGTGCCCCGCCTCGAAGATCTCGGCCTCACTCGTACCCACCAGCTTCAGCGTCCCCGCCTCGATGCCCTCCGGGCGCTCCGTGGTATCGCGCATCACCAGCACAGGCACGCCGAGCGAGGGCGCCTCCTCCTGAATCCCGCCGGAATCCGTGAGGATGAGCGTCGCGCGTGCCATGAAGTTGTGGTTGTCCACCACGCCGAGCGGGTCTATCAGGGAGATTCGGTCGTGGCCGCCGAGCACGTCGAACACCGTCTCCCGGACGCTCGGATTGAGGTGCACCGGGTAGACCAGGTACACGTCCGGGTGCGCTTCGACCAATCGCCGTGCCGCACGGCAGATGTTCGCCAGCGGGTCACCCAAGTTTTCGCGCCGGTGCGACGTCATGTAGATCAACCGCGCACCTTCAGGCACAGCGTCCAGCACCGGGTGACGGTAGTCCTGGCGGACCGTGGTCGCCATGGCGTCTACCACCGTATTGCCCGTGACGAACGTCCGCTCCGGCGACTTGCCCTCGTTCCACAGGTTCTGCGCCGCCCAGGTGGTCGGCGCGAAGTACAGGTCGGACAGTACATCTGCCACCTGCCGGTTCATCTCCTCCGGGAATGGGCTGTACTTGTCGTACGTCCGGAGCCCCGCCTCCACATGGCCAATCTTGACCTGGTGGTAGAACGCGGCGAGCGCAGCCACCATGGTGGTCGTCGTATCGCCGTGGACGAGGACGATGTCCGGCTGGCGCTCGCCGATGACCGTTTCCAGCCCCGCCAGCGCCTTTCTCGTGATGGTGCCAAGGGACTGGCTCGGCTCCATGATGTCCAAGTCGTCATCCGGGTGGATGTCGAACACGTCGAGCACCTGATCTAACATCTCGCGGTGCTGCGCGGTGACGCACACCAGCGACTCAATCCCGCTGGTCTGCTCGAGCACTTTCACCAGCGGTGCCATCTTGACTGCTTCCGGACGCGTACCGAACACGGTCATTACGCGAATTGTGCGACGGCTCAACGCCCACTCCTCCTGTCCGCTGTTTGTTCGTCGATGTGCAGATGTCGGGCGGAGATTCCGTCAACGCGTACCAAACAGCCGATCTCCCGCGTCCCCCAACCCCGGCACAATATACCCGTGCGCGTTCAGGCCCTGGTCGACCGCAGCGACGTAGATGTCGACATCCGGATGACCCGTACGGACCTTGTCGATCCCTTCCGGCGCGGCGACGAGGCACATCAATTTGATGGACGTCGCGCCCCGTTCTTTCACCGCGCGGATGGCCGCCACCGCAGAACCGCCGGTGGCGAGCATGGGATCTACCACAATCACATCCCGCACCTCCATGTGCGGCGGGAGTTTGCAGTAGTACTCGACCGGTTGCAGCGTATCTGGATCTCGATACAAGCCGACATGGCCGACCTTGGCGTTCGGGATCATCGCCAGGATACCGTCGAGCATCCCGAGTCCAGCCCGCAACACGGCCACCAACGCCAGGGTCTTGCCTTCAATCACGCGCGTCCGCGCAGGTGCCACGGGCGTCTCAATCTCCACGTCCACGAGCGGAAGGTCGCGCGTGATTTCGTAGGCCATCAACATCGCGACCTCCTGAACCAGGCTCCGGAACTCTTTGGTGCCCGTGTGCTTGTCCCGGATGTGCGTCAGTTTATGTTGGATTAACGGGTGATCTAGCACGTGGACTGCTCCCAACCATCCCACTCCTTCGCAAAAAGGGGCCAACCTTGGCTTGTATTATACCAGAACCGGCGGGTTCCACCCCGCCAACGGACTCCGCGGGTCGCGAGGGTCGCCGTGTCGCCCGGGGAGCGTCGGTCAGGTTTCGCCGACAGGCGGATCGGACACAATGACACTGGAAGTGGGCGCATTCGCGGGTCCATCCACTCCAGAGGAAGTGTGCAAGTGTGCATGTAAGACGGTGGTTTCGCCTCCCTGTCAAGCTCCGAAAGTGGCTGGAACCGGAGCTGTTTCAGCCGTTCGTGCTCGGTTTGTTCATCGCCCTGTCGATGTCAGAGTTCGTGCGCGGCGCGCTCGTCCTCTCGATGCTGCCCACATATGGACGGACGGTGCTTGGATTTGCAGTCGAATACACCGCCCTCGCCTTGTCTGTCAACTACCTGACGGACAACTTGCTGCGGGCGCCGGCGGGGTGGTTGGCGGACCGGATCGGCCAGCGCTTCGTCCTGCTCATCGGCTTCTCGGTGATGACGGGCGCCATCCTGTGGATGATGCACGCGCGCACGGTGGGCACGTTCATCCTCAGCCTGGCCCTGTACGGCGTGGGCCTCACTCCGGTCTGGCCTGCGGCCATTTCCGGTCTCGGGCGGGCGACGCCAGACACCAAGCGCGGCGTGTTCATGAGCTACCTGAATATCTTCTGGCTGATGGGGTCGGGCCTTGGGCCGGTGGTCATCAACCTGGTGATTGGGCGAAGCTACCGCCCCGCGTTCTGGCTGCTGCTCGCGATGGAACTAGCCGGTCTGGCCACGGCTTTCCTGTTGGTGCACAGGCCGCGGCGAGAGTACAATCCGGCGTTCGCAGACGGAGTCGGTGGCGCGGCGACGGCGGAAGTGGCAGCCGAGATGACGCCGACGGCCGGTACGATTGCGCCGGCGAGTGCCCTGGCCGCAACGGCGGAAGGGGCGACAAGACCCCGGGACGGCGAGGCCGTCCGGTGGGCGCATCGGATCCACCGACCTCGCCCGGACCTCCACGCGCTGTGGCACAACGTACGCGAGGTGGCGTTCCTGTTTCCCGGCATGTTCGCCCAGACGTTCGCGACCTCCTCGCTCATCCCGATTCTGTCGCTGTATGCGAAGGTCGTGTTGCATCTGAGCGGATCGATGTACAGCGCGGTACTCGTGGCGGGCGGCGCGATTACGGTGCTGCTCCTCATCCCGACGGGGAAGCTGGTGGACCGGCTGGGTCCACGGATCCCGCTGGTCGCCGGGTTCCTCATCGCCGGTGTCGGTTTGGGGACATACCCGTTCTTCCACACGTTGGCGCTGACGTACGCGATGGTCTGTACCTTCGGGCTGTGCTACGCGTTTATTCTACCGGCGTGGAATGCGGTGTTGGATCGGTCGATTGACAAGGACAAGAAGGGCGCACTGTGGGGCGTGTTCATGACGGTGGAGGGCCTGGGCTCCGCAGCAGGTCCGTACATCGGTGGATTGGTGTGGGATCACATCAGCCCGTCGGCGCCATTCTGGGTCAGCGCGATGGTGATTGTGGTGATGGGGCTGCTGTACACGGTTCTGCCGATTGACCGGCGGCACCGCGCGGCTGCGGCTGCGGCTGCGGCTGCGGCTGCGGCTGCGGCTGCGGCTGCGGGCGCGGGCGCGGGTTCGGGCGCGGGTTCGGGCGCGGGTTCGGATGCGGGTTCGGATGCGGGTTCGGGCGCGGGCGCCGATGTGCGGGGTCAGGGAGAGGACCGGAGCAGCCGGGGCCATGTGGGCGATGAACGACGGGGACCAGCCCGACCGAGGACATGGGGGCGACGCCCGGGAAGAGGCCGGTGAAGGTGCCGGCGCGGTGGGCGCGGTGGGGAGGCCAGCCCGTACGCCGACCCCCTGCCCCCAACAGCGGAACGCCGTTCCCTTGTCCGAGCCACACCCGCCACCCACAGGCGCAACAAGGGAACCGCGTTCCCCTGTCGGCCGGGCGCAGAGACCACACCGTTCCAGCCTGCGCCAACCTGCGCCACACCGCGCCAGCCCGCGCTCCAGCCCCTGCACCCCGGCCCTGCTCCATCCCGCCTCTATCCGACGTACGTCAGGCCCCGGTACAGCGGGAACCGCTCCGCCAGGCTGTGCACCATGCGACGCGCTTCGGACATCTCGGCATCGCCGAAGTCCGTCCGTAGCGCAAGCCGGAAGATCTCCGCAATCTCATCCATCGACGCCGCGTCGAAGCCGCGGGTCGTGACGGCCGCCGTGCCCACGCGGATGCCGCTCGTGACCATGGGTTTGGCGGGATCGAACGGGATCGCGTTCTTGTTCACCGTCACGCCAATCTCGTCGAGCCTCCGTTCCGCCTCCTTGCCGGTGATGTCACAGTTGCGGACGTCTATCAGAATCAAATGGTTGTCGGTGCCGCCGGAGACGAGGGTGAACCCGCGGGCCTTCAGCGCCTCGGCGAGGGTACGAGCGTTTTCCACCACCTGCTCCGAGTACGTCCGGAACGACGGCTGCAGCGCCTCGCCAAACGCCACGGCCTTGGCGGCAATCACGTGCATCAGCGGGCCGCCCTGGACGCCTGGGAAGACAGACTTGTCGATGTCCTTCGCCCGTTCCGCGTCGGTGAAGATGAGCCCGCCGCGGGGTCCGCGCAGGGTCTTGTGGGTCGTCGTCGTGGTGTAGTGCGCGTGCGGAATCGGCGTCGGGTGCAGGCCGGTCGCGACCAGTCCGGCGATGTGCGCCATGTCCACGAACAGCAGGGCGCCGACCTCGTCCGCAATCTCCCGCATCCGCCGGAAGTCGATGATGCGCGGGTAGGCGCTCGCGCCGGCGACAATCATCTTCGGCCGGTGCTCCTTCGCGATGGCGAGCACGTTGTCGTAGTCGATGGTCTGCGTTTCTGGATGCACCCCGTACGCGACGATGTTGTACAGCTTGCCGGAGAAGTTGACCGGGCTGCCGTGCGTCAGGTGCCCACCGTGCGCCAAATTCATGCCGAGTACCGTGTCTCCGGGCTGCAGGGCTGCGAAGTATACCGCCATGTTCGCCTGAGCGCCGGAGTGCGGCTGGACGTTCACGTGCTCGGCGCCGAACAGCCGCTTCGCCCGGTCGCGCGCGATGTTCTCGACGATGTCCACGTACTCACAGCCGCCGTAGTAGCGCCGACCGGGGTACCCTTCCGCGTACTTATTCGTCAGGACGCTGCCCATCGCATCCATGACCGCCTGGCTCACGAAGTTCTCGGACGCAATCAGTTCAATCTTGTCCTGTTGGCGGTGTAGCTCCTGCTCCAGCGCCTCCGCAATCTCCTTGTCCCAGTCGTGCAACAGCGTCATGACCGTGTCCCCTCTCCTCGCGCGGATTCGCTTCGATTCGTGCCGATCCGCTCCTGATACACACTCCAATCATAGACCGCCCGGCTGCCGCCAATGAGCGGCGGACGCGTGCGCGCCATGACGACGTGCGCTTGACCCACCTGGTTGCGCCGCCCGCGCACCGGCACCGCCACCCGCTTCAGGTGCATGCCAATCAGCGTGTCGCCGATGTCCACCCCAGCGTCCGCCGCCAGCGACTCGACCAAACAGGCATCGGAAATCCGTCCAAACGCCACCGCTGGGGCCGCTCCGCCGGCACCGGGGACCGGGATGGCCGAGACCGGTTGCCACCCGCGCACACGCGCCAGCTCCGCCGACACCACCAGCGCCCGGTTCAGGTGCTCGCAACACTGGAAGGCGACGTGGCAGGCGACGGTGTCCGCAAACGCGAGCACCGTGTCGACCACGGCCGCGCCCACCTCGAGCGACGTGTGCGTGCCGATGCGCTCGCCGAAAATCTCGCTGGTCGACACGCCCACCACCAACACTTGCGAGGGCCCGAGCTGTGCGGCCGCCTGCAGGTCGTCCAGGCAGTCGCGGAGAGCGGCTCGGATCTCCGCCAGATTGATCTCGCTGCCACCCGCGACACCCTTCTGCGGGTTCACGACTCCAGCGCCCCCGCGGACTCAATCTTGTCCACGCGCCGCTGGTGACGACCCCCTTCAAACGGGGTGTCCAGCCAGACCCGCAGGACCTCCTCCGCCAATCCCGGCCCAATCACCCGCTCGCCCATCGTGAGCACGTTGGCGTCGTTATGCGCCCGCGACATCCGGGCGGAGAACACGTCGTGCGCTGTGACCGCCCGGATGCCCGGGGTCTTGTTGGCCGTGATGGCCATACCGAGACCGGTGCCGCAGACGAGGACCCCACGGTCGAACTGGCCGGCCGCCACCGCCTCCGCGACCTTGCGCCCGTAATCGGGATAATCGACCGACTGCTCGTCGAACGTCCCCAGGTCTTCGAACGCCACGCCCCACGCCTGCAGCGCCGCCGTCAGGTGCTGCTTCAAGTGAAAGCCAGCATGGTCACTCGCGATGGCCACTTTCACTCTGCAATCCCTCCAATCGGTCCAGCAGCGCGCGCACCGCCGCTTCAATCTGCGCCGCAGCCGTTTCGTACGCTTCGTCAGTTCCACCGAACGGGTCTACAATATCACATCCGAAGGGCGATGCGCCGGCCGAGCCGATCCCGTTGCCCACCCGGTACGCCCCCAGCACCTCGACCTTGTCCGCAGCCTCTGGGAAGCGCCGCCTGACCTCGGCCGCGTGGCCCTCCGTCATGCACAGAATGCGGTCAGATGCAGCCACCAATTCCGGCGAGATTGGCTGCGAGCGGTGCGGCGCCAGCGGAATCTGTCGGCGTGTCAACGCCTGCGCCGCTCCCGCGGACATCGGTTCTCCCGCAGACGCAAACAGGCCTGCCGAAACGGCACGCCACGGCAGACCTCGCGTTTGGATGATGTCGTTGGCGATGGCGGCCGCCATCGGGCTGCGGCAGGTGTTCCCGGTGCACACGAAGAGGAGCTGCACGAGAACACGCCTCCTGTCGTTGCAATTTCACGCGTTCCCAGGATGTACAGCCTCAGTATATCCTCGGGCCACTCCCGCATGCAACGACGCCCGCCGCCCTAGGCCACCAGGAAATGCACGCCGTAGCCAAGGAGGATACAGGCTCCGAAGATCTCGCCGAACCGGCCCGTCCAGCCTCCGAGCCGCTTGCCGATGCCAAGGCCAACGCCGCAGAGCACACACGACGCAACCCCGAAGGTGAGCGCAGCGACCAGGCCGTACGCGGTGCTGCGCAGGCCGAGGCTGAAGCCGACGGACAGAGAATCCAGGGACACGCTGAGTGAGAACAGCGTGAGCCGCAAGGCCTGATCTGCCAAGCGCACATCCTCGCGCGACCCGAACAGGCTGCTGTACATCATATGCAGTCCGAGCCCAAACAGCAGGAAGGCGCCAAGCCATTTGGCCAGGTGTCCGAGCACACCCTGCAGAAGCATGCCCGTGTAGATGCCGAGGATGGTGAGCACGACGTGACAGAGCCCAATCAGGAGGCAAACGACCCAGGCTCGCCGACGCGTAATCCCTTTCAGCCCAACCCCAATGGCCAGCGAAAACGCGTCCATCCCAAGGGCAACGGCCATCATGCAGATCTCTGCCACGTCTCGCATCTTGTCTGCCAATCCCGTTCCCCCTCTGTACCTCCGCTCAGCCCGAATACACCGACGTCCGCGCTGAACCGGGACCATCGCGTCTACGGTCACTGTATGCGCTCGTCCGAATGGACATGATTGGAGATGGCGAGGCGTCTGCTTTACCTCGTAAAATAGAGAAAAGAGGAGGCAGGGAGGTGCCGTCATGGACCGACGTCCGAAAGGAACCCGCACCCGGTGGCGCGCCATGGTGCGATACGCGCGCCGTACCCTTCCCCTGGTGGCCCTGCCTGTACTGACCGTGACGAGCGCCGTGATCCTTGTATGGCGCCTGCCGCACGCCCAAGTCCCGGCGGCGTTTCAGGTGTCCGCGACCGACGCGGCCACCCGACCACGCTCGACCGTGATCTCCAACGGCACGGACGCGCTGGGCACGTCGAGTTCCTCCCAGGCCCCAACAGGCGGTGGGCATCCGGCCCACGGCGCACCGTCCCCCGGCCATTCGAACGGCGCCGGTCGGAACGATTTCGGCGGCGCGACAGGGGACGCCAGCCAGGCCAACAGCCCCCATGCCCCCGGCCAGCGTGCGGCAGAGACACGGTACGTCGCGCTCGGCGACTCCATCACCTTCGGCTACGGCCTGCCCGGGTCGACCGCGACTGCGCCGTCCCACGACGCCTACCCATTCCTCGTCGGCCAACAGGAGGGCTGGGCCGTCACAGATCTCGGCGTGCCGGGCTGGACGTCACAAAACCTGCTCCAGGCCCTCGCCACGCCGAAGTTCCAGCACGCGCTCCAGCATGCGGATGTGGTCACCATCGATATCGGCAGCAACGACCTGCTGCACGCCAGCTACAACCTGCTGTCGCCACAGGCGGCACTGCCGCCGAAAGACGCCGTGACCGACAGTGCGCTGCTGCAAGCGGCACTGTCCGGATATGCAACACGTCTACCGGAAATCCTTGCCAAGGTACAATCTCTGACCAAGGCGCCGATTGTCCTCATCGACCTGTATGATCCGTTCCCGGACGCGAGTTCCCTGCACAATGTGGGCGAGCAGCTGATTGGAGCCGCAAACGAGATTTTGTGGCAGACCGCCGCGAAAGAAGGGATCCCGGTGGTGGACGCCCACGCAGCCTTCAACCACCACCAGCAGACGGACGTCCGGCTCGACAGCCTCGATATCCACCCAACCGTGACAGGACAGCAGGTGCTCGCGCGGCTGGTGGAAGCCGCCATCGCCAATCCGCTGGCGCACCAACCAGCAATCTTTGCCGTCTCGCCGGCAGGCACCCTGGTGTACAGTCAGACCGCACCCGGCCCATTCGCCATTGGCTGGCTGCACGGCGACATGGCTGCGACCGTCACGGGACAGAGCGGCGACCACCTGAAGGTCCTTCTGCCCAATGGCCAAACCGGATACGTTTCGGACACCGCGGTGAAACTGCTGATTCGGCCGTTCCCGGATGTTGTGTTCTCGCCCATCCAGACCGCGGTCGGGATTGGGACACTCGAAGGCGGGGACGAGGCCAAGGGAGGTACCGCCGGCGCAGCCGCGGCAGGTACGAGCGGATTGGGCGTAGCTAGCAGAACGAGTGGTGCGAGCGGGGGGACGACCGGATGGATTCGCTGCTTCTCCGACCACGGCACGGTCTACGCGCCGCTCTCGTGGTTCGCCCAAGTGACGGGCGGAACGGTGCAGGAGGAGACGGACCAGCGCGTCCTCACCCTGTCCACGCCGCTGCACAGCGGGCTCGTACAGAACGGATGGGACGAACAGGGCAGCGCACCCCCGCAATCGTGGCACTACGCACCCACTCCGTCCCAGCAGTCCGTGGAGCTGGAGACCAACGGATGGGTGTTGGAAGTGGACGGAGAGCCGGTGGACTTGACACACCCGGTGGTCGAGTGGGACGGCACTTGGTACGCACCTGCGGCGGAACTCTGGGAGTACCTGGGCGGGGACGTCACACGCGGTACAGGCGGCCTTCTGACGCTTTCTGCAGGCGGTTCATAAGCGCGAGGCCGCGGCCAGACGGACGGGTCCCCACGATACAGATGTCGGTCGCACCGGCGGTATCCCCCTCGCGCAGCAGGTGATACAAGGCGTGGCTGAGCGCCTCGTCGTACGGAGTGGCTGGGTCCGGGCTCCAGCGCCAGACGGCGTTTGGAAGGTCGGGGAAATCTGCAGGCAGGACGTACGCAGGGCGTATTCCGGGGTTGTCCATGACAAAGCGGCGAATCGCCGTGAGAACCGCCAGTGGCCGGTCTCCCCACCACACGTGCACCCGAGCATCCGGCGCGTAGTGGCGGTACTTCATACCCGGCGCCTTGGGAGCTTCCTCCGCGCCGAGCAGGTGGGGATCTAACGAGAACGGTACACCGGAGACAGCAGACAGTTGTTCCGGCGTGATCCAACCCGGCCGGTAAACGGTTCCGGACGATTCCGTAACGGCGACGACCGTCGACTCCAGCCCGACGTCGCAGGGCCCGCCGTCAATCACACCGTCAATCCGCCCTTCAAGGTCGTCCACCACGGCCGCAGCGGTCGTTGGGCTCGGGCGGCCCGACGAGTTCGCGCTCGGCGCGGCGAGCGGGCAGCCGGCCTGGCGAATCAGCGCGCGTGCCACGGGGTGGCTCGGCATGCGGACGCCGACGGTCTCCCCACCAGGGCGGACACTCGGCGCAATCTGCGGGTGTGCAGGCAGGATGATGGTCAAGGGCCCGGGCCAGAAGGCGTCCAGGAGACGCACGAGGGGGGATGGCAGACAATCCGCCGCGGACGTGACACCCGCAAGCTCGTTTCGGTCTGCGATGTGGACAATCAGGGGGTTGTCGGCGGGACGGCCCTTCGCCGCGAAGATCTTGCGACACGCCGCATCGTCCCAGGCGTTCCCGCCGAGGCCGTAGACGGTCTCTGTTGGAAACGCCACGACACCGCCCGCCCGCAGCCGCTGCGCCGGCTCCTGTAGGACCTCCGTCCAGTTCCCGTCGGAAAGGTCCACTGACCACACCTTCATCGCGCGTCCTCCCCTTCGTTCTCGCCTGCCGCTCACATTTGGAACCAGTGCTTCAGGGCTTTCCACGCCTCTTCCCCGTAGTCGAGCGCCGCCAGGCGTACCTGAACCGGTTGCACAGTGCCGTCCGGCCCTGGCAGGTTCAGTGTCTCGAGCGGCGGCAGGTCCGGGAAGCCGGCCGTGTTCGGCACGGCGTCCCCGTCTGCGATATCGATGAAACAGAGTGGAGGGAACAGCACGCACCACCAGTTTTGTCCCTGACCTCGGCCGAGCGTGATCACCAGTGCCTGGTAGTCACCGGCTGGGTACACCTGGTTCCCGTAGAGTTTCGTCGGAAACGGTTCCTCCCCCACCACTCCGCGAACGGCGTAGTGTGCGCCCCGAGCTTGCGTCACCTGCCGAGCGGTGGCGAGGAGCTGCGGCAAGGCTCGGGTGACTATCTCCTGCGCCTGCTGTTCGCTCTTCGCGTTCTGCACCAACTGAGCCACCTGCATAACGATGGCGTCGCGGACCGCACGCTTCGTGTCCTGGTCCACCGTCGAGTCGCTGTTGGCGATGATGCGCAGGCGCAGTGCGTCCGTCGGGATGGGCGTGTCGTGCGGCGTCGCGATGTCCAAGGCGGTGCCAGCCGCAGTTCCCGTCGAACTGGTTGACGGTGCTGCCGCTTGCGTTTGGTGTCCAACGGATGGACCAGCCATCTCTTCCGCACCGCCGGCGCTGATACCGAGCACCGCCCGTCCGATGGCCGTCACCGCCGCCACCCCAAGTGCGAACATCGCCAAGCGCTTCACCGTACCCATCGGCGTCCCCTCCTACCATGTCTAGTAGAAGTGTGGACAGCCGATGCTAGGATTAAACGTGGGAGGGCGTCTTGATGGTGGAGAACAACGGGTGGCAGGCGCCCCCCGCCTTCCGGCTCAGCGCCCTATTCCCACACGCCTTGCACGACGCGTCCGATGCCCCGCAGGTCGGGCACAATCTGCCACGTCCAGCCGAGCCAACGGGTGCGGAACAGCTCTGCCACGGCAGGCGCCTGCCCTGCTCCGACTTCCAACAATACAGCGGCCGATCTCGGCGCGAACGCAGCGTATCCGACCTCCGCCAGGCGCCGGTAAAAGTTCAGCCCGTCGGGTCCGCCGTCGAGCGCCAGCGCAGGCTCGTGCGCGCGCACCTCCGCCGCCAAGTCACCGAGATGACCCGTTGGGATGTACGGCGGATTGGCGACCAGCAGGTGCAGGCCTGCGTCGCCGGAGCGCATCGGCCACTGCTTCAGCCACTCCACGCCGTCCGCGTGCACCCACCTCACATCCGCCTCCAGCCGATGCCCATTCTCGCGCGCCACGGCGAGCGCCACCTCGGAGATGTCGACGCCGGTGACGCACAGCTGCGGGCACTCCAGCTTCAGCGTGACGGCGATGGCGCCACTGCCCGTGCCGAGGTCTGCACAGGCACCCTGCCACCTGTGCGCCTGCGCGAGCCGCACCGCCGCTTCGACGAGGATCTCCGTCTCCGGCCGCGGGATGAGGCAACCCGGCCGCACGACAAAGGTGCGTCCAAAAAAGCCCGCCGCACCCACGATGTACTGCAACGGCTCGCCGGCGGCGCGGCGAGAGACGGCCTCCGACAGCTGATCTGCCGCATCGACCGGCAGCGGATCAGCCCAGTGCAAGAGCATCTCTGCCCGCGTCCATCCGGTTGCCCAGCGCAGGAGTTGTTCGGCCTCTGCCTCGGCCCGCCGCCGCTGTTCGTCCGCAGACAAACCCGCCGCCGGATGGAGAGGTGGCAGGCTGGCAGCGAGATCTGCCCCCGCACGACGGAGCCACTGGGCCACAGAGCCCATCGGTATCAACCCTCCGCTGCCGCCAGCAGTTCGGCGCGCGCCGCCACGTTCAGGTGGTGGATGATCTCGTCGAGATCTCCGTCCAGCACCTCGTTCAGGCGGTGTGTTGTGAAGCCAATGCGGTGATCTGTCACCCGACTCTGCGGAAAGTTGTACGTCCGAATCCGCTCACTCCGGTCCCCGGTGCCGACCTGGCTCTTGCGGTTTGCGTCGAGCGCCTGTTTCTGCTCCATCTCATACTTCTCGTACAGCCGCGCACGCAGGACCTTCATCGCCTTGTCGCGGTTTTTCAACTGCGACTTCTCATCCTGACATGACACGACAATCCCCGTCGGCAAGTGCGTGATGCGCACGGCGGACTGCGTCGTGTTCACACTCTGGCCGCCCGGGCCCGTCGCGCAAAACGTATCGATGCGGATATCCTTGTCAAGAATCTCGACCTCAATATCCTCCACCTCTGGCAACACCGCAACTGTCGCCGTCGACGTGTGGATGCGCCCGCCGGACTCCGTCACCGGTACGCGCTGAACCCGGTGCGTGCCGCTTTCGTACTTCAGCTTGCTGTATGCGCCGTGGCCCATGATGGACATGGTGACCTGGCGAAACCCGTCAATGTCGGTGTAGTTTGCATCGATGATCTCGGTCTTCCAACGGTTGCGCTCGGCGAACCGGGTGTACATCCGCAGCAGTTCGGCGGCGAACAGCGCCGCCTCCTCGCCGCCCGCCGCAGCTCGGATTTCGAGAAAGACGTTTTTGTCGTCGTTCGGATCTTTCGGCAGCAGCAAGACCTGCAGTTCGTGTTCCAGGTTGTGCAGCTGCGCCGTCAGTTCCTCCATCTCGGCCTTCACGAACTCGCGCATGTCTTCGTCCAGCTTCTCCTGCAGCATCTGCTTGGCCGCCGCGAGGTCGGCCTCCGCTTGCCTGTACTGCCGGTACGCCGCAACCGTGTCCGCGAGGTCCGACTGTTCCTTGGAGTATTTGCGCAACTTCTCCGGATCACTCACCACGGCTGGATCACACAGCCACTCACCGAGCTGAATATACCGCTGCTCGATGGCTTCCAATCGGTCGAACATGGTCGAACCTCCGATTCGCACCGCCGACCAGACCTCCAGCCCTTTCATCTGGTCGTGGTGAATTCCGACCCCCGCTTGAGCGTGCAGTCGCCCGTTTGCCGCCGGGAGCGTGGGTGCCGTGCCCGGGGCATGCGTCGCTGCCCGCGCGGGTTTGGGGCGCCTGTCCGCCGCTTGCGGCGCTGCACGCGAGGGCTTGGGGCGCCTGTCCGTCGCTTCCGACGCTGCACGCGAGGGCTTGGGGCGCCTGTCCGCCGCTTGCGGCGCTGCACGCCCGGGTGCGGACTGCCCCAGTATGAGTATGAGCCCGCTGCGTGGGAACCGTACGGACCGCGCAGCGGTGGTTGTCCGGGCAACGTGAAACGAGAGGCCGCCCTGCCGATGTCGTCAACCCGACACCGCCTCAAGCGGCCTCTGCCCTGCTGTGATAACGTCCTTACGCCTGGTTGGACTTGATCCCGTACTTCTTGTTGAACTTTTCCACACGGCCGCCGGCATCGACAAACTTCTGTTTGCCGGTAAAGAACGGATGGCAGTTGGAGCAAATTTCAACGCGAAGGTTTTCCTTCACGGACCCGGTCTCATAAGTCGCACCACAAGCGCAGGTGATGGTCGTCGCATGGTACTCCGGATGGATTCCGGTCTTCATGGGATTCACCTCGATTCATTGGCATGAGACACTGCGAGCTATTATAACACACACCCTGTGCGTTGTCACTCTATTGTTATCACCTGGGGCGATGTTGGCGGAAGGGCAGCGTGAACGGGAAGTTTACCTCGGGTGTGCAGCCACGGCCACGGTGGATGAGCGGAACCGCCGTCCACTATCCCGGCCCGGCCGCCGCAAATCGCCCCGATTTGGAGCAGCGCGCGGGCCAACAAGGGAATGCCGTTCCCTTATGCGCCGCAACGCACCCGCAACGCGGCCCGATAGTGGAACCGCCGTCCGCTATCCCGGCCTGGCCGCCCCAAATCACCCCGATTTGGAGCAGCGCGCGGGCCAACAAGGGAATGCCGTTCCCTTATGCGCCCCAACGCGCCCGCATCGCGGCCCGATAGCGGAACCGCCGTCCGCTATCCCGGCCTGGCCGCCCCAAATCACCCCGATTTGGGGCAGCGCGCGGGCCAACAAGGGAATGCCGTTCCCTTATGCGCCGCAACGCACCCACACCCGCGCCCGCATCGCGGCCCGATAGCGGAACCGCCGTCCGCTATCCCCGCCCGGCCGCCCCAAATCACCCCGATTTGGAGCAGCGCGCGGGCCAACAAGGGAATGCCGTTCCCTTATGCGCCGCAACGCACCCACACCCGCGCCCACATCGCGGCCCGATAGCGGAACCGCCGTCCGCTCTCCCGGCCTGGCCGCCCCAAATCACCCCGATTTGGAGCAGCGCGCGGGCCAACAAGGGAATGCCGTTCCCTTATGCACCGCAACGCGCCCACACCCGCGCCCACACCCGCACCCACACCCGCACCCGCATCGCGGCCCGATAGCGGAACCGCCGTCCGCTCTCCAACCCGAGCCCACCGAACCTACCCGCCACATTTACAAAACGACATGCAAAATTCTCCCTGCGTCATGGAGTCCGCGCCCCTCGCGGGCTATGCTGAACCTGTGTCCGGGATACCCCCGGTTCGGCCGGCGGGAACACCGGACACAGCACCCCATCTTTCAGGAGGTGAGAAGGTTGCGTCGACGTATCACTGCATTTCTCGTTAGCTTGTCGTTTGTCGCGAGTGCGTTGACACTGGTGGCGGCTGCACCGCAGGTCGTTGAATGGCCGCCGTGGATGGATTCGCCCACGAGCACGACATCCGTCAGTTGACCACCCTCGCCAGCGTCCGCACCAGAAGCCGGTTCAGAGGGGATGCCCGCCTGCCACTGCACTGGCTCGCGGTTACTGCTGTACGTGCCGTCGGTCAACGTGCGCCCGTTCTGCCGCACAGGCCCGAGGTGGCCGCAGGTGGTATCACGCCGTCAGCCCGCGCGTTCCTTCAGCCATCGCGCGGGCCCCTGGCGGCAGCTTGACCGACGCGTCGGCGGATGCCCCGCCGGCAGATGGGAAGCGCGCATGGTGTCGTTCCGCCGGATTGCTGGGCCCTATGCCCCGACCGTCACGAGGTTGCACGGTTGCACACTCATTCACCGTGTACCACGGCAGTCACACCGAACGCGGCGCGTCACGCAGAGCCCGCAACCTCTGACCGCGGCGCGCCACGCGGTCGTCCAGCGCGTCAAACAGCGAGCGGTCCCAGCGGCAACACAGGCAACGGCATATCGGATGGAAATCGGAAACGAATGAGGTGAGGTGTAAACCGAACGGTGTCGGTCTACGGAAAAATCAGGCCTTCTTTTCTCTCTGCAGTTCCAGACCCGCGAGGAATTCTGCATTCGTCTTGTAGTGACGGAATTTCCGAATGAACATCTCGGTGAAGTCCTGGTTATCTCCCATCGACTTGCGGATAGCCCAAACGCGGTCCAACGTCTCCTTCGGCAACAACAGCTCCTCGCGGCGCGTGCCAGAACGGCGGATGTCGAGCGCCGGGAAGACGCGTTTCTCGGCGAGTCGCCGATCTAAGTGCAGTTCCATGTTGCCCGTACCCTTGAACTCTTCGTAGATGACGTCGTCCATCCGAGATCCAGTGTCAATCAACGCCGTGGCGAGGATGGTCAGACTACCGCCTTCCTCGACCTTTCGAGCCGCGCCGAAAAACCGCTTCGGGCGATGGAACGCTGCCGGGTCAATACCACCGGACAGGGTTCGCCCGCTGGGTGGGACGACGAGGTTGTAAGCGCGGGCCAAACGCGTGATGCTGTCCAGTAGAATGACGACGTCGCGCTTGTGCTCCACGAGGCGCAGCGCACGCTCGAGGACCAGTTCTGCCACCTTGATGTGGTTCTCCGGCAACTCGTCGAACGTCGAAGCAATGACTTCGCCGTTGACAGACCGCTGCATATCGGTGACCTCTTCCGGACGCTCGTCAATCAACAGGACAATCAGCTTCGTGTCTGGGTAGTTCGTTGAGATACTGTTGGCAATCTCCTGCAACAACACCGTCTTGCCGGCCTTTGGCGGCGCCACAATCAATCCGCGCTGGCCGAATCCAACCGGTGCGAACAGGTCAATCAACCGCGCTGCCAACTTATTCGGTGTTGTCTCCATGACGATGTGTTCTTGAGGGAAAAGTGGTGTAAGTGCGGGAAAGTGAAGGCGTTCCGACGCTTCCTGTGGGCTGACACCGTTGACAGCTTCGACGTGCAGCAACCCAAAGTACCGCTCGTTCTCTTTCGGAGGTCTCACTTTTCCGGAAACCAAGTCACCCGTTCGCAAGTCGAAGCGCCGAATCTGCGAAGCTGCGACGTAGATGTCCTCTGCGCTGGGAAGGTACCCAACGGGCCTCAGGAACCCGTAACCGTCCTGCATAATCTCGAGGACACCCTCGGCGAACATCAGTCCGTCCTTCTCAGCCTGAGCCTTCAGTATCGCAAAGATGAGTTCCCGTTTCTTCATGTTGCCGTAGTACGGAATCTGGAACTCCTTCGCGTACTGGTACAGCTCCGTCAGCTTCTTCGATTCTAGTTCCTTCATGTCCAATAGGCGTCCCCCACATTCTGCTCAACCCGGCTGTCCGAAAGAAGTGAACGGTGCGCCGGCGACGGCCGGATGGATATACAATCTTGTGCCCAATATTCCAGGACAGATTCGTAGGATTGCATATCCATTCACCCGCCAGCCGCCGCGCCAACACCCTCCGTAGACGGCCGTAAAATCGTTTGCATTATATCATGTTTACCCGGACATTCCTATTTTAGAATCGCCCAGGCCGCGTTGTGACGATGGCGTTGTGACGATGGCGTGGCGCAGAGAACGCTCAATTCGGCCAAGATAGCGGCTTGCGCGAGAGGTCGTGGACCGCGTCGACAAAC
Source organism: Alicyclobacillus sp. (assembly GCA_023511295.1). GTDB lineage: Bacteria > Bacillota > Bacilli > Alicyclobacillales > Alicyclobacillaceae > JAIMBT01. The sequence goes on from JAIMBT010000024.1 coordinate 58,697, forward strand.
CGGACCGTGCCTGTCTTCGCGCGCATCACCAGCGAGTGGGTTCGGGCTCGAGACTTTCCAATCTGCCGAACGCCGCGCAGCAGTTCCCCATCCGTCACGCCGGTGGCAGCGAAGATGGCGTCGTCGCCGCGAACGAGATCATCGAGCGTCAACACCCGGGAGACATCCCGAATCCCCATCTGTTCGCAGCGCGCGCGCTGAGCCTCGTCCTCCGGGCACAGGCGGCCCTGCAGATCTCCGCCGAGGCACTTCAGCGCCGCTGCGGCCAGCACGCCCTCCGGCGCCCCGCCGATGCCAAACAGGATGTCCACGCCGGTATCATCAAACGCGGTGTTCAGGGCCGCCGCAACGTCTCCGTCGCTGATGAGTCGGATGCGCGCGCCTGCCGCCCGTACCTCTTCGATGATTTTCGCGTGGCGCGGCCGGTCCAAGATCACCGCCACCACGTCGGACACATCTTTGTCCGTCGCTTCCGCCACAGCCGCCAGGTTCTCCGCCACGGTGGCGTCGAGGTGAACCCGGCCTTTCGCCCGCGGCCCGACGGCAATCTTCTCCATGTACATGTCCGGCGCGTGTAGGAGGGAGCCGCGCGGCGCCACCGCGACAACCGCCATCGCATTCCACGTGCCTTTGGCGAGGATGTTCGTGCCTTCGAGCGGATCGACCGCCACATCCACCTTCGGGTCGGACCCCGTGCCGAGCCGCTCGCCGATGTACAACATCGGCGCTTCGTCCATCTCCCCTTCGCCAATCACGACAACCCCGTCCATATTCACGGTGTCAAACATCCGGCGCATGGCGGTCGTCGCGGCGTCGTCCGCTTCCATCTTCCGCCCGCGTCCCATCCAACGGGCGCAGCTGAGCGCCGCCATCTCGGTGACGCGCACAATCTCCAGCGCGAGTTCTCGTTCCATCCCCGTCACTCCTCAGAATCGGCCAGGCAGCCCACACGGTCCGCCGACACCCTCGCGCATCGCTCCAGGTGCGAGGGTGTTTGGTATGTCACAATCACGAATAGTATATCACGGTAGAGAGTGGTGTGACCGCTGGACCTCGAGGCGTGATATGATCTCGGCATCGGCCCGAACGGCCCAGACCATCGCAAGGAGCGATTCCCTTGATAGAACCCACGCTGCGAGCGCGGCTCAACCCGGACGTGCAAGGCATCCAGATCTCCGGCATCCGCCGGCTGTACAACTTGCTTCCGAAGTACCCTGGCGCCATCTCGCTCACCATCGGCCAACCGGACTTCCCGACGCCGCTGCACGTCAAAGAGGCCGCGAAGCGCGCGATTGATGCCGACTTCACGACGTACACACACAACGCAGGAACCCTGGAACTGCGCACCGCCGCCTGTGCATTCTTGAAGGAGAAGTACGGGCTCGTGTACCGGCCGGAGGACGAGGTAATCACCACCAACGGTGTCAGCGAAGCCATCGACATCGTCCTGCGCGCCATCCTCGAACCCGGGTGCGAAGTCGTGTTGCCGGGTCCGGTCTACCCTGCGTACGAGCCGTTGATCCGCTTGGCCCAATGCACCCCGGTCTACATCGACACGCGGGAGAGCGGCTTCGTGCTCACCGCCGCACAGGTAGAACGGGCGCTCACACCACGCACCCGCTGCGTCATCCTGCCCTACCCCTCCAACCCGACGGGATGCGTGATGTCCCAAGCGCAGCTGGAGGAAGTGGCTGCTGTCCTACGCGGTCGCCCACTCTTCGTCATCTCCGACGAGATCTACAGCGAACTCGTCTACGACGGCGCACACCACTCCATCGCAACCCTGCCCGGGATGCGCGAGCAGACCATTGTCGTGAACGGCCTGTCCAAGTCGCACGCGATGACGGGCTGGCGGATTGGATTCACGTTCGCCCCGCCGCACCTGACGGAGCAGATGCTGAAGGTCCACCAGTACAACGCCACCTGCGCGAGCAGCGTCAGCCAGGCCGCAGCGCTGGAGGCACTCGTGAACGGAATCGACGATGCAGCGCCGATGCGCGACGCGTACCGTGCGCGACGCGACTACGTCTGCGACCGGCTGGAGAAGATGGGACTCCCCATGACACGCCCGAGTGGGGCGTTTTACGTCTTCCCGTCCATCGCCCAGTTTGGCATCCCTTCGTTCGACTTCGCGGTCAAGATGCTCGACGAAGCGCGCGTCGCTGTCGTGCCGGGCGACGCGTTCTGCCCACTCGGCGAAGGCTATGTCCGAATCTCTTACGCGGCGTCCATGGACGCGTTGCGCGAGGGCCTCGACCGGATGGAGCGGTTCGTCCGCACGCTGTGACCTGGGCCGGCCGGGCAACCCGGCCGCAGGGCCGCCGCCGACACCGCGTCGGACCTGCCGGCGTCCGCGCGGCCCGGGCCCATCGATTTACCACAGTCCCGGTTTGCTCACAGTTGCGCCAGGTAGGCCGTCACCGTGCGGACTCCGACTTCGATAGCCGCCTCGTTCGGGCTCATCCGTGCGTGGTGCAGCCCGAACGGGGTGCCAACCCCGAGCCAGAACATGAACCCGGGAATCTCCGAGAGAAAATAGCCGAAATCCTCACCCGTCATCGCCGGTCCGCACTCGACGAGCTGCGCTGTGCCGCTCGACTCGACAAAGGACATGAACTGCCGCGTCAGCGCCTCGTCATTCCAGACCTGGAAGTAGTTCGCGCCGTAGTCAATCTCCGCCGTACACTCGAACCCCGCCTCCACCCCGCGCACCAGGGCTTCAATGCGGGCCTTGACCGCCGCCATCGCGGGCTGCGAGAGCGTGCGGATGGTCCCCTCGAGGCGCGACCGCTCGGCGATGATGTTCTGCTTGGTACCGCCGGTGAGCTTGCCGATGGTGACCACCGCGGAGTCGAGCGGATCAACATTGCGTGCGACGACCGTCTGCAGCTGCGTGATGAGGTGCGCCGCCGCGACCACCATATCGCGAGTTCGGTGTGGGTACGCAGCGTGGCCACCTTGGCCGACGAGATCGATAAACAGCTCGGAGGTATTCGCGAACAGCAAGCCCGGCCGCGTCGCGATGGTTCCAACGGGGTACTCGGGCGCCACGTGCAGGGCCAGCATCTGGTCGGGCCGCCAGGCGTTGAACGCCGCGCTGCGCAGCATCGGAAGCGCGCCACCCGGGCCCTCCTCCGCCGGCTGGAAGACGAACAGGAGGTCGTGCTGCGGCGGTTGGTCCGCGAAGTGCGCCAAGACGCCGAGCGCGATGGTCATGTGCAGGTCATGGCCGCACGCGTGCATCCAACCCGGATGCTCAGAGGCGAAGGGCAGCCCCGTCTCTTCGGGAATCGGCAACCCGTCGATGTCCGTGCGGTAGCCGATACACCGCCGCGGCTCCGTGCCGGTTCCATTGACGCGCACGAGCAGACCGGTCTCCCACTCCTCGATGGCGAGGTGCGCTGGCGGCAGGTGCGCGATGATTTCGCGCAGCGCCTGTTGCGTTTCAAACTCGGCGAACCCCGCCTCCGGAATGCGGTGCAGGGTTCGGCGGATGTCGATGAGTTCCGCAGTGGTGAGCATCAGAGCTGCCTCAGTTCCTGTTTAATCTCGACCTTCGCCTGTGTACGGCTGTCAATCTGCTTGATCACCCGCGCCGGAACCCCGGCGACGACGGTGTAGGGCGGGACATCCTCAATCACGATGGCGCCGGCGGCCACGACCGATCCGGTCCCGACGCGCACACCCTCCAATAGCACCGCGTTGGCGCCGACCAGCACGTTGTCCTCGACCACCACCGGTTTGGCCGACGGCGGTTCCACGACGCCCGCGACCACTGCGCCCGCGCCGATATGGCAGTTCTTCCCGATGATGCCACGGCCGCCGACGACGGCGTTCATGTCAATCATGGTCCCCGCTCCAATCACCGCGCCGATGTTGATGGTCGCCCCCATCATGATGACGGCGTTGTCGCCAATCTCTACCTGGTCCCGGATGACGGCGCCTGGTTCAATTCGGGCGTGCAGGTTCTTCGTGTCCAGCAGCGGAATGGCCGAGTTGCGGCGGTCACTTTCCACCACCATATCGTCAATCTTCGCCGCGTGGGCTTCGAGGATTGGCTGCAGTTGGCTCCACTCGCCGAACACCACCCCGACCTGGTCTGTGACGAACGCGTGGATGTCCGGCCCGAACGGAATCTCGCCGAGACGCCCTTTCAGATACACCTTGACGGGGGTTTTCTTCTGGCTGCTGCGGATAAACTCGATGATCTGTTCGGCGTCCATCGACTCACCTCTTCTCGACTTTGCTCCAGTCCGCGAGGAACCGCTCGATGCCCTGGTCTGTCAAAGGATGTTTGACCATGCGGTCAATCACGGCGAACGGACAGGTGGCGATGTGCGCGCCAGCCAGCGCCGCCTCGGTGACGTGTACCGGGTGGCGGATGCTCGCGGCGATGATCTCCGTATCGATGTCGTGCATCTGGAAAATATTGCTGATGGTTTGCACAAGCTCGACGCCGTTGAAGCTGATGTCGTCGAGCCGTCCGATGAACGGGCTGACGAAGGAGGCTCCGGCTCGGGCCGCCAACAGTGCTTGGTTGGCGCTGAAGATGAGCGTGACGTTCGTCTTGATGCCCTCTTTGGCGAAACGATGCACCGCCTTCAGGCCTTCGGCGGTCAGCGGCACTTTGATGACGATGTTCTTATGCAACTCCGCCAGCGGCAGCCCTTCTTTCACCATGCTGTCCGCATCCAGGCTCACCACTTCGGCGCTGATGGGACCATCCACCAGGGTCGTAATTTCTTTGAGCACCTCGATGAAGTCCCGTCCCTCTTTCGCGACCAACGACGGATTGGTCGTCACGCCCAGCATCCGTTTCGCCTGTTCGTAATACGGGGCCAGCTCCGACTGCCAGTCGGTGATGTGCGCCCACTGGGGGTCGTCGTAGAAGGGCTGAGGCGGCTCGTAGAGCGTGTTCGCGTAGTTGAGCGAGCCTCCGCCCACTCCCGCGCCCGCCAGGATCATCACGTGCGGAAGCCGATGGATGCGCTGCACGCCGTAGCACCCGAGCATCGGCGCCCAGAGGTAGCGGCGAAGATTCCAGCTCGTCTTCGCGAAGTCGTCATCCTCGAAGCGACGGCACTGGGTTTGTCCACATGCTGGGTTGGAGGGCTGTTCCGGCCCGAAGCCGGGTGGCACTGGCGCTTAGGCGACTGGCTCCAAGGGAGACGGCCAGCGGCCTGCAGGCGCTTCTGCTGCTGTCGGGTAGGCCTCTGGTATCTTGCCGGTATATGGTGTTTTCCGTAAATACTTCTCGATTTGATTCATAAAGTAGCTGACGGCCCGGGGATCACCAATCAACGCCTTGGCATTCAATTCGAAATAGTAATCATCCTCCCGCTCAAGATCAGCATTCATATCATTTTTCATCTGCTGGAGAAAGGTATTGAAATCCTCCTTTCCCGGTTTGCTATTGCGCATAATGCTCTGCTTCAGGGAGAAAAGAGTACTCACGAGCGGCGCGCCTACCTGCACATCAGATGGCAGCTTTGGCAACGATTCAAGACGTATCATAGAAACACTCCCTTCTTTCTGGTTTCAGGAACCAGACCCAACGTCACCAGCAAGGCATGAACCTTGTCATCCACCTGCTGAAGTTCTTTTTTACCCAG